>JABDDJ010000019.1 GCA_013287645.1 Chlamydiota bacterium | reverse complement strand
AAATGAAAGTCCCTCGTAATGCACATGACCAGTACATCTTCTCTAAAAAAATTTCAAAAAACCAGTTACAACCTGAAAATCTTGCTTTTTTAGCTAAGCACGAAACCCCGAACAAAATTTTCCATGTCATGATCTATCTTGGAAATGAACAGTGGCTAGAAGCAACAAGCGATTCGATGAATGTGCGGATTGTCACTATGGATCAAAAACTGATGATCTATCCAACTGGAGTAGAGCTACACTATGGAAAAATTTAAACGCAAAGGCGCAAAGGTGCAAAGAAATATTTAAAAAAATTCTTCTTTGTACCTTTGCTCCTTTGCGTTAATATCTTTCTTTGCGCCTTTGCGCCTTTGCGTTTAATTTTTTTAATAGGCTTATACCTTATGACAAGTATTCCAGGATCACATGAAGATCATGTCAACATCCAAGGCATCGATATTGCCCTAGCTTTTCCAGACGAATTTCCATCGCAGTGGGTGGGTCAACAAGATGTCATGGACCAACTTCTAGCCGCTTGGTTAGTGATCAGTTCGCATGATATTCCCTTAAATCCTCGCCTCGTCGGTAAGCCTGGCGTGGGAAAAACCACTCTGGCGTATGCTGCAGCAAAGAAATTGAACAAAGACACCTACATCTATCAGTGCACCATGGACACTCGCCCAGAAGACCTTCTCATTACGCCTGTGATCGATAAGGGCGGCAGTATCCGTTATGCAGCTTCCTCATTGGTCAGCGCAATGATCCGCGGTGGTGTCTGCATTCTAGACGAAGCTAACCGGATGAGTGAAAAATCTTGGGCTTCATTAGCGGCTCTTTTGGACACTCGCCGTTATGTTGAATCTATTGTTGCCGGACTGAAAATTCCTGCGCATCGCGACTTTCGTATTTGTGTCACCATGAATGATGACGCCTCGACCTATGAGATCCCAGAATATATTCATAGCCGTCTTCAACCGCAAATTTACCTGGATTTTCCGGAAGCGGAAGAAGAGCGTCGCATTTTAAAAGAAAATTTACCTTTTGTGGATGAAGAGATTCTGGAATATGTTATCGCCTTCTTGCAAAAAGTGCATGGGCAAGACGAAAACTATACGGTGCGTGATGGGATAAACATCGCTCGCTATGCTGCCAAGCGGTTGAAATCGTTTGAAGGTCGTCAAGTCGAAAAGGAGAGCCTTCTTAGACAAGCGGTGATCATGACTCTGGGTGATACAGCGCTTAATTACCTTTAGGCTGAATCTCCGGCACAGCGAAAGCCATAGGTACTGTTCACAGTACCTGGGTTATTGCGATGCCTCTTAGAGCAGCGTAAATCTTCTTTCAAGCTCTTCCAGCAGCCGCCTCGCAATACTCTGTAGTTACCCTGAAGGGGTCCTTTTGGATTATCCGGCTCCTGCATCGAGACTTCATAGTAATTGTATCCATACCAGTCTTGGCACCACTCATAGACATTTCCTGCCATATCGTAGAGCCCAAAGACATTAGCGGCATAACTCATCACCGCAGTAGTGTCCGAACTAAAAAAGTTGGCTTGCGATTTTTCTATCTCACCACCCGTCGGATACATCAACCTCTCAACCCCTGCAGAAGCTGCAATTTCCCACTCTGCTTCTGTTGGCAACCGCTTGCCTACCCATTTGGCATAGGCCATAGCTCCATACCACGTCACCCCTACTACAGGGTGTTTTGAATAACCCGATTCGATGCTGAGCTTCCCGCCACTTCTTTTAATTCGGGCATCCTTTAACCGAATTAGATCGCGATGATAACTATCCTTTTCACTTCCGACATACTCCAAAAAGCGTACAAACTGCTCATTGATAACAGGATGAATATCCAATGCAAAGTTATCCAGATGAATCTGATGGCAGGGCATCTCGTCTCGACTGCCTTCGGCGCTTCCTCTCCAAAAGGTGCCTCCAGGAATCACTCTCATTTCGGTGAGAAGGGGTTGAATAGACCTAAGTTCTTTACGCTCAGGGGTATAGTGCTTAACTGCCACCTCCCCTGACTTTGCCTGTGGAGGCTCCGCCTCTTCCACCTTCATTCCTCCCGGCGCGATTAATCCCTGATCAATCTCTTTTTGCAGGTGCGCTCCTCGTAAAGCATTTGATTCTGCCATCGGAAACTCCACGCGCATTCCTTGAAATTCAGAAGGCTCGTCCTTCAAAGTTGCAAGTGTATCTGATAACCTTTCAGGTCGCTGTAGAGGATTCGGACGCAAGCAGTGCGCAATCATGCGGTCCCAAGGATACTTCAATCCTTGGCGAATCTCAGAAGGCATCGAGAAAAATCCTTCTGGAAAATGCCCTGTCAAGGCATAGTAGGCAAGTACACCAAAGGAATAAATATCCGCTTTATGCGATAGCGATGAGATTCCATCGATACACTTTTGCTCAGGCGCTAAAAAGGCAAACGTTTGTAGAAACGACTGCTGGATAGGGCTTAGATGGGCCAATTCTAAAGGAGGAAATGGATAGCGTGTCTCCTCATTTGCAGCCTGAGCCCAAAAGGATGCCGACCCTAATGTTTCGGCTACAGACTTAAACGAGCGCGCTAAAACAGCGCCACAACCAATAATGCGCGACAATCCAAAATCGCTTAAATACCAGGATGCTCCTTCTTTAGCACTTCCTACAAGTACATTGCTTAGTTTTAGGCCGCGATGGATCATCCCTTTTCCATTCATCTCGGTAACATGCGCGTGATCGAGTGCAGAGGCGATTTCCATCAGATGATTGATTAATACATCCTCATCAATAGGTTCAGGCAAAGATTTTAAGTAGTGATAGAGATTAGTCGATTCTCCAGTATCATCCACAATGCAATCAGTCACCAAAAAATAGACTCCATCATGAAAACAGACGTTGTGAATCGCAACAATATTTGGGTGCTGCAGAGCGGCAAGTCGCGATACATCCTCTTGGAAGCGCTGAATGAAAGCCCTATCCACCGCGAGTTCTTCAGGCAAGATTTTGATAGCATACTGCTTCTTCATAAAGCGATGCTCAGCCAAATAGACCACCCCTAAACTTCCCTTTCCCAGCTGCTTTAGTAACGTGTAGTCTCCCAATTCGCGTGTTAACATGCTATCACCTGCCTTTAAGGTTCGTAATCTTAATCATTCTAGGCAAAATGTTCCAACCTTTTTTTCATGATAGTATTGACTTAAACTTCAAAAATATGTTATTATTTTGATTATTTTAAATACGAGATAGTAAAATGTTAGGTAAAATTATTTCTAGTAATAACTGGCTGTGTACTATTAATGAATCAGATTATAAACAACAGGTGTGTAATGGTGCTTACTATCATTTACACCGCCTCTATTTTGTTAAAACAGCAAAAGACCGCTTTGCCGTCGTATCCGTTAATTTAATCCAGCGCATTACAGCCACTCTGCTCAAATTTCTCACTCTTGGATTCTGTAACTACTATCAAACCTTGTTAAACGAAAAACAGGCCGAACTCATTTACACTGAAGCTCCTATAATACAATTTGAAAAAGATGAAAAAGAAAGAATTGAATCCATGATCAATTGGGGATTATCTTCAAGAACCTCATTTGCAGATGCAAAATCGAATACATCAGTTATTAGTGTGATTTTAAACCACAAACAAAAAACTAATGCGGAATTAAAAATTCAACCACAAAAAAATGAAATTGTACCGCATAAAAGGAAGCAAATTGAGGCTACTTTACGATTTATGCTTCTTGAACGTGATGATATCAAAGGCTATAGCATAGAAAGAGATGATGTTTTTGCAGTATATAAAAACAGTGAATTCCCACACAATGTTACAGTAATTAAAAAAGAAGATATTGAAAGAATTCATGAAACAATGTCAAAACTTCCTTTAATAGATTGTAATGGATTAAAATCCCATCAAGTCAGCTGGGTAAAACTTATATATCAAGCATACTTTGACTATGCTCTACATGAAAATCATCCTACTGTTTTTTGGAATATTCGAGAACAAGACGACAAATTTATGGATCAGCTTGTTAAGGCTGGTCTTATTCACGAATGGAGCATTGATTATTTGTACGTTCAAAAATACGTTGCTAAATTAGTTCCTAATGCATTTTTATCTCGGCATATCCTCACTTGGCGAAACTTAGCAGTCATCGAAGCAGAAGAAGCTTCACAAAATTAAACGCAAAGTCGCAAAGGCACAAAGAAAGGTTTTGAACTGTGTCAAGAGACACACAGTTCAAAACCTTTCTTTGCGCCTTTGCGACTTTGCGTTTAATATCAATGATGCAAGACAAATTCATGAGTGAATAGCGGATTTTATACTGAAAAAATGGCGATTCTCTGATATAGTGGTTCCAAATTTACTTTTTTCCTTAAGGCTCTCATGGATAAGCGTACCCTTCTCTTAGTCATTGCATTCACCTTAGCTTTCATCGGCTTACAGATGTACTTTCAAAATCAAAATCAGGAAGAGATGCATCAATGGAATGTACAAAAGCAGGCCAAGCTTGAATCAAAAAAGAAGAAGCTGGAAGAGGAAATTCTCACTCAAACCATGCCCAAGGAATCGCTGCATCTAGTTGAGCTCTATCCTTCTGGAAAGGATCAGCAGTCAGTGGGTTGGGGGGTATTGTCAGGAGAGGGAATTATCTCTCTTCAGGAGAATATGCCGGACGAGATACGCGTTGTTTCTGATTCAAAAGAATTGGGGGTATTCAAGAAAAAATTTACCTCTGAAACGTCCCCTGCCTTCTCTATCTATACAAAATCTGACAGTAGTCAACTTAAAATTGGCGAGCTTAACTACTTTGGCTCATTCGATTTACAGCTAGTCAATGACAAGCGTTCTCAGTTAGCTAAGTATGTAGACGGCGTCTTTGTCCTTCCTGCAAAAGAGCTGCAACTTGTCTATTTCCAGATCGATGAAAAAGCGCCTCTTCCTCCTATTGCGACTATGCCAGAAAGTGATGCTCTAGTCCTGTTTCCTCATGAAGGAAATATTCTGCCTGTGGGTATTTATGATGCGAAGAATAAGGCCTTTATTCCTCTTCAGACTCTGCAAGGCATTGACAAGTATGCGACAGTTGTTCCCTTTAAGCAATCAGAAAAGGTACAGAATAGTACTGAAAAATTTTATGTGCTGGAAAATGCCTATCAACAGCTGGTCTTCTCGTCTCGCGGGGCTGCTCTGGCCGAAATCAACCTTCCTTTAAAGGACAAATCTCATCCTAATAGCATTGTGATGCCCATCGAGCTAGATGAGCAAATGGTCAAAGAACATCCTGCGAATGAACGCTTTCCTTCGCATCCCTATTTGACCTATGACTCGACTAGCGAGCATACTCAAGGCACATTGGGAGGCTATTACCCGTTGATTCGTCGCGATTTTTTTGATCCTGCTAAGAGGGCAACACGTACAGTGCCTCCCCAGTTCTACTCGGCAAACATTGTTTCGGACTATCCTGAGCTGGCTGAATTGAATTATACTGTGAAGGAATTCACAAAAGACAAGATTGTTTTTGAAGCAAAGCAGCCTTTCCGAAAAATCACCAAAACATACAAGTTAGATACTGCTCAGGCGCCCTACTGCTTTACTTTGGATATACAAATTGATGGGGATAATCGCTCGCTATGGCTGACGACGGGTATTCCTGAAGTTGAATTGATTTCAAATGCTCCTGCACCAACATTAAAATACCGGTTTTCTCGCGGAACGAGTGCAGAGGTAAAGCCCATAGACCTACCTCAGGAGGCAGCGACCTATAGCCAGGTGCAGCCTGACTGGATCTGTAATTCGAATGGCTTTTTTGGGATAATCCTAGATCCTCTTTCAAATCTTGAAGGTGGCTTTAGAGTGCAAACAGTGCCTGGCGAGACGGTGCTTTCTCGGCTTGTGTTGACAGGTCTGAGTGGAGACTCTCTTCCGGGTTACATGATGATGGTGCCCTTAAAGATTCCGGGTGGAAAGGCTTCGTTTAGATTCTTTGCAGGACCTTTTGGAACGGATCTTTTGGAATCGATTGATAAGCACTATTCGGATGCTGCTACGGGATATAACCCTGATTATATTGCTAGCCAGACTTTTCACGGTTGGTTTGGATTTATTTCAGGACCTTTTGCCAAATTTCTGTTCTTCCTGATGAATTTTTTCCACACATTGACAGGGTCTTGGGGACTTTCAATTATACTTTTAACTGTAGCCCTGAGGATCATGCTCTATCCTCTCAATGCCTGGTCGATGCGTTCTTCTACACAAATGCAGACTGTCATGCCCGAGGTTACAGCTATTCAGGAAAGGCATAAAAAAGACCCGAAAAAGGCGCAGGAAGAGATTATTAAAATTTATCGCGAAAGAGGGATTAATCCTCTCTCTGGCTGCCTTCCCTTATTAATTCAAATTCCATTTTTAATTGGAATGTTTGACCTGCTGAAATCAACCTTTGAGCTACGTGGGGCCTGTTTTATTCCAGGATGGATCAACAACTTAGCTGCTCCGGATGTTCTCTTTAGCTGGAGCTATTCGTTGCCTATCATCGGAAATCAATTCCATTTACTGCCGATTCTTACTGGTATTGTGATGTTCCTCCAGCAGCGCTGGATGTCTCCCGCTCCAAAAGATCCGACCTTAATGACAGATAAAGACCGGCAACAAAAAGCAATGGGGTCAATTTTTGCTCTAATGTTTACCTTTATGTTTTATAATTTCCCCTCGGGAATAAATATTTATTGGATTTCAACTACATTTCTTGGCATTCTGCAACAATGGTGGACTAAGAGAACGCTAGCACGTTCAAGCACTAAAACAGTTGTTATACAGGGAAATAAACGCTAGACACACGCTTAACAAATGCAAGCGCTATGCAAGCATGGGAAAAATTTTTATTAGTTCAAGAATCTGCCTTAGGTAAAGATGTTGTCGATAGCTGGTTACGTTCGCTAAAAGTTGTACGGTTTGACGCCTGTAATCTTTACCTTGAGGCTACTGATTCTTTCCAGGCGCTCTGGTTCGAAGAACATATTCGACCCAAGCTGAAGCACAGCCTTTTTAATCACAACCAGACGCCAATTAAGGTCCATTTAACGATCGGCACTGCTCAGCTCCCCTTTAGAAAAAAAGGGACGGGTCGAAAGCAACAATCCGATGATGCCCCCTCTTTGCCCCCTTTTACTTTAACGTTTGATCATCCCGATCCTCTCGCTACATTGGAGAATTTTGTCGTTAGTGAAAACAACGAGCTAGCTCACCGTCTTTTGTCAGAACTCTGTCAGTCAGCTGTAGGATTTTCGGCAGAAAAGTCTTCTGTGCAACTCGGTACGTATAACCCCATATTCCTGTATGGAGATAGCGGATGTGGCAAGACTCACCTTTTGGCCGCTGTGATGCACTCGCTTCTTAAGAATGATCAGAGGGTGATCTATGCCCGCGCCGAAACCTTTACAGACCATGTTGTACATGCCATCCGCGCAGGAGAAATGCACCTTTTCCGCCAAGCCTACCGCAACACAGATGTACTCATCATCGATGATGTGCATGTATTTGCCAGAAAGTCGGCCACTCAGGAGGAGCTCTTCCACACCTTTAATACCCTGCATATGGCTGGTAAACAAATTATTTTATCTTCTCACCTGCCGCCCTCCGAGCTACAACATATCGAACCACGCCTGACCAGCCGTTTTGAGTGGGGTATTGTCGTTGAAGTAGGCAATCTATCGCCTAAAGAGTTGCGGCAACTCATTGTCAACAAGAGTGATGCTCTTAAGTTTCCTTTAAATCCTCGCATTGTAGACTACCTTCTCGAAACCTTCCGCAGCAGCCCTAAAGCACTCATTAAAGCCCTTGAAGCCCTTATCCTACGTAGCCATCTTTCGCATGCTTCCCAAGCACATATCTCTTCTACAGCTATCTCTGTTAATCAAGCTCGACTCTACCTCACAGACCTAACTAAGTCCGAACATGATGCTATGCTTACTCCCGAAAAGATTCTTAAGCATATCGCTGAGCACTTTGGTATTAAAGTCGATGATATCCTCGGCAAGTCACAAAGCCGTGAATGCTCCCTTCCCAGACAGCTTGCTGCATTTTTATGCAGAGATCTCCTAAAACTCCCCTATAAAAAAATTGGCGATCTCCTTGGAAGAGACCACTCCACAGTAATGACAAGCATCAAACAGATACAAAAACAAAACGAATCTAATAACGAAAAGATCATTGCCCCTCTAAAAGCTATTCAAACCATACTTAAAACACGTTCTTGTACAGTACCTACTGAGAGAGTGTCTGAGGAGATCCTTTCATGACTTCAACCGTTGACTACAAAATTACTGAAGGCCTCTCCATCTCAAGCGAACAAGGTAAACAGCTCGCCCACTGGGGACGCAAAGAGATTCAAATCGCACAAGAAGAGATGCCCGGCTTAATGATCCTAAGAGAGCGCCTCTCCGAACAAAAACCTCTCAAAGGTGCACGCATTGCAGGATGCCTGCATATGACCATCGAAACAGCCGTACTCATCGAAACTCTCATTCAATTAGGCGCAGAAGTACGCTGGAGCTCCTGCAATATCTTTTCCACACAAGATCACGCCGCTGCCGCCATTGCTGCAGCAGGCATACCCGTCTTTGCCTGGAAAGGGATGACCGAAGAAGAGTATAACTGGTGCATTGCACAAACCCTCTGGTTTGGAAAAGAGCCCCTTAACATGATCGTCGATGATGGTGGAGATCTCACCAATTATGTACACGATAAACATCCAGAACTCCTTCCAGGGATCAAAGGACTATCAGAAGAGACCACTACCGGCGTTCGTAACCTCTACAGACGCCTCAAAGCAGGCACTCTAGGCGTACCCGCCATCAACGTCAATGATTCAGTCACAAAATCAAAATTTGACAACCTTTATGGCTGTAGAGAATCTCTCATCGATGGGATTAAAAGAGCTACAGACGTGATGATTGCCGGAAAAATAGCTCTCATTGTCGGTTATGGAGATGTCGGAAAAGGCTGCGCAGAGGCACTCTCAGGATTAGGTGCACGCGTCATGATCAGCGAAATCGACCCCATTTGCGCCTATCAGGCCCTCATGAATGGGTTTTCCGTCGTCACTATGGAAGAGGCAGCACCCATTGCAGATATCTTTATCACGGCTACAGGATGCATCCATGTCATCCGTGGAGAGCACCTAGATGCCATGAAAAATAACGCCCTCGTATGCAATATCGGCCATTTCGATAGCGAGATTGACGTCGCATGGCTCAAAAAAAATCCACGGATAGAACGCGAGAATATAAAGCCACAAGTAGACCGCTATCATTGGAAAAATTCAGATAAAACCATTACCTTGCTAGCAGAAGGACGCCTTGTAAATTTAGGCTGCGCAGATGGGCACCCCTCCTTTGTCATGTCCAATTCATTTTCAAATCAAATATTGGCACAAATAGACCTTTGGACTGCACCACAAAGACGACCCATAGGAATCTATAACCTCTCAAAAGAGCTCGATGAAATGGTAGCACGGCTCCATGTAGAATACTTGGGAGGCCATTTAACCCGCTTGACACCCACACAATCCAACTATTTAGGAATACCTATTGAAGGGCCATTTAAGCCCGATACATATCGCTATTGAAATCCAAGTTGACACAGCTGTGTCAACTTGGAAATGAACTATTTAGCTTCTTTCAAGATACCAAGAGTTATCAACGATTCTCAAAACCAGATTCAGATCACTAGCTGCAATAGTCACAGCAGTTTGGATAGCATGATCAGACCAGTTTGTACCAAAAATTGTACCATTGGCGGACAAGTGAGAGAACCAGGCAACAATTTCATTGTGAAGAGTTGTCCCATCAGTGTTACCCAGATAGATCAGATCAGCAATGATGTTTAGCGCATCAGCCGCTTCGAGAGAATTCATACGGATGGAGGTGATTTTTTCTGTGCTGCCTTCAGAGATCACATTTGAAAGAAATTGTTGATATAGATGCTTTTGAGAAGGATCTAAGCTAGTCCATGAACTTACATTATAGAGGCTGCTAATTGTAGGAAAATTCTGTTGAGCGATTGTTCTAGCTACTTCACCGCCAGCAGAGCCCACATCAATAATAGTGGCGTAGTTATTGTTGTTAATTAAGAAACCAATAGCATATCCGTCAAAAATAGAGTTATTACTTGAAGGAAGAGCACGTACAGAGGCATAGGGCTGAGAAATAGCCATCAGAGCAGATCCACAGCATAGCATTAGAGCTATAAAACATTTTTTCAGATGAATTGACATAGCCATGACTCCTTTTATAAGGATTTGTTCTAAATGCGTAGATTTAAACAATCTACTGAGGCCATCTTATGATTAAAAATATAAATTTGTCATAAAAAATATTTTTCCCAGACAAAATACAAATTTCCTTCAGAATAATTCCCCTTTCCGAGTATAGTCGTGTCCATATCAATTTCTTTTGCCGGAGTGGCGGAATTGGTAGACGCGGTAGACTCAAAATCTACTCTAGGCAACTAGGTGCTGGTTCGAGTCCGGTCTTCGGCAATTCACCGGACAAACTCTCTTCAAAGAGGATTTGTCCGGTTTTTTCATTTTGCAACCTGTTGTTTTTCTGTAAGATAAGTGCAAGCGCCGGATTCAATGGGGTGGTTCGATAACTATTCTCCCGAAAATGCAGTTTTGCAGGGAATATCGAACCGAGTAGCTTTTGCTTAACTCCCACCAAAGCATTCATGTAAAACCCACTCAAATTACTCAAAAGCGAAATACCGAAGCGGCAATATTTCATAAATCCTGTTTCGCTGCTTTCTTGCAATTCGATCTTCTTCCTCAAAATAGCGATCTCTTCTTTCAATTTTGGAATCATGCGCTGATGACTCTCTTTATCAATTTCTCGATTCAAAAGCATTTCGTCACATCTTCCAATCTTTTCTTCTTGATCTCGAATGCGCTCTTTTAATCCTTGAATCTGTTTCATTCTATCTCCTTCATTTGATTTGAAAGTATCTTCAAGAATGGCCATGTAAAGATCGGACACCTCTGATGGAATAGTGAGGGCTTTAAGGTAATCATGCAGCTTATCATGCAGATGATCCGCACTAAATCTTGTTTTGCAATGATTTTGGCAATGATAATAGCCATAATAGCACCCATTGCGGCTTTGTGATAGACTTCCAGTTAAATTGCGATTGCAACCTGGACAAACAAGCAATCCTCGAAGAGGAAATTCTTCTCTTTGCTTTACTTTGACAGTTGGTATGCAACTTTTTTCTCCAATCTTTCTTAAGACTGCTTGCACCTGATGGAAAAGATTTTCATCAACAATTGCTTCGTGTGATCCAGGAACATAATGCTCTGCTTCTTCATTAAATTCAGGAACCTTTGTCATACCCATATAAGTAGGATTTCGCAGCAGATCATAAAATGAACTTCTTCCAATCTTCAAACCTTTTTCAGAGAGTATTTTTCGAACATTGTCTATAGGATATAGACCTAAAGATACGATTTCGAAAGCCTCTTTGATAAGAACTGCGTTTTCATCAGGTATTATGATCGATTTTCCACTTGAATTCGGTCTCTTTTATAGCCTTTTGGTGGAGGTCCCGTATATCTTCCTTCTTTTCTTGCTCGAACGATTCCTGTATTGGTATTAAGAGCTCTTCTACGATTATCCATTTCCCCTTCAGCAAGCTTAAGTGCTCGATAAAGAGGAAATGCAGGATCTTTTGGAGAAATTGTTTCCTCCAAACAAACGACCTGCACACCCATTTTTTCCAAACGATCAATTTCTACATAGGCTTTCGTAACATTCCGAGAAAACCGATCCCAACGCACGACATAGACATAATCAATTGTTTTAGGATTAAGCCTTATATACTCATATAAATCTGCGAAAGCTGGACGATGCTAAAATCCTTTGCTGAATAACCATCATCTTGAAAGTGCTTAACAAGCTCGACATCGTCTTTTTGACACTGCAATTTAAGCAACTCTTCTTGGTATCCCAAGCTATAGCCGTGAATTGCTTGGTCCTCTGTCGATACTCTCGTGTAGATCAGAGCTCTCTTTATCCCTTTGGATTTGCCTATAATGCTCATATTCAATTTGACTTAGTTTTGTTAATTCTTCTCTTATAATTTTAGTTTTAGCTTCACCGTATTTTTTGCCATTTTTCTGGAGGATCTGCTGACAAGTTTTCAAAGAAATCATCACTATATCCATAGTGAATGACAATAATTCCGTGGTCAGCGTGAATCATGGTCGGTTTTTGAAGCATGATGTTCGGTCTATGCATTAATAATTTCCTACTCTTCATTTAATTTCGCTCTTTTGGCTAATTTTACTGACGCTACAACTCCACCAGCAAGTCTTCTGGAGATAAGAGCATCAGTTTCATTTTTTATAATCTCTCGAAAAGGAACCTTTCCGGAAAAACCTTTTTCGAATTCTATATCTGAAATTTTTCCATTAACTTTTGAAAATTTAATAGAATCAAAATCTAGTTGCTCTATGACATCACAAATTGTATTTTGATCATTAGTTACTGGTCGTTTAAATGAAAAATTTGATCCGACTTCAATTTTTTTGAAAATTTTATTGAGAAGTGGATTTAGATGAATCAGTACAGCATTGTTGAGGAGGCCGACTTCCATTGCACTAGTCAATTCTTCATATGATAAAAACTCTGCCTCGCGATCTGAGACCATTACAAAAAATGCAGGCTGTTTAAAATATAAAGCCCCTACTAAGTAGTATTCGACGTATTTCAATTCTATTCCGGGAATCTTTTCGAAGAAAAAATTCTTAGCATCTCTAATTTTTTCTAGAGAAATACCCATACCTCGAAATTTTATGATAACATTTAACCAAAGGACTTCGACTAAATTGAATTTCCGCCAACCGGATTTGGAAGACTCACGACCACATTCAATTAACTCCATTGAATCCCAATGGTGCAAAGTCCGATACGAAACCAAATTCACGTCAAGTTGACATGTTCTCTGGGAGAGCTCGTTAAGATTTTTTAAAACCTGTTTTGATGCCATCAATTTGCCAAGATTAGAAGCAAAAGTTTCTCCCCTAAAAATGGTAAACATTGAGCTTCTGATCGTAGTTGGCTCTTCTTCAATCTCTTTTTGCATAAGTCCCTCCATAAAAACAAAAACATACATATGTGTAAGATTTATAGAAAGAAAAAAGAGATTTCCCCAGAGAAAAGGAAAAATTTTGTTAAAAAATCAGTAAAGAATTGAGACGGTTTTTTCTTTAGGTAAGTTTTCATCATCAAAAAAACTTTCCGAGGTTCCCGTGTAGCATTCGATTCCTGACAAGTTTTCTTTAAGCTTGTTTTCAATAGAAAAGGCGATAGATATCAAATCTTTTGTACTAATATTTTCAAAACTACGCTTTGCTAGTTCTTCTAAAACTTTGCTTAAAGTCTGAGCTAAAGCTTCCATCTTATGGATTTTTAGTAGTCGATACTTTTCTATCAAATTTTCTGAGTTGAAAAAGATCAGATTTGCAATTTCTTTTGAATACTCTTGATTCCATTTTACCAAGGTCGGTTTTGACACATTAATTTCTTGTGAAATTTTATCGAATGAAAGCCCCTGTGCTCGCAAACCAATAAAAGCTTCATGATCTTTTAAATTTTTCATGTAACCTGATATTTAAAATTCAAAACCTATACTTGAAAGCAGATTATGACGTTCAACTGGCAACTTACCCTGCTTTTGCAAAAAACGTTGCACAATCATCCATTTTGCCAACTTATCTTTTCGGGTGTTTTGTAAGTTTAGATGACCTAATTCTGCTTTCTTTAAACATAAGTTTTCAAACATCTTTTGCCAAGCGCTATCATTCGGGTACCAATCAAAACCAATATTTTCTAATTTCTCAATTCGATCTGTAGAGAGAGTACCCTTGTTATATTCAGTTCTCTGCCTATTCACCCAAGATGCTAAAGAGATTTTATCTTTAGCTTTTTGTGGAACATTGCAATGGCCATTAACTTTCTCAAATTCACAAAGAAGTTGAAAATTTGCGTCCCATGCAGCAGTAACGGGATCCCAAATAAATCCAATAGCCACTAATTTGCTGATTTTCTCTTCTGCTAATAACCCATCTTCATACTGTTCTCTTTGCTTACTTGCCCAATTTGCCAAAGGCTTCGTTTCAGGGTTAGTCGACGAAATATTCATATGCTCATTTAGCTCGTTAAATTTACAAAGCTTTAAGAAGTTTTCTTGCCAAGCTGTTTCAAATGGATCCCAATCAAAGCCAATGGTCTCGAGACGAATTATTTTATCTTGAGGCAACTTTCCTTCGTGAAATGCGACACGTAATAAGCTAACCCAAGTTGCCAGCTTTTTGTTCAATGGATATCGAGCCGGAACCTTGCAATGCCCTGAATGCATTTGAAAATTGCAGAGCGCTGAATATAAAGCTTCCCATTCTGTGTCTGTAGGATCCCACACAAAATCTATGGCCTCTAGTTTCTGTATCCGTTCTTTTGACAGCTTATCTTTTTTATAAACAGTTCGTTGAGTTCTCATCCAATGATCAAGATTTGTTTTTTCGGGATAAACTTTCAAGATATTGAAATGACCGTGTTTGTTTTTAAATAATACTAATTCATTGTAGTTCATATCCCATCGAGAAAGTCTCGGGTTCCAAGGCAAGCCAATATTTTCTAACTTTTCAACACGTTCAGATGATAGATTCTTTTGATTAAAAAGCTTTCTCTGCTTTGATACCCATGCACCTAAGGTGGGGTTTAGCGAGTATTCCTTCGGAACATTGCAATGATTGTGTGCCGCTTTAAACTCCTCAAGTGCAATAAATTGATCCTCCCAAGCTGCCGTATGAGGGTCCCAAATGACCCCAATGCTTTCTAGTCTTTGTCGCCTCTCTTGAGATAGTTGACCTTTATTAAATTTAGAACGCTGAGTTGCAATCCAAGAACCTAATTGTGGGTTTAAATGATATATTTGAGGTACATTGCAGTGTCTATTAAGCTTCTTAAATTCGCGGAGCGCAGAATACATTTCCTCCCATGCTGAAGTTATTGGATCCCAATCAAAACCAATTTTTTCTAACTGGTCAATCCTTTCTTGCAGAATTTTCTTGCTCTTATAATTAGTTCGTTGAACGCTAACCCATGTTGACAACTGTTGATTTTCAAAATCCTTAGGCACATTGCAATGATTGTTTGTTTTTTTAAAGCTACATAGCTGTTGAAACATTTCATCCCAAGCTGAATTTATCGGATCCCAATCAAAACCTAGTGCTTCTAATTTATTAATGCGTTCTTGTGAGATTTTCTTTTCTTTATGGGTGGTTCGTTGTACCCCAACCCAATTCGCTAGTGGAGGATTTTCAGAATAGCCTTGAGGGACATTACAATGACCATGAGCTCCCTTAAAAACATGTAACGCAGCGAACATCTCATTCCATTTAGCTTCTATTGCGTTCCATATAAACTCTATTTCTTGAAGTTTAGTAATTCGCTCTTCGGATAATGTGCCCTTATTGAATTTTGTTCGCTGCGCTAAAACCCAAGAACCAAGTTGTTGATGCGTTGCTGTTGAAACATTGGAATGTCCATTGCGTTCTTTAAATTCGCATAGGGCAGAATACATTTGCTCCCAAGCATTGTGAAAGGGATCCCAATCAAAGCCAAGTTCATCGAGTTTTTTTATGCGATATTGAAGTTCATCAGAGCGTTTGTAAATTTCAAATTTGTCTCGTTGATGACGAACCCATCCCAAAAGCATGGGATTTTGAATGTAACTTACGGGTACGTTACAATGTCCATGCGCTCTTTTGAATTCACATAAAGATAAGAACATTTTATCCCATGCTGTATTCTTCGGATCCCAATCAAAACCTAGTAGTTCTAATTTTTTAATGCGTTCTTGTGAAATTTTCTTTTTCTTGTAGGTAGTTCTTTGCTCTCCAACCCAAGTGGATAACTTTTGGTTTTCTGGATAATCCTGAGGTACATTGCAATGATGGTTCTTTTCTTTGAAATCGAAAAGCTCTCCATACCTTTCATCCCACATTGCCCCAAGGGTTGTAACTAATTTTATTGTGATAGCCTTTCGAAGTTGATCAAGTCCCAATCCAGATCCAATTAGCTCTAGGCGTTCCCTTAATAAACTATCATCAAACCCCTTCTTTCTTCCGATATCCTCCCGCATCTTACGGATTATCTCTGCCAAACCCTCATCTTGTTCCTGCATTGCCTCCAAAACATCCCAAATATCTTGGAATTGTGTTTTTTCTAGAGCCGTTTCAATATTTTCACCCTTGGCTACTTCTAAAAAGATCGGCAGGAAAATATAGCCATATTCTTTATCAGGGGCTTTGCGCATTGCTCTGCCTATGGCTTGAGTAATATCCACTCTGCTTTTTTTAGGAGACATAAAGGCCACCATATCAACAGCAGGGACATCTATCCCCTCAGTTAGGCATCTTGCATTTGACATTAGGGCTTTTGGTGCCCCTGCGAATTCACGCATAATTGAATCACGACGGCTTGTAGGCATTTCACCATTAACGTGCAAAGTAATAAAATCATCCAGATGGACCGAAATGCCTTCTCCAGAAGCTGAAGTAAACGACTTTGCGGCCTTAACTGAACTATGAAACGTAAATATTCGCTTAACGCCATACTCTTCAATGGCATTTTTTATTGCCAATGCGCGAGCTATTTGATTTGCTTTTACAATATCTCCTTTTACAATTACTTCTCCCTTTTTTAATAGCTCTCGACTAACCATCTCTTCAGTTATCACTGAAATGATGATTTTGTATTTGCATATTATCCCCATTGAGGCGGCGGAAGTAAAGGAAAGTTTATGAGAAATTGAGCCGTAAATTTCCTGATCATCCATAGAAAAGACAAGCTGTGGATCACCTTCTTTACTTCTCTTGCTAACATCATAATGACGTGGAGTTGCGGTAAGAAATAGACGTTTTTTAATCGGGAAATTTTCATTTTTTAATGCAAAAGAAAAGCTCGTTCCCTCTCTTCCAGCTGTTTTGTGCGCTTCATCAAATATACCAAGATCAAATGCAAATTCATTAGGCAGTCCCTCTGCCACAACTTTCGAGGAATGATATGTAGAGAAAACGAGCTTATGTTTGCTTTTTCCAGATAGAAATTTCTTAACAGATTCACTATCAGTAGTCACAGGAAAATCAAGGTCTGATTGATGTAATACGATTTCATCAAATCCTTTCACAACACTTTGATCAGAACAAACACAAAGAAACGAACAATCATCCCAAACAGTTTCTTTCATCCAAACGTGAAGCATTTGTCGCACAAGAGAAAGCGATGGTAGAAGAATTAAAATAGTATCAATGCACAGTCGCTCTGCAACCCATAGAGAAATAAGCGTTTTGCCCGTTCCACAGGCCATAACTGCAGTTGTTCTATCACTAATTTTTAATGCAGATATGATGTTTGTTAAAGCCTCATCTTGGTGAGGTAAAGGATCTTTTCTTTTAAATACAATGTTGCCACTCTTAAGCCATTCCTCAATGCGCTGAAAATCAGTTTTATCAAGAGCATCAAGATCCGTTCCTTTGATCGCATAAAAATCAGTCCGATCCTGCATTAGAGCCGGAAGATCTGTAGAATTTGTAAAAAGAATCCTCTCTTGTACGCGGTCGCTTAAACCCATAAAAGTGGATAATTCTTCCCAAGTCAGATTTGCTCGGCCAGAACGAAATTTAATTTGATAGGCGTGATAATGATCTTCTCTTGTGCGAATAATTCCATCCACTCCCATATCTCTTGAAGTAAGCCCTAAGCTGTCGCGTAGAGAAACAGGAATAGCTTTATCAGGCCATATTTCAGCAGCCTGTGAGAGTTTTTGAGTTGCAAAATAGGCTTCAGCAAAAACCTCAAAAGCATCTCCACGTTCAGTTAGAGATAAATTGGTAATTCTTTGCTCGAGCTCTTTGAAATTAACAATATTTTTAAATAAGCCCTGAGCAATAAATTTAGCGGTCTTTTGATGCTTAGGTATCATGATGCCCTACTTGCAAAAGTGATAGACCCAAACTATTAAAAATATGTGTCTTGAGGGTTAAAATTTCAGAAGATTTTATGTAATATCCCAAATGAATAAAATTTTGAGTCGTTACGATTGGAGCTAAAGCTGTTGGGATTTCGCGAATTTCAATTTTACCTTCTGCTGTATAATTTGGCGCTGCAAACTGTGTTCCTATGAACATTAGCCTGGATCCAATATGAATTCCCTTTGAAGTACTATAAGAGCCCTCATTAACAATAAAAACAGGAGAACCCGATGATCCTGGAAACGCAGCAATATCAAGAATGCCGATAGGTTGATTTTGAAAATTTGCAATTGGATGCAATGCCGTGCCTCCCTTTCGAATTAACGGCAGATTTTTAATTTCATCCCATAAACCGATCGGATAACCTACCATAGTTACTTCTTCATAAGCTGATAATTCGCTAATCGTTTTCTCATTTGGGATTAACGTTTCATCTAATGGCGTGTAATACAATTGTTTGTCCTGCTGCTCTGCTTTAGTTTTCAAAGGCTGAAATAACATTGCGCAAAGATCCACATTTTTATTCGGATGCAAATGCCATTCCTTATGAAAATCTTTTTCAAAAACTATTCTGCAGGACTTGCCCGAAGGAGCCAATTTATTATCGTTTTTATCCATCATTGCTTCATGTACTAAAAATTCTCCGAGGATAGCATTTTCAATAACATGTTTATTGGTAATCAAAATTGGTACAACTTGATTATCATCAAGTTTTAAATGGAAAAAATATGCTGTTCCACTTCCAATTCTTCCATCATAGTTTTTTGTTGAGATCCGGACAGTAGAAAATAAAAGTTGAGAATACAAGCTATTTAAAGCAAACATGTGGATTCCTTTGATTTTTTGAAAGGACGCTTATAAAATTATAAACGTCCGTAATTCGTTTTATTGTTTGTCAGATTTAGAACGGTAGTTCTTGTTCAATTTCTTTAAAGTTAGGAGATTTACTCCAAACCATGTCTTGCATAGGATCTTCTTTTAAAGAAAAAATAATTTTTTCATAAAAGCTTGCAAGTTCATTTTCTACAAACAATCGAACTTGAGATTTTGTTTCAATCAAAGGTAAACTTTCTTGGGTTTGATTATAACCTTTAGAAACTTCGTAAATAATGCGTTTTTTATCCCAAACCAGATAATAATATGTTTGATCGGTTTTTTTCCCCTCGGAATCTAACCAGAATTCACGTTTAAGAGAGTATGAAAACTTGAAGGGAATCCCTGCTTTTAAAAGAATCTCTTCAAGCGCTCTAATATCATTTGATATCCTATCTAAACGTTGAACATGAGATGAAATGACTTCTTCAGCGGAAGAATGAATTTTCTGAAGATTTTCAGAAATTAATTGATGTTTTGGCATAATGATACTTTATCCTAATAATAGTTGTGAAAATTTTTCATCAAATTCATAGCATGTTAATGCTACCTGGATTCAACCTTATTATTTCAATCAAGATTAAGGTCCTTGTCAAAGGACACTGATTCACTCAAGAATCAAGTTTAGTAGCTGTCAGGCAACTAAAAACCAAGAGAATACAGCATCTTGGTTTTACTGTTCAAGAGAAAACATTTGCGTGTAACCTCATTCAAAGTTCTCCCCCTTGGAACCCCCTCTGTCGTTGACTTTGTTGTTCTATTGATATGAAGGAGGTAAAGAAAAGAAGCAAAAATACCGTTGACCACTGCTAAACAGCTCTTTTATAGATTTTTGCCCCTTTTTTGCATTCTGCTGTGAGCAAAGTTTCCAATTTTATAAAAGGTTCAAGCTCATAGATTTTGCGCATTCCTTCAACAATGTGGTTCGATAATTGTCCGGTCATCGGCAATTCACCGGACAAACTCTCTTCAAAGAGGATTTGTCCGGTTTTTTCATTTTGCAACCTGTTGTTTTTCTGTAAGATAAGTGCAAGCGCTGGGTTCAATGGAGTGGTTCGAATGACAAGATGTTCGGCTTTTTTATGTCAAAACGATAAGAGCTAGAGCTACTTTAAGGACAAGGATTCAGGACCCACTCTTTCCTTTTTCCTTCAAATGCTCCACAGCAGCAATCCATTTATCATAAATAAGATGACCACCATTTATTATCAAAAGATCTAACGCTACGGCTGGGAAATTAAGCAATATTTCCAAACGTTTTAAAATGTCTTTTCCAGAAGTTCTACCTCTTTCTAGAGCATTTAAAGATGGCTGAGAGAACTCAAACACTTTTGCAAATTCCCTAGTAGTCAGTCCTAATGACTCTCTGAACTTAATTAAATCTTCAGGTTTCATATTTCGTTCAAATAGGGGGCTAAACATAAACGAAGAAGGCCCTTTCCTTCCTATTGTGGACAATAAGATAAAGGCATCTCGTTCATTAGGATCAATTCCCATTAATCGGCAGTATTCAGGGTAAGCGGGATTTTGTTGTGAGGGGATTCGATCTTCTAGAGAGGGAAAAAGCTGATTTGACACAAATTGCTTTTGTGTCAGTGGAAACTCGGGCCCAAGTGGAATAATATTTTTAGCGGTAAAATAATGATCATCGTAAGTGAACATCATTATCCCATTTACTCTTTTCAAAACACCTACATGCAAACGTGTCTTACGTTTTTCTAAAAATATATCAACTCCAATAATTTTTAATGTCCGCATAGTTCCTCACTTCTCTTACTAATCAGACGGAATAAAGCCTTTTTTCGTTTTTCACCGATAAAACTTTCTTCAATAAGACCTCTCAATTTTTCTAGAGAACATCTCTTTCGAAAGCGCTGGACTACATTTTCATAACCTAGGCGATTCCATTCATGTACATAATCCTTCATGGTAGGCTCATCCGTTTCTTTAGTAAAAATTGCTCCCCTTGGTTGCAAGTCAGCTCCCAACATTGAATCATCATCTAAACCAACATATGAAGGATTATCGTAAAACGGAGCTAATTGCATTCCCTTTGGTGTTTGAATAAATCCCAAATTTCGTCCATGACGATCGTGATTTCCTATCAGACTATCAGCTAATGTGAGATAAACAAATCTTTCCTGCTCCGTTCTTCTCCCAGTCTTATCTCCGATTATCGAAATCAATTTTTCACAATTATGTTCATCTCTATTTTTTTTAAATAGTGATAGATATGAACCAGAGATGAATTTGACAATTTTGACATGAAATTCTGGGTGGCAAAACAAAAATAATCATCCGGATAGCATACTAGATAATGATTAGGAATCTCTACACCTAAACATTTAAAAATTTGATTACACAAAAATTCAGTTGCTGGCAACTCGGGATGGTCTTTTTGAACAACCTTCAGAATATAATTGTCTTCACCAAGACGAGAGGAATACTTACGAAATGCTCCGTGAAAAAAACTTGTATTCGTTCCTTGATTTTCCAAAGGAATCAATGATTGCGATCGAGGTATTATATCTGAAAACTGCAAGAGAGCAGGTAAGCCAAACCATTCAATAAAACAATTCTTATGTAAACCATACCATTTTTCTTCATCGACCATGGTTTTCTTACATCTACAGCAAATTTCCATCTTCCCTCTGGGTTTTCTTTACTTTATCAGATGACATAAATCTATGTCAATAAATACATGACATAGATTTATGTCTAATAAAAAAAGAAAAAATCTATGTCATGTATTTATTGACATAGATTTATGTCATTATTAAAACATATCTCGTTATCGATTTATCGTCATAAACCGGAGATAATTGATACCGCTTTCCAATAGCTGAGCCCTTTTCAATGCGGTACTCACTCTAAAATCGAAGGATAGCAGGACCGCGCCTCTTTCTTTTCCCATAACCTCCCCCTAGAACCCCCTTTGTCGTTGACTTTGTTGATCTATATACATGAAGGAGGTAGGGAAAAGAGCTAAAAATTAAATTTTGTTGTCGACCTGCTTTCAAACATTCTGTTCATATCCATGAAAGAGAGGTTGTCAAAACGAGTTGCTCAGCAAACGTATCCATAGCTGTTGCAAGAGAAGCAGCAATTGCCGGATCATTTGAAGAATGCCCCCCGCCTAAGACAAACCAAAGAAGGCTGTTTTTCCAATGCTTATGCAATAAATAAGCCGTTTCTGGAAGGCATACTGCATCCCAACGACCATGTACAATAATAGCAGGAAGATGAGAAATTCGGTTCATGTTAGACAAAATCTGGTTGTTTTCTAAGAAAAAGTCATGCATCGAGTAGTGCAAAAACAACTTACTTACACCAAGTACAAAGTCATCTTTTTGCAGAAATTTGTCCACTTTAGCTGGATCAGGAAGATGTGAACCGCAGATGAGGTCGAACTTCATAAATTTACGTGCAGCAGGCATGCAAATTTTTAGATCTGGATCCATTACTCTCCTATAATAGGCTGTGAGTAAGTCGTGACGTTCTTCTTCAGGAATAAATTGGATGAACACATCATAAGCTTCAGGAAACACTCTACCCATCCCATATAACACATTTAAATAGTCTAGCTTCCTTCCCAAAAAGGCTCCCCGCAGAATGAAGCCTAAACATTTTTCGGGATATTTCTGTCCATAGAGTGTAGCTAGTGCAACTCCCCAAGACCCTCCAAATATCAACCATTGTTCAATTTCAAAATGTTTTCTGAGAGTTTCAATATCTTCTACAGAATGTTGTGGAGTATTCTCTTCTATGGATCCCAAAGGAGATGAACGCATAGATCCCCTTTGGTCGAACGTGATAACAAAAAAGCGATTGAGATCGAAAACTTTAAGAAATGCCTGCTGACATCCAGCTCCTGGCCCACCATGCAATACAATGACAGGAATCCCTTTGGTGTTGCCATATGTTGCATAATATAAAGTGTGGATATTTGATACCTTAAGATATCCTTCTTCAAGGCATGCTGTAAGGGGATAAAATGGATGTTGATGATTAGCTTCTTCTAATCCATTAAATTCTAATCCAATTCGATTGGTAGACACAGCGAAGAACCTCCAAAATATTCAAGATAATGACTTCAATTCCATATTATAGGTACTGGGTAAATGAGTCAGTATTGATTGTTCATTAAATTCAAAATAAAACCATAGAGACTAGAATAAATATTCCATTTTCTCTTAGAAATGAGTTTTTTCTAAAAGAATGTTCCAAACACAAGACATTTATTCAGAAATATCTTATGATTTGAGAAAAATGGAACATTTATTGAAATATGGAACCTTATCTTCCTGAGAAATTGCCTCTTAAAATGATTGATTGGGAGCGGCATGTACCCAACATCGCTCAAGCAAATAGCCATTTAGCGAGGTTTGACGGAATTCTTCAGACTATCCCAAATCCTGAGCTGTTGCTGGCTCCGATTATGACCCAAGAAGCTGTCCTTTCATCTCGGATTGAGGGTACCCAAGCGACTTTGGAAGATATTCTTGAATTTGATGCCGAACCATCTGAAGATATTAAAAATTTTCATGATGTTCAAGAGGTGACAAACTACAGAAGAACGCTACAATATGCAATCGATAACCTAGCCCGTACACCTCTCACCTTAAATCTTATAAAAGAAATGCATAAGATCTTATTAGAGGGAGTGAGGGGAAATAATAAAAGAAGAGGAGAGTTTCGCAAAACGCAAAATTGGATAGGACGTACTGGAGCTTCTATAGAACAAGCAACCTTTGTTCCTCCTTCGCCTATTGAATTATTGGATCATCTTTCCAATTTTGAAAAATATTTTCATTTGAACGATAGAGAAAGACTTGTTCAACTTGCGATTATTCACGCCCAATTTGAATTATTACATCCTTTTCTGGATGGGAATGGGCGAATTGGTCGTATTCTGATTCCATTATTTCTCTATGAAAAAAAGTTGATCTCCCGCCCCTCTTTTTATATCAGCGGTTTTTTTGATTTAGAAAGAAATGCCTATTATGATCATTTGGAGAATATCTCTAAAAATAATGCTTGGGATGACTGGATTGAATTTTTTCTCCAAGCAATAATTTTTCAAGCTCAATCTCAAAGTTCTTTAGCTAAGCAAGTAATAAAATTATATGAAGAAATGAAAATGAGTATAGCTGAGATAACTCGCTCTCATTTCGGCATCAAAATTTTAGATTTTATTTTTTCTTACCCTATCTTTAAGGGTACGGGTTTTGTTAATGCAACTAGTATTCCTAAAGCTACAGCAAGTCGCTTACTTAATGTTTTAGTGGAAGCTGGTATTCTTATTCCTGTTCGAGAAAAGACAGGGCGTGCAGGTCAAATTTATCGTTTCAAAAGGCTTCTTAAAATTCTTATACAAACAACAATGAATAGCGAAAATGACGATGATTAAAGCTAAAGAAGATACTTTTCATTTAATCAAACTTATAGCTGCCGTTAATGGAATTGCGGCTGTACTTCACATCGTCTTTTGGACAATTGTGTTCGTAAAAGCTCCTTTAGAGCAATCTGAAAAAATAGTTACATATGGTCTTGGGATAGCTGATCTACTCTGGTCGGTTCCTCTTCTCTTGATTGGATCCATAGCGCTCAACAGGCAACGCTTTATAGGCCTTCTCGCAGCCCAAATGGCGAACGCTTTGTACTGGTATTCATTCACTTTCATTCTTTTTCGAGAATTTAATACTTATTTTCGCCCGGGAACATTACTCTTTCTTCCTTTTGTTCTTTTTTCAATTTGGTCTTCCTGGTATCTATGGAAAGTCCGATCTGTTTTTAAACCATGAAAATAAGAAGATTATCAAACAAAACCAAGGACAATTCTTTTTGCCTTCCAACAACCACAAAATGTGTGTATCCGTGAAATCGTCATTTGTCCAACACGTCAAGTTATGTAAAATCTTACGTAGCCGCCATTTCCGATTGGTTTTTCTAATCAGTGTTCTACTTTTCTCAACCGGAGACATTCTATCTGATTGCTTTAGTGAGTAAAGCCACTGTAGGTTAGAAAGATGCCTAGGGCACCTGCCACGATTATCCAAATCCAATAACCCTTTTCTAATGATTTCAAGATATTTTTTCTGGACTGAATAGGAAAAGCCAAACGGAGGACTCCTTGAACAATCGATGAATAGGCAACCAATGTGATAAGACCTTGCCAATTAACAGTCCAGATAGGGTGTAAAATAGCAATCATTAAACCAATAATGATGTGAATTGCGCCGCTAAGCGCAAACATTCCATCTGATAAAATAACGTCTCGTATTGCTCTTTCAAAGGATTCTTTGCGTGTCAACCAAATGACAACAATAATCAAAAGGTAAATTCCTAAAAATTTAGCGAAAATAGGTGACCAATCCATTTTATTCTCCCTATACGTAGCAGCTTATAAGCCTATTTTTCAAAAAAAGGATGATATCTTTTGGAAACCTATTTTAATATCCTGAAATTTGTTGATCTACAAACCACTTCACTTGAGAGCAATTTAAAACTGTGCCTTCTTTAAGGATAACACCATTTTTATCTCTTATAATCTCATCTAAATAGATTAAGCTGTCTCCATCACTATTTTCCATTCTGATCATTAAAGCCTCCTTTTTATCCTCATCATTTAAATCGGAGACCTTCATTTCGCCGTCTAGTAGTTGAAATGCTGTATGATCTTTCTCTTTGACGAAGTATGCCCACGTCTCACTTATTAAAACGACACCATATAAATCATGCTCATTTATAGCATTTGCAACCGCTATGTCTAATTGGCTTTGGTCGGTATTTGGAGGAACCTGATTTACAGAAATAAGCCCGCTTTCTTTGTTAAATAAAAATAACAAGCATGCATGCGTTCCATCCTGAGTCAGCAGTCGTTTGGCTTGTATGTGTAAATAATCAGTCCAATTGCGAATGCTTGCAGATTCTGCCTGAGGAATCCATTTTGGTTTTTCAATCATGTTATATTATCTCCAATTGATCTCTTGTTTTTCCGAAAATAATTTTGCTCTTCTTTGAGGAATTAATTCAATCTTTAAGAGGAGGGAGAAGATGGATTAAGAGGTGTTGGCACACTCAAAAGAGTAAGCACGAAACCTTAGGGAAGTTGGAGACAGAGACAATCCTTAAGCCTTAGTCAGGGTGGCGATCACCTGCGGTTCATTGGCTCGCCAGCATCCTTTTTGGGGGACATTGCCTGTTTCCTTTTCCAGCCCGATGCTTTCCGGGTAACGTGACACATAATCTAAACAGAATTGCAATTTTGCTAATTTAAATTTATCTCTATTGGACGAACACAATTCTGTCGCAAGGCACAAAACTCCAATATCTGCAACCGACTCGGCAAAGAAGTGTGTTTTTCTCCTCTCAGACTTAAGTTTGGGCTCTGTATTAGGAAATCGTTTTTTAAGGTGCGTTTCTATCGTCCCATCTGGACCTAACAGCTGATTTCTAGCTTTGTAAATCGACACCAAGTGATCGGCGAAATAGTCTTTAGGATATTTTTCGCGGAAGAAAACTTCAGCAAGGCCGCACGCTGCTTTACTGTTGGCGTAGTCTAAGAGGTCAGCATAAACGATAAATAGAGAACCGCCGGGAGCCAACAATCCATAAAGAAATGAAACGGCATCAATAATATCGCTCTCTGGATCAATCTGAGGCATCATAAAATCGGTTAAGTGATAAATCATGTGGATTGCGAGAATTAGATCCTGCGGTTGTGCAGGGTATTGCTTCACAATTTTACCGCGATAGTAGTTCTGGATGATGCCGTCGTAAGCGACACCCATGCGTAAATGTGGATATCGCTTTAAGGTCTTAAGGTAATTTTGAATTAATATTGAATTCGGCTCTTCAATATTGATGACAGTATTTTTGGGAGCGCTCTGCAAGGCAAAATCGACAACGTCACCCGAACCTGCGCCCACATCGAACACCTGTCCATTTTCTGGCAGCTTATCAACGAGTGTTTTAAGAAAAGGCAACATGTCGATGCGCTGATCGCAGCCATAATATTCAGCGTTTCGATTGGGAACTGGCTTCATCATCCGCTGTGAGAATATATGCACATAGGCTTCTTCATTTGTCAACTCACGGAACTCTTCCAAAACCTCTTTGAAATGAACATGTTCTTCTTGTGATACGATTGTCATAGGGGTACCCAGCTAGCTCTTTTGTCAAAATTTTTACCACACATACGATTTATTGAAATAGTCTAGGGTTTTATCATCGTAATCTCCTATTTTGCTTGCTTCATTCATTTGAACCATTTATGTGTAACTTAATATTTTTTTATTAATATGTGACATCTAATTATAGAATTATGAAACATCTCATTTTGGCTTTCATTCTCCTCGCTTTTGTTGCCGCCGGCGTCGCTTATTATATTTATCAGAGCCCTTCGGCTGCGACAGCACAAATAAGTCCCACAGTTACCGTCAAAACAATTGAGCCGCAAAAAGTACGCATTTGGTCAGAATTTTCCGGCCGCTTGCAAGCTGTCGATATCGCGGAAATTCGGCCTCAAGTAGGTGGGAGAATCACTGAAGTGCTCTTTGAGGATGGAGAACTTGTCAAAGCCGGCGATATCCTTTTTGTCATAGATCCCCGTCCGTATGAAGCGGCAGTTGCCAAGGCAGAAGCAGCTGTAGCTACTGCAAAAGCAAATATTGTGTATTCCAAGCTTGAAATGGATCGTGCTGCGAACATGGTCAAAACAAATGCTGTCGCTCAGCGTATTTACGATGAGAAGTTTAATGCTAATGAAGTGGCAGTGGCGGCGCTTAAGTCGGCTAAAGCTGATCTTAAACAAGCCAATGTAGACCAGGAACATGCTTATGTACAAGCCCCGATTTCAGGCCGTGCAGGTCGTGTCGAACTGACAGTAGGGAATTTAGTTCAACCCGGAGTTAATGCTCCTTTAATGACACGAATTGTCGCAAACAATCCTATTTATGCTGATTTTGAGGTGGACGAACAAACGTATTTAGATAGTGTTAGAAATGTGGCGCGTAATCGTAATTTGGAGCGGGAAATTCCTGTAGAACTTTATATCATGGGGAACAAGAAGGACATTTACAAAGGAACAATATACAGCTTTGATAATCGCCTTGATGTGGGCACAGGAACAATTCGGGCTAGGGCAAAATTTGAAAATAAATACGAAATGTTAGTACCCGGAATGTTTGTCACAGTGGCTTTAGGCGATAGTGAAGACGAAGAGGTTCTTATGGTTCCCCAACAAGTTATCAGCACAGATCAAAATAAAAAATATGTTTACCTTGTCGATAAGGAGAATAAAGCTATTTATCAGGAAGTACGTTTAGGTAAAGAATATTCTAATCAACGCATTATACTTAAAGGGCTAGAGCCTGGAGATCGGGTTATTATAAATGGTATGCAACATATCAAAGCCGGCGAATTAGTTAATCCTGTGGAAGCGAAGGCACAATGACAAACGGTTTGGCAGGAGCTTCTTCGTTAAATATTTCTCGCTTTTTCATTGACCGTCCCATTTTTGCAGGGGTCATTTCATTTATTATTTTTCTATCTGGATTGTTAGCTATTTTTGTTTTGCCAATTTCAGAATATCCAGAAGTCGTTCCCCCAACAGTTGTGGTGAAAGCACAGTTTCCGGGAACTAATCCTAAAATAATTGCAGAAACTATTGCAACTCCGATTGAAGAACAGGTCAATGGCGTTGAAAATATGCTATATATGTTTTCACAATCTAGTAGCGATGGATTGATGACTTTGACGATCACCTTTAGACTGGGAACGGATCCCGATCTCGCTACGCAGCTTGTACAAAACCGTGTTAATCAAGCGCTACCTCGTTTGCCGGAAGTGACTAGGCAATTGGGAGTAACCACTGTAAAAAGCTCCCCTGATTTGACTATGGTTGTTCACTTAACCTCTCCAAATAACCGCTACGACAAACTTTATCTTCGCAATTACGCTCGTTTGAATATCAAAGATCGTTTGAATAAAATCCAAGGAATTGGGGATGTGGGGCTTTTTGGATCGGGAGATTATGCCATGCGGATTTGGCTAAATCCTCAAAAAGTGGCAGAACGTGGACTTATAGCGCAAGAAGTCATTGATGCTATCAAAAAGCAAAACGTACAAGTCTCAGCGGGGACAATTGGCGGTCCTCCTTATGGCAATGATGTAGACTTGCAGCGCCCGATCAATGTGTTAGGAAGGTTGCAAACCCCTGAAGAATTTAGTGACATTATCATTAAGCAAGAAAATGGGATTGTGACCAAACTAAAAGATGTGGCTCATGTGGAGCTGGATTCATCTGAATATGCTCTGAGATCACTTTTGAATAATAAAGAGGCAGTTGCAATACCGATCTTTCAAACGCCTGGATCGAATGCGATTGAGATTTCCAATCAAGTACGAAGTACAATGGAGGAATTAAAACAAAATTTTCCGGAAGGTGTTGATTACACTATTGTATATGATCCCACGATCTTTGTTAGAGATTCCATTAGAGCTGTGATCCATACATTATTGGAAGCATTGGCGTTAGTGATCATTGTTGTGATTGTCTTTTTACAAACATGGCGAGCCTCAATCATTCCTTTATTAACCATCCCGGTAGCTATTATCGGTACCTTTGCTATCATGTATCTCTTTGGATTTTCGATTAATGTCCTTTCCTTGTTCGGACTTGTGCTTGCAATTGGTATTGTAGTGGATGACGCCATTGTTGTTGTGGAAAACGTAGAGCGTAATATTGAAAATGGGCTAAAACCAAGAGAGGCTACTATTAAGGCCATGAATGAGGTGACAAGCCCCATCATTGCGATTACATTGGTGTTATGTGCGGTTTTCGTCCCCATTGCCTTTATCAGTGGGTTGACAGGCCAATTTTATCGGCAATTTGCCCTTACAATTGCCTTTTCCACTGTTATCTCTGCATTTAATTCCTTAACTTTGAGCCCTGCGTTAGCGGTCATTATTCTACAGGAAAAAGGTGCTGCCAAAGATGGCTTATCTCGTTTTATTGAACGCATATTCGGTTTCTTTTTTAATTGGTTTAATAAGATATTCAAAGGAGGTTCTAATCTTTATGGCAAGGGTGTTATTAAAGTTATCAACCATAAAAAAGCGGCATTTATCGTCTATGTATTACTGCTTTTGGGAACCTACGAAATATTTCAGCTTGTGCCTCTAGGATTTATTCCTACCCAAGATAAACAGTATTTGGTCAGTTTCGCCCAACTTCCGGAAGGGGCTACACTTGATAGAACCGAAAGCGTCATTCGAGAAATGTCAGAGATTGCCCTTAAAGAACCAGGGGTAGAAAGCGCTGTAGCCTTTCCCGGTTTGTCCATTAATGGATTCATCAATAATCCCAGTTCTGGCATCGTTTTTGTCACCCTAAATCCTTTCGATCAACGTTCATCTAGTGATCTGTCAGGAGCTTCTATCACTCAAAAACTGCAAGAAAAGTATTCCAAAATCCAAGATGCTACAATAGTCATCTTTCCTCCACCAGCTGTCCAAGGGTTAGGTACAGTAGGGGGCTTTAAGTTGGAAATTGAAGACCGCAATGACCTCGGATATGGTACCTTAGAGAATACTATCAAAGAGGTATTGGAACAGGCCAGGCAAAACCCCAAGCTCGTAGGAATGTTTTCCAGTTTTAAAAATAATGCCCCTCAATTATTCGTCGACATTGACCGTACGAAGACAACTCAACTTGGCATCGATGTCCAACAAATTTTTGATACGCTTCAAATCTATTTGGGATCTCTTTATATAAATGACTTTAATAAGTTTGGGCGACTTTATCAGGTCATCGCGCAAGCTGACAAGGAATTCCGCTCCAAACCGGATGACATTCTGAGACTTCAGATCCGAAATCGAGATGGAAAGATGGTTCCCCTTGGCTCAGTTCTTCGAATTAGAGATGATGTCGGTCCTGAAACAGCCATGCGTTATAATGCCTTCCGGTCAGCAGATATAAATGGAAGCCCAGCACCTGGTTATTCGACTGGACAAGCACAAGAAGAGATCACTAAGATTCTAAAAAAAGTACTTCCAGCCGGAATGACTTCTGAATGGACAGAACTTACCTATCAGCAAGTTTTATCTGGTAATACCGCAGTTTATGTATTTCCTTTATGCATATTGCTTATTTATTTAGTGCTTTCTGCTAAGTATGAAAGCTTATTTCTCCCATTAGTTGTGATTTTGATCGTCCCCTTATGCTTATTATTTGCCATCACTGGAGTGTGGATTTCAAAAGGAGATATTAATATTTTCACACAGGTTGCCTTTTTTGTATTAGCCGGCTTAGCGTGCAAAAATGCGATTTTAATTGTGGAATTTGCTCGTGAGCTTGAATTTCATGGAAAATGTACAGTGGATGCCGCTATTGAAGCAGCTCACTTGCGTTTGAGGCCTATTTTAATGACCTCATTTGCTTTTATCATGGGTGTCAGTCCTTTGGTCTTTTCAGTAGGCGCCGGAGCTGAAATGCGCCATATCATGGGTATCGCTGTATTTTCTGGAATGCTAGGAGTCACATTTTTTGGACTTCTCTTGACACCTGTATTTTATGTTGCCCTGCGTGAGATAGAGAAAAAAATGACTCGGACAGAAAAGGTGCATCATCATGAGTGTGATTAAGGCCTTTTTAATTTCTCTGGCATTGTTAAGTTTAACGTCTTGTATCAGACCGGTTAGCTTTCAAGAATCGGGGATCGAAACACCTGATGCTTGGCATACTTTTGAAGGGCTGCCCGGCAATCCTGTGCTCTGGGATAAGCCCTTAGTTGTCGACGACTGCGCAGAAGTGGAACAATGTTGGTGGCATCATTTCGACGACTCGGTTCTAGATGCACTTATCGCAAGAACACTAATGAATAATAAAACTCTTCGCATCGCAGGCACCCGCATAGAAGAAGCCCGTTCAGCACGTCTAGGTTCTTTTTCAACCTTGATGCCCCAATTTAGCATAAATGCCGATGCCCAAAGGGGCAATCAGGGCTTATATACTGGAGATAAGCCGCTTGCTTATGAAGACGTCACCGATCAAGTCAACTGGGAGCTCGATCTTTTTGGAAAAAATCAAGCCCGCTTTGCTGCTACAATTGCTTTGGTGCAAAATGAAGAGATATTAAGGCAGGGTGTGATTGTCAGTTTATTGGCTGAAGTGGCACGCGACTACTTTGATTTTCGCAATTATCAGCAGCAGCTTGCAATTTCAGAAAATAATCTCGCCACTCAAAAACGTACTCTAGAGCTAACTATAGCACAATTTCAAGAGGCCTATGCCAGTGATTTCGATGTGCAACGAGCTGCTGCTCAGTTTGCCACTACAGAGGCTAGAATCCCCACGCTAAAGATTTCACTTGAAACGACCCGCAACCGCTTAGATGTTCTTTTAGGAAGCACACCTGGAGAAAATGATGATCTGTTTGCAATACAGGAACCATTAAAGCCTCTTGATCCTCAAATTGTCATCGCCGCTCCGGCTACAGTGCTGGGTACAAGACCCGATGTGCGTGCAGCTGAAAGAAATTTTGCGGCCAGTATTTCCACATTCGATGCAGCAAAAAGGGAATGGTTTCCAACAATTAGCTTAACAGCCTTTTTCGGGTTCCAGGGTCTTCAAGGTATTCATAATTCAACCCAACAAACGCCAGGATTACAAAATTTAATTCGCACTTGGAATGTTGCTGGTACGCTGGTACAGCCGGTGATAAATTTTGGAAGGATTGAGGCTGATATTGAGGCCGCAGATGCCCGTTATAAGCGTGCTTACTTGGAATATCAAGAAACTGTTCTTGAAGCATTGGAAAATATGGAGGATGCTCTGGCCAATTATCTCTATGAAACTATACGCAATGTTTCTTTAACGAGTGCTGCTACTCACAATCGTAAAGCTTTAGAACTGGCCAATCAGCAGTACACAAATGGATATACAAATCTATTGGACGTTTTAATTGTCCAACGCAATGCTCTTGATGCCGAGTCTGTCGAAGCAGAATCTAGTTATAAGCTTCGCAAGGACCTGGTTAATATTTACACAGCAGCCGGGGGAGGCTGGGCTTGTCCCTATAAGAATTAATTTAGTTTAATCTTAATGCATCGGACAAGATGAATATTAAACTTTACTTAGAGGAATAAAAAACTATGTCCCAAACCTTATCGACCTTGTCTCTTCGCAATCTCCACGACGTGTTCGGTGAGATTGACCCTGTGCGACGACGCGCAGCGATCGATGAAATCTTCCACGAAGACGCTGTGTTCTATGATCCTAACACTGGCATTCACCGCGGCCGTAATGAGATCGACCGCATCGCAGGTGTGATCAAGGCTACTCATCCTGATTTCCAATATCAGCCGATCTCCCCTCCTGAGGAACTGGGCAATAGTTGTCGGGTCCGGTGGGTGTCGGGCAGCCCTGGCAAGCCGCCAGCTTACGCCGGAACCGATTTCGTAATCGCCCAGGACGGCAAGATTACCGCCGTCTATCTCTTCATGGACAAGCTTCCTTGAGAACAATAATGATTGACTGTTTCAAGAGTTAATTTTAAAAAACAAAAAAAGCTTTGAATAATCTCCAGCTTAGGTCTGCTCTATGCCGAACGACCCTATAATATCCAATCCAATCGCTTTTCCTCGACTTGATGCTCATGATCTTATGATCCTCAAACCTCTATCCGAGAGCGTTTCCTTCTCCGATGGAGAGATCATTTTCCATGCAGGCGATGTCGATCTAGATTTGTTTGTCGTTGAAACCGGCGGGATTAAAATAGTGAACCCCTCGGATGAAAATCGGCATGTTGTTACGCACGGACCGGGCCAATTTGCAGGCGACATTGATTTACTGACACACCGGCCCGTTATGGTAACCGGAGTGGCGAGCGGCCAGACACAATTGTTACGCATACAAGCATCTCGTTTGAATGAAATTCTAAGCAAAGTCCCCAATCTCGCTGAAAAGCTACTGAGGGCTATACAGGAACGCCGCCGGCTTCTTTTGGCAACAGGCTTAGTAGGACTGAAGATCGTTGGACCAGGAAAATGTCGTGATACGATGCTAGTCCGTGAGTTCCTTTACAGGAATTTTGTCCCATTCACCTGGTACGATTCTACATCGGTTCTGGGTCAGAAACTCCTTCATGACTGGGGATCGCCAAAAAAAATGCCCGTTATAGAATCCAACAATGGCCGATTGCTGATGAATCCCACACTTCGCGAACTTGCTCAAAGTATAGGCGTCTGGCGTCATTGCCCAACTGAAAAAACTGATCTTGCTATTGTCGGTGCAGGGCCAGCTGGAATGACCGCTGCCGTCTATGCGGCTTCAGAAGGACTTTCCACCATAGTGTTTGATAGTATTGGCCCCGGTGGCCAAGCAGCAGGATCTTCCAAAATTGAAAACTTTATCGGATTTCCCAGCGGGCTTTCAGGCAATGAACTGGCGACGCGTAGCGTTCTACAAATGTTGAAATTTGGCGCCAAAATGGTTGCACCAGTAGTTGTAAAGCATATTGAACCCGCTGCGACTCCCAATGATTTTTATGTATTGCATCTTGACTGCGGAAATACTCTCCTTGCTCGTACAGTCCTGATTGCAGCGGGCGTATATTGGAGAAAGCTCGAAATCCCTGGCGCGGAACGATTCGAATCAGCTGGAATTTACTACGCCTGCACAACCGTCGAAGCAGTTCTCTACGATAAGCAAGACCTTGCGATTGTCGGTGGTGGAAATTCTGCTGGGCAAGCAGTCATGTTCCTTGCCGAATGCTGCCCTGACCGGACAGTTCACCTACTCGTGCGAAGACCTCTAGGGTCTGGAATGTCTGAATATCTCGTTGGTCGGATTCGCGCAACCAGTAATATTGTGCTGCATGAAGGAGTCGAGATCGCTGCAGTCCATGGCGAACAACGGTTGGAAAGCGTTACTTTGCGTGCGTGCAATTCTAACAACAAAGAAAGCCAAAGCGAAGGAGCTTCCGAAACCCTTCCTATTTCTGCCCTTTTCGTTTTTATCGGAGCTGATCCAGGATGTTTCTGGCTACCTGAAACTCTTGCAAGAGATTCGCTTGGCTATATTAAGACGGGTATCGATGCACTGCAGTCCGGCCAATGGCCTCTAAAGGACCGTGAGCCTTGCCCTTTGGAAACTACAATTCCGGGAATTCTCGCCGCTGGTGATATCCGCAGCGGGTCTACAAAAAGAGTCGGTTTTGCCGTCGGCGATGGCTCGATGGCAGTCACTTGCGTACACAAATTAGTAGCCATTAGGAGTTAGTAAGGTTGAAAAAATCCAGAACTCAGGTTAATATCTAAGAAGTTTTATACTATCGGAAAAGTCCTTTTGACACTATGAACAATGACCATACCACATTCATGGAGCAGACAATTGAATTTGCTCAGTCTACAAATCCGATATGGCCTTTTGGTGCAATGATTGTAAATGCAAAGGGAGAGATCCTTTGCAAAGCTGCTGACTGCGCTCACATCTCTCCCCTCTTTCATGCTGAGTCTCTGGCTATTCATGCTTTGATCACTGCCAAACAAGGCCAAGTCCATGGAAAATTAACCATGTACACTACATGCGAACCTGATACGCTTGCGTATAGTGCAATCTACTGGGCAAAAAAGGTCCACGAATTACAGATCGATGAGATAGTTTACGGTACTATGTTGGAGACGATCACGCATTTGTGGGTGTTTGGAATTGACATCAAAGCAAAAGAACTCATTGAACTGTCGTATAAACCTTCAATCATATTGACAGGCCCTTTTATGGAACGTGAATGTAACAAACTCTTTATGGAAGCCAAAGAAATACAAGTGAAAATCAACTCTCCTCATCCTTCAAATGGTCGTCTTCCCACTCATTTGGAAGCATTTTACAAGGTGTTTTAGAGCATACTTGTAGTCTACTCACTTGTTATCTAGTCTCTCATCAACTGCTTTATTTTCGTTTGGTAATGAGCCCCCCTAAGACTTGCTTTCTGCTTGAAAGCATTGAGGAGGGAGGGTTCAATTTTTAAGCTAATGAGTTGGCATTTTTCTGGAACTTTTGCGACTAAGATACGGTAATTTTCAAGAAATTCGATAATTTGGTCAGGCGTTAAGCCAGCACACCTTTCAAGATACTCTTTAGTGTAGTATTGAAGAGCTTTTTTCATAAATTCTCCAAAGCTTTAACATCCTCTAAGTCTTGAGGGCGCCCCGCGGCTTTTTTCATCGCGATCAGATCTTCTCTTGACAGTACTCTGACTTTACCAGAGTAAGTATAGATCGTTTTGGTGCCTGCATTTTTAAGATCATAATTAATAATAACATCGACTTGATTGACGGGGTTGCTAGGATCGTAAAAATTCCATGCGATCAGATGTCGTTTTTGAATGTATTCATCCCTAAAGTGAAACAAGCTATTCGAATCAATGGGTAATAAAGAAACAAGACCCAACTTTTTGAATGCTCTTTCGACCTTTTCGAGATTCTTCTGTGTCCATCGGATTGCAATATCAATGTCGATTGTTCCTCTTAAAGCACCATGTAGAGCAACGGCATATCCTCCTACAATAGCATAGGGGATTTTTGCATTATCGAGAGCTGCACAAACGTCGTGGATAAACATATTAATCTTAGGTTGTATATACCAGTATATACCACATGGATATTAAAATATCAAGTCGTGATAAATCGTTATTAGTGTTATCTTTTTTAAGAATTATGTCTCACTCACAGCTTTTAGAATTATCTGCCGAAGAATGGACTACTCGCGCAAAAAAGCATGCTGCGCTAGTAAGCCCATTTGCTGATGCCTTTGTGAAAAGGAGGTCGGTAGGTCATTCGCATCCAGTACACGATTTTTTATTCACTTATTACAGCTGTTCTCCCTTAAAGCTAAAGCAATGGGTGCCTTCTGTTGATGAAAGTTTAGTTGTTACTGCTCTAATGAAAGAGGAATATCCATGGCTAAACGATTATTGGTTTTGCTCAGATGGAGATCTAGTATCGTATAACAAAGAACGTTTGAGTGAAAATACCCTTTATCAAGCAAGGTTTGTGGCTGAACTGTGCGGGAACATTTTGCAACGGCAGCCTCGATTTGGCTGTTTTGGCATGCATGAGTGGGCGATGGTTTATAAATTATCTCCTGAAGAAATTAGGCATAAAGGTCATCGACTTAGATTATCCTCCGAGGAAATAGCTCATTTTGTTGAAAGCCAAACCATTTGTTGTTCTCACTATGACGCCTATCGATTTTTTACTGAGTGTGCCCGTCCTCTTAATATTTTAAATCCACAGATTGAAATGCGCCTGCAAATGGAGCAAGGAGGATGCTTGCATGCTAATATGGATCTTTACAAATGGGCGACGAAACTTTGGCCTTGGATAGGATCGGATTTTATTGCAAAAACATTCTTTCTTTCCCTTGAAGGGAGAGAATTGGACATGAGAGCAAGTCCCTATGACTTAACGGATGAAGGTTACGAACCTCTATACATTGAAACAGAAGAAGGTCGCAAGCAATATCAAAAAGAACAACAACTTTTTGCCGAGCGGTCTACACCCTTACGTCAAGAATTATGCGCGTTTTGCGATCGTCTAGTGAATGTATAGATGGACAAAAATAGGGTTAGGATTGCGTGCAAAATAGCAGCTGGCCATAGCAATATTCCTACCCATTGACCTTCGACACCGATGTAAATAAGGTAGGCTGTTATCAAGGCATTGTAAGTGAGTATTGGCCATATTGCAGGGTCTGTTCCATTTGGCCAACAGGCTATTCCAAGCGAAAATAAACCTATACCCGTAATACGACCTAAGGCTAAGCTTGCTTCTGTAAGCCCGCTGTTCAACAATAATTGAGCTACACACACGGGACAAATCATCAATAATAAGCCTGTAACAATCTCAAGGATAGAAGCTAGTTTAAGCACTAATGTAAGAGTCATTTTTCAAAACTTTTATTGACGTTTATTATTTTTGATTTTCCAATAACCTGGCCATTGACATCGAGGGCTTTTACCTGGAAATAGGGACCTTTTTGAGTTACCGGTATGCTGGTTTCAAAGCCAGATTTGGCCACAGAACTTACTAGAGACAGCTTTTTAGACTTTGATCCAGCAAATACCTGCCATTGAGTTGTTTCGGTGGAACCATTCCATGAAGCGTAAACTGTGATTTGTCCATTAGTTGATGTTATTCCAATGCTTGGTGGATAAAATGGCATGCCGACCCAATTGTTCCGATAAGCTCGATAAGTGAAATTGGAGCTTGGTATCTGAGCATCGTAAAGCAAGTTCAAGACAGGATTAATTTCTGAATTTCCTGCTTCGCTATATTCAGAATAATAGGGTGATTGACCCCAGCCGACAAATTTATTTCCATTGGATAAGCTTTGCAAATTGCCCTGAGAAGCCACTATTATATTGGGATTATGATAATAGGTTCGGAATACACTGGCAGCCATATTGACAAAGTCTAATTGAAGGATTAATCCATGTGAGGGTGGACCAGGCACCGATGCATTATCCGAATTATCGTCAAACATACTTATGAGATTGTTTGGTAGAAAGCGGGCATCGTGCTGCCAAGAAAATTCGGCTCCACTCTCTATTGTAAAATCACTTTGCTTGCCACCAAGCCGCCAAACAATATTTCCGGTTGGCTTGTTTATTCTATAAATTGTCCAGGTACTGCGTCCTGAAACTACTATGTCATCAATAGTGTCTGTAAGGCCTATAGAATTTAAATGAAAAGCGTCCCATATGTTACCGCTGGAAACTGCATTGGATGCAGGTACGTAAGAGTCAGCTAGTGGTATATGCTGTAATGCATCCCAAAAAAAGATCAGCTTGTTTGTATGTAGATCGATTTCTTGGATCGCAAAATCTTGCACATACCCATCTTGGGGTCCTCCATAGGGAGTTAAATCCATCGGCACTGCCTTTGTAGAAAAAAATAGTGCCGTGTTATTCGGGGTAAGAAGAAATTCATGTATATCCGAAATATACCCCTGTTGAGCCGAGACCGTTTTTATGACCGCGTAAGTGTTATCAAGAATATAATAACAAGAACCTGGCTCCGAAGACCCTCCAGGAGAGTTTGTATAAGCCGGAGGCGTAGCAAGAGTGCCTTGCCAGAAAGTAAGAACCGGTTTGCCATTGAATGTCTGCATCCGAAAATCGGTATTCATTAAATTGGGGCTAGTTAAAGGACGAAACCAAAAAGGAGTACCCTCATTATCCAAAATTAGTGCTCCAGATTGCCCGTAAGTAGCAACAGATGAAAAACCGTAGGGAGCAAGAAATATCAAACCTGACGAAGTACCAGGATTAAAGGTATTCACGGTTATTTTCATTGGGTGCAAATCAGGTTCACTAACAAAGCTCCAAACCTGCGATGAATTAATGATGGGATCGGGAGTTGGATAGCTGGTAGGATAAGGAATTGAGCCGCATCCAGAGCAAGTACAAGGAGAGCTAAGACCTACGGCAGACAGAACCTCTTTTTCTTCGCATAGAAAGTCACCATAAAATTCTTCAAGCGGTCTCGATGAAAAAAGGACACTTGCACAGAAAACTGCAAACGCAAAACTAAAATTCATAAAATGAGCCTAGACAAATTTCCAAAGCTACCCTACTTTTATTTTGTAAACTAATTTTTATATTAAAGAGACCAAAATGAATCCATACAATTTTTTAATCAGCAAAACAATTAAAATCTTAGGCACGATCGGACTCTTGCTTGTGAGTACTATGCACGCTGAGCAGTTCCATGATTCATATCTGCAGATCGGTGGAAGTTATACCCGCGCGAATATCAAAATTGATGGACAGCAGACCTTTAATGGCAATCTCGGAGGCATTCAGGGAAGCTATGAATATAAACCCTGGAATAGTTTTTACGGCGGCTTAAGAGTTGCGTGGAAACAAGGGAAAACAGAGAATTCTTTCGCCAACCGAAATCTTGTGTACGTCGATGTCCAAGAAAAGATAGGTTATACATACGCTTCGTGTTGTAATGACTGGACGGTGACATTTTTTTCAGGATTTGGCTATCGCTATCTTGATCATAAGCTAAAACAGTTTGAAGAACCTTCGATCAAATTTGAGTATAATGAGTTTTACATTCCCGTCGGTTTTTTATCGGAGTATTTTTTCTGTTCCTGCTGGTCCCTAGGGCTTAATTTCAATTGGATGCCGCAAGTTTATCCTACAGTCCAGATAACCCCTCTAAAAGGTGCTCGGTGGGTACTTAAAAATACTATAGGCAATGTGCTCGTTGAATTGCCGTTGACTTACTTTTTCATGGAAGATAGATGTTATTCTTTGGTTCTAAAACCCTTCTACGAACGCTGGGAGGATGGTCGGTCAACAGCTAAAACCTCCAATGGGCAGAAGCTAGGCCTTCCTAAAAATTCCTATAATTTCTGGGGAGCAGAACTCAATATTGCTTTTTCATTCTAAAAGTAATCTAAAGATAATAAATAAATTGATTGTTTAATTCTATTTATCTACAATTATTTTATTTTGTGAGGGTTTATGAAGTATTTGTTTATTTTAGTTTGCGCTTTATTTGTTATTTGCTTGCATGCTGATGTTCCTAGAAAGCCGAAAGAATATTTTTACTTTGCTTATGGCGCTAATATGAACTCTCAAATGCTTTATCAGTTGTTAGCTTCTGATTCGGCTAAGTGCGTGGGTTGCTATCGGCTTGACGGCTACCAGTTTGCTTATAATCGTGCACCGCTTAATCCTAAGCAAGAGTTTACGGGAGGAAATATTCAGCCTAAAGCTGGATGTTCAGTCTATGGTGTTGTTTGGAAACTCTCTGAAAAGGAGCTGTCCATTCTTGATCAAGTTGAGGAGTGTCCGCGTGTTTATCGTAGAGCGACTTTACAAGTTACTTCTCCCAACAATCCTCAAGATGTGCGGCAAGTAGAGGTTTATATCGCAAATCAAGACTATATCTCTGCGACAAGTTATCCTCGGCCCTTTTATGTCAAAGTTGTCACAGAAGGTGCTAAAGAGCATCATCTACCTTCTCACTACATCAATGAGTACCTAAATTGGTCAGGTCCCTGGGGAAAGGACGGAAAGAAAAGCGGAAAATAATAGAAAAGCTTTGCATGATTTGAGAGGTGTCAACATCCGAAAATGACTTAACACATCGAACGAGGAGACAGATTGATTTGCTTTCTTCAAAGTTTTAAAGTTTTGGAAAATTTATAGCTGATCAGTTGTAAAGGTTCAGTCTTTTTAAACGCTTGTTCTTCATGAGAAACTTTTAAGAAGCGGTATGTAGGCAAATCTTCCACTAAAATCTACTAATAAATGACAAATTAGTAGATTTTGAAAATCCGAGATAACCTAGCTTGAAAATGGAGTTCAAATGGAAAAGCTATTCAGGATTTTGTTTAGTTGTTTGCTTTTAGTCTATTCTACAGGGCAGGCTGTGGAATTGAGCATTCAGAAAAAATCGATTCTCGTTAATGGAAAAGAGGCTTCTGTATATACGCTTGAACAACCTGACGGTACATGGGGAGTGCGTGCGAAAAAGGGAGAGGATTTTAATGTTTTACTGAAAAATTCGATAAACATACCTACCTCTATTCACTGGCATGGCTTGATCTTGCCTAACTCTCAAGATGGTGTCGCTTTTATCACGCAATACCCTATTTATCCAGGGCTATCCTATGCTTATCGATTTCCTTTAAAACAATCGGGAACTTTTTGGATGCACTCTCATTATGGTTTTCAAGAACAAAATCTCTTAAGCGCTCCCCTTATCATTTACGATCCAGAAGATGCGTCACTTTCTGATCAAGAAGTAATCCTTCTCCTTGCTGATTTTTCTTTCCAATCTCCTGAAGTAATCTATCAAAATCTTCGATGTAAAAAAAATAAGGGGTCGATGGATCATCAACAAATGATGTCCTCCTCTGACCTTTTTGATGTGAATTATGATGCATTTCTCATCAATTACCGGACTGCTGAGAATCCTGAAGTAGTAAAGGTAGAATCAGGAAAACGGGTTAGATTGAGAGTGATCAATGGTTCTAGTGCAACAAACTTTTTTATTTCTCTTGGCGATTTGAAAGGTAAAGTAATAGCTGTCGACGGCAATAGAATTAAACCTTTTGAGGGATCTTTATTCGAATTGGCTACTGCTCAAAGAATTGATATTGTTGTTGAAATTCCTCGCAATGGGAATTTTTTTCCTATTTTAGCTCAAGGCGAAGGTACAGATAAACAAGCGGGGGCTATATTAGCTTCTTCTGAGAGCGCTCAACCTCCGAAATTACAAGGAAAAGTTGATAAAAAAACTGGTGCGTTCACTAATTTAATGGAGAAGAAATTGCAAGCACTATACCCGCTTAAACGCAGGCCTGTAGAAAAGCGTGTGGAGATTATATTGGGCGGCAATATGTCAGAATATGTATGGACATTAAATGGTCAATCTTGGCCGGAAGTCACTCCTATTGTTGTTGAAAATGGACAGCGAGTAGAAATGATCTTTAAAAATGTAACGTCGATGTCTCATCCCATGCACTTGCATGGCCATGTATTCCAAGTGACAGAGATTGATGGAGTGGCTCTTGATGGTGCCATGAGAGATACCATCTTGGTCCCACCTAATTCGACTATAGCTGTCCAATTTGATGCGGATAATCCAGGCGTATGGCCCTTGCATTGCCACATTCTTTATCATTTAGAAGGCGGTATGTTTACTGTTTTAAGGTATAAGGATTATATTCAACCTTTATGAAGTAACACGCCTTACGCAAAAC
>JABDDJ010000018.1 GCA_013287645.1 Chlamydiota bacterium | reverse complement strand
CGCATCGTCGCTTTTATTTCCGATGCCTTTTTCTCACACTCTTGCTTGAGTTTCACAAGCGATGGAGGAAGTAAAACAATCGCATCAGGTTTTCCCAATAGTGAGGGTGCGATTTTATTACTGAGGTGATTCAACTGACTAATGCACTCTTCATAAGCTCTAAGGCGCTTTTCGATAGGCATGCTATTATCTATTGCACCCATCTGTTTCTTCAGAGAGAGCTCTGTCATGTAATACAAGAGCGATGTTTTTTCGATAGGGTTTAAATTTTTATTCTCTGCGCCTAAAAGGTGATCAAACCACTTGACAATGCGCTGTTCATCTGTTGTAGAAGTACTTTGGACCTTCTCTTTAGACTCAACGACTTTAAAATCTGTAACTGCGTCCACTTGCGCCATGACTGCTTTAAATGTTAACCCTTGTGCTGGAGGGGCAATTTCACCTTTATCTTTAACGGCTTCTGGTAATCCCATCTTCTCTGTTAATTTTTCCCTGACTGCTGGGTAGAGTTGTTCTTGGAATGCGATGTCAGATTTAGGCAGTTTGGGTAATGCAGAGGCTTTAGGAGCAGGGGGAATTAATATATTTAGAAAAGGATGGATCACATTTAACTGTTCTTTTATCTGAGTTTCCGTGGGAAATTTATTTTCTAATTGGAGCTTTCTGATTTGAATAGGGTCTAACTTATCGCCAACCTCTGGATTATCATTATATATCTCTACGTATACTTCACCCTCTTTTTTATAAAAACGCACCATCACAGGCTGCAAATTCCCCTCGCCATTCAAGTAGCCTGTAGGAATGATAAAACTCACCCCTTCGCCCAAATGTCTCGTAATTTTTAAAGTCCACTCTTCGGATAAGTTCTTTAGCGCAGCTTCTGGATCTCTTGCATCAAGCGCTTTTTCGATAGCGCGACAATTTTCAATAGCACCCTGTAAATCACTCTGCAAAGGGGCCTTTGGATCTGTAGAGAGAAAGGAGCGTCCTGTCTCTAAGCAGCGTCGCAACTTAGTATAATCTTGTTTAACGGCATCAGCAGGAGCGCGGGAACCTGAGGCAGGTGTACGGCCTTTACCAAATAATAACTGGGTTATAGTAGAAAAAAGATCAGTAAAGCGTTGAAATATGCTTCTATTTTCAATTTTTTCTCTAATAATCGTAAAAGTTTCACTCTCTTTTTCTTTTGCATAAAAAAACTTTTGATTACCTATTTTAAATTCGTACCTTTGTTCTCCTAATACTTTTACGACAATTTTCTTATTTAACTGATATTCAGTAGTATGCGTTTTAATATATTCAGTATTAACTGCAAATTGTAAATCCTTAACAAAATCTACTGATATAGAAGTATTAATAACTTTATTCTTTGAATCTCTAAATTCAAAATTAAATTGTCGTGGCTGTTCTCCTCCAGATGAAATTTCTTGACCTGACATAATTACACCAAAATTAAAATTTTAATATTATCCTATTACTATTAGAAATGATCTACTATAATTTTACAATATTAAGTTGGTATTAATAGTTAGTTAGTGAAAAATTTTGTTTGTCTTAAATTTCTTCTACTGTATAACCTCTAGGTAATCCACCACAAAAAAAAATGAGGTATGATTATGCATGCTCTCACTAAACGTCTCCTACTAATCTCCCTAACCCATACAATACTATTCGCCCCTCTCCTACGCGCCGCCAACTCCAGCGACAATGAACCTCCCGTCTCGCAAGTCCAACCTCCCAGCAAACCTCCTCTCTCCGTTCAATTCACTCCCCCGCCAGGCTGGGCCACCGCAGACGCCTCTGCACTACCTCCTCGTGTAAAAACCATGGTCGTAGGCAAAGGTAAAGGCAACTTCCCCCCCTCGATTAACCTAGGAATGGAAAAATACCAAGGAACTCTCAAGCAATATTTAAAGATCATCAAAGCCATCAACGACTCTCAAGGAAGCCAGTGGAAAGACCTAGGCGCTATCCGCACTGAAGCGGGTGACGCTAGCCTATCCCAGGTGGACACAAAGTCTGAATGGGGCGAACTAAGGATGATGCATGTCATCCTTCTCAAGGATGGAATTATCTACATCCTTACCGCTGCGGCCAAAAAAGAGGAATTTCCTGAACATTATAAGGCCTTTTTTGATAGCCTTCGTTCACTACGTTTTAACAACGCTTAAATTGATAAAAAAAACCAAAGAAAAAAATTGCATAAAATGTTCTCATATGCAATACATATAGGCACCGATGAGCACAGGTATGCATACATCTTTTTCGACTTAAATTAAGGAGAAGTTCTCATGAAATTTGTAAAAAAATTCATAGCATCGCTGCTAGCGTTCGCGATGCTCTGCTCTTCCAGCTCTGCTAACGCTCAAGACTACTACTACGAAGGCCAGGACTACTGCGTTGATACCGGTGGATACTGCTACGAAGATTGCCGTCGCGCACCCTGCATCACCCCTGCAATAGCATTAGGTGCAGTTGCGTTGATCGCTATCGTTGCTGTAGCTATCCAAAACTCCAGCAGTGATCATAGCCACTAAAAAATATGCTGTTAATACAGTCTCGAGAGAAGAGGGGGTTTTTCACCCTTCTTCTTATCTTGGTGCTGTTCTTAGCTAGCTGTTCCAATAAAAAATGCCCTTGGATCGTAGCTACCGACTGTTCAGCGTCTGATTATTATCGTTCCGTTAAAGTATTCAATACTGTCTGTAATACCTTTAGAGACATACGGCTAGAAATTGTCTCTATTGGATGCGATTGGGAAGCCTTTTTGGTGGTGCAAAGTGTGCCTGTCATTGAGCCAGGAGCAATGCCCATGATTCCTGTATCGATGTGGATCGATGATTACCAGACAATCTTTTCAGTGAGTGTGTATGAGGGTGGTCAGAAGGCGTTGCTTCCAAAAGAGATAGCCGAAATTATTATTGATGCCCTTCAACAGCAGCAAGAGGTAGTGATTGAGATGGGCCGCTACAAAAGCCGCATCCCTTGGGAAGGCTTCCCCTGCCCATAAAAAAATTAAACGCAAAGACGCAAAGGCGCAAAGAATAAAAAAAATACTTTGCGCCTTTGCGTCTTTGCGTTTAATTTTTTTATCTTTCTTCTTGTTCTAGCAAGCCTCTTTGCAACCTAAATTCATAAATCTTGTTTTCGATGGCTTCAAAGTACTGATCGACAAACAAAAACTGCTGACGCAGGTATTGCCCTTCAGGTTCTTTTTTGAGGGAAGCAAAGAATTCACCAAATAGGTAGCGGTACTCTAAAAGTTGCTGAGCGCCCTCTTCAACATACCTTTTGGATTTTCTTTGCGCCATGGATTCGTCTTTGATAGATCGTTGTAGAGTGGCTAAGAAGTCTTGAAAGTAGCCTTGAATGTCGCTGATATCATATTCGATATCTGTTCCCTGCTCAGTCCCTTCACGACGCATTTTAGAACTAATCTGCTGCAATAACTTTTTAAATTTCTCGAGCCGCAGAGAATGTCCTGGATCTATGGGAGAGCCGATAATTCCTTGGTGGATCTTATAAAGACGCTGAAAATGAGGAAGTGTGGTTAAAACATGCTCTTTCCAGTCAGCACGCAGTAGCTTTCCAAGTACTTGTCGCACATAATCAACCACGTCACGCCCATAGCCTTCCAGTTCACCCAACTTATCCAAAAGGTCTAAGATTTTTTCGCTATGAGAATTGAAATGCCGGCTTGTGGTTAGAGGTTGAGCGATTAGGTGCAGAGAGTGGTCAATCTGACTTTCCCTTTCGCTAAGATGTTGCTTATCCTCTTCTTGAGGGCCCTTTTCAAGTGCGGCAATCATACGGTTAAAGTATCCGTCTAGCTGCTCTACAGAGAGGTTTAGTTCCGTCAGCTTGTGCGCATATTTCGGTTCTTCGCCTACAGGAGTATCTCCGAATCCCCAACGTGACCTGACATAGGGGTCTGGATTAGACTTTAAAAGAAAATCTTTAAGTTTGACAATTGTAGATCCAAGGACATGCAGCTCTTTTCTGTAGCCTCTGATAATATCCAAAATAAAAGAACGCCCTTGAAGATCATTGAAAAGCTGTATGGGAGAGGTCTTTAGGGTGCGGCTTTTTTCAAAAAGAGCCTCTTCGAGGGAGTTGTAGTAGTCTCTGAGTAATGTGATGACTTTATCCCGCGAAAAATTTTGAAAGGCTTTTAATAGAGCTTCCTGAGAAATCGTGTGGGAGGTTTCAAGGCTCTCCCAGAGCTTTAGAAAGCGAAATAAAGATTCGAATTGGTCAACAGCTCCCCCTCCTAGACTTGCTAAGATGTCATAACTTTTCAATTTATGAGTGTGAGTGTCGATTTCAGCAGCCACAGTCTGATATTTGGCAAATTGTTCCCTAAACTGCTTCCCATGCTGACGGAGAATATTTTCACAGTTCTTAAGGTCATTCGATAACTCCTCATCGATTCCCGCATCCTTTCCATTTGATTTAAACCAGCGCGTCAGCCAACTATTACCAGAATTTGAATCTAAAGAATATTGCATGACATCGCGTAGCTCTGTTACTAAAGCTTGAGCTTTGGAAATGTGTTTGAGAAGTACCTGTTCAAAGCCATCTAAAGTGTTTTTTAGAGATTCTTGCCACTTTAATACGCTAACAAAAGAGAGTTGATGAAATAATTCATTGACAAAACCTTCCAGAAGTTCGACCTGTTCCCAGAGAATTCCATTCATCGATTTAGTGACATTTTGTGACGCAGGTGATTGAGTATTTAATTTTCCTGCACCTTTGCAGAAGATAAGGATGGCTTTTACATGCTTAATAGCACTATCGAATTCCATGGTAGCGTCATCTTCCGTGACTCCGCTTCCCGCAAAATAGCGCATCTGATGCACAAGGGCTACACTTAAAAACTGCTCATGTTTATTGAGGAATTCATCCAGCTTGGGTACTAGTGCACTATCGCTCAGAGAAATCCCTAGGAAATCGATCGCTTGCGCTGTCATATGAACACCCATAAAATATGAATTACCCTGTTGCATACCACGAATAAAATTAATCGCAAAGTACACTTACTCCTGCCCTAAATAATTACCCTTGCCCCTGCCCCTGCCCTTGCCCCTGCCCGAATTATTTAACCCTGTCCGATTTCTTATATGATTTAGTATTTAGGGCAAGGGCAGGGGCAGGGGCAAGGGTAATTATTTTGGGCAAGGGGTAGGGTACTTTGCGTTTAATTTATTTCATGGTAAGATTGCTTAATCTTTAGAATAATTGAGTTTACCAATGTCTAATACAAATTCTTCTGTGCTTCCTTTTCAAAAAGGGCACACTTTGGCACTTCCTTGTACCAAATGCCACCATCATCTTCCCTTTTCCATCTTTGAACTGGACAAAAGTAACGGCCTTCTAACCTGCCCTCATTGCAAACAGACATTTCTGTTCAATGACCCCAAATTACTTCAACAGCTGCGAAAATTTGAAGCTCTATGCCTGCATATCAAAGATGCCGAAGAGATCCTCGGCAACACAAATGTCGGTGTTGATGTAGGCCCACACCATGTAAAAATTCCCTATAAACTCCTGATGACCCGCTTTAATTCCACTCTAAATCTGCAACTAGGTCAGGAGCAGGTCACTATCTCTTTTAGACTTGAATCGCAACAAATACCCTAAGGAGCTTTCCTATGGCTCAAGAAAATAGCTCGAATAAGCTTGCTCAGCTGCGCCAAATGACCACGATTGTGATCGATACGGGTGATATCGATTCGATCAAGCAATTCCATCCACAAGATGCTACTACGAATCCTTCTTTAATCTACGCTGCCGCGCAAAAGCCTCAGTATCAACACCTTATAGACGATGCTGTCCTCCGCGCCAAAAAAGAGGGTAATACTATCGATGAGAGAAAACGTCTCATGATGGATATGCTCTTTGTCAATTTCGGCGTTGAAATCCTAAAGAGTATTCCAGGCCGCGTCTCCACCGAAGTCGATGCCCGCCTCTCGTTTGACGTCTCCGGAAGTCTCACTAAAGCGCATCAACTAATCTCTCTCTACGCTAAAGCAGGAATTCCCAAAGAACGAATCTTAATCAAACTCGCCTCTACCTGGGAAGGTGTCCAAGCTGCTCGCGTCCTCGAAAAAGAGGGCATCCACTGCAATATGACATTGATGTTTAGTCTTGCACAAGCTGCTGCCTCCTCCGATGCAGGCGCTACCCTGATCTCACCCTTCGTAGGACGCATCCTAGACTGGCACAAAGAAAGACGCGGAATCACCTCCTTCGCACCTCATGAAGACCCTGGTGTGATCTCTGTCAGACAGATCTACTACTATTACAAAAAACATGGATTCTCGACACTCGTCATGGGGGCAAGCTTCCGCAATGCAGATGAAATTCTTGAGCTGGCTGGATGTGACCTACTAACCATCTCACCTCAACTCCTTCAAGAACTTGAAAATATGAACGGCCCTGTCGAAAGAAAACTTCTTCCTGCCAGAGCATCTCAGCTGGGAGAAGAAAAGCTTCAGCTGGACGAAAAGGCCTTCCGCTATCTGCTCAACGAAGATGCCATGGCCACTGAAAAACTATCCGATGGAATCCGCCGTTTTGCCGCCGACTCTATTAAACTCGAACAACACCTATTACCACGATTAAATTAATTATGAGCGCTAAAGAAGCCTATCAACAACTCTTTGATATATCGCGAAAAGCACATGTCTTAAATGGCATCGAATGCTTACTACACTGGGACCAAGAGACCTATATGCCCTCTGGCGGAGCTAGCATTCGTGCAGAACAAATGAAGGTCATGGCTTCTCTCGTACACTCAGCCAAAACCTCTAAAGAGATGAGGACTGCCATCGATGCATTAATTGACATCGAGACCGGCACAGTTAAATCTTCACAGCTCACACCTGCTCAAGAAGCAGCAGTGAAGCGTTGGAGACGCGATTTCCGCATCGAAGCAGCCCTTCCTGGATGGTTTGTGGAGGAATTTGCACAATTAATCTCCCACTCCCAAGAAGTATGGAAGACAGCACGAGCTCAAAATAATTTTGACCTCTTTGCCCCCTATCTCGAAACCGTTATCGAGATGTGTCAACGTAAAGCAGATTTTTTAGGGTATAAAGAGGTACCCTATGATGCCCTGATAGACCTATATGAGCCAGGAGCAACCACTGCAAATACGACAAAATTATTTCAGGCCATACGTCAGCCCCTAGTTGAACTACTCAAGAAGGTCAGCCAAAAGCCCAAAATTAGCGACGAGTTCCTTCGCGTTACCGTTGCAGAGCCTTTGCAAAACCAATTTGCAAAGAAAATACTAGATGCTATGGGTTACAGCTTTCAAAGAGGCAACCTCAGCAAATCTACCCACCCTTTCTGCCAGTATATGGGACCCAATGACTGCCGTATCACAACCAGAATTAATCCCAACGACTTCATGAGCAATCTGTTAGTCGTCATGCACGAAGGTGGACATGCCCTCTATCAACTCCAGCTTCCCGAAGAGCACTACGGCTCCCCTCTTGGCGATTCTATCTCCATGGCCGTCCACGAAAGTCAATCCAGATGGTGGGAGTGCTCTATCGGATTAAGCAAACCCTTTTGGAATCACTTCTTTCCCTTACTCCAAAAAGATTTTGCTCCTGTACTCGACACTATCCCCCAAGATAACTTCTGGAGAGCCATCAACAAAGTAGAACCCTCCTTCATCCGCGTAGAAGCCGATGAACTTACCTACCCACTGCATGTCATCCTGCGCTTTGAAATGGAACAAGATCTCATCAGCGGCAAATTAGCTGTCAAAGATATTCCAGACGCTTGGAATGCTAAAATGAAAGAACTGCTTGGAATAGTTCCGCCTACAAACACATTAGGATGTCTGCAAGACACGCACTGGTCCTGGGGAACATTTGGCTACTTCCCTACATATCTCATGGGAAATGCCTACGCCGCCTTTCTTTTGGAAACCTTTAAGCATGAAAATCCTCAATGGGATGAACAGATGAGCCAAGGACAGTTCAGCTTCATTAACGACTGGCTAAAGAAGCAGGTCCATCAGCATGGAAGGCAGTACAACAGTGACGAACTATTGCAGAACATTGGCAAAAAGCCCTTCACGGCTCAGCCCTATATCGATTACCTGCAAACTAAATATTCTGAAGTGTACCAACTATAACCCTTGCCCCTGCCCTAAATAAAATTAAACGCAAAGACGCAAAGGCGCAAAGAATAAAAATTACTTTGCGTCTTTGCGTTTAATTTAGATTTATCCTGACCATGAAAGTTCTGCATCCCAGATAGGCAGTGTATAGAGATGCGAGAAGTAGTGCCTTAAGAAATTATCTCCCTTCTTAGACCTAGATACAGCCTTTTCAAGCACATCTAAGCAATTAGCAAGCCTATAGAAACGCTCTGATTGGATAGCCCTCTCACGCCATAGCAAAGCTGGTGCAAACAAGAGAGAGTGAAGAAATTCTTTACCCTCTTTTTGTCTTTGCGAAGTTCCCATCCAATCGAAAAGAGCAAATAGAAGCGCAGACATTGCTACACTCGTATCTAACCCATCTTTACAACAATAACTCAAAGCATCCGCCTCGTTAAGTTCCACCATTTTAAACGTCGTAAACAGATGCACAAGATCAATAAATGCATGCCTCTCTTCACGCGATAAATGATCCCTCTCTTCAAAGAAGCACTTATGAACTGCCTCTATAATCCCAGAGAAAAACTCTTTATATAGCGTATGCTGCAAATGCACAGGAAAATAATATCCCGTCTGCTCATCTTTCAAATGATCCAAAAAATGCCTCTTAAATGTCTCTGCCTTATCCTCTTTCAAATAGTGATCCATCTGATGATAAAAAGGAGTATCGATAGAATATGCGCACACATCTATGTAAGGAGTATATTCCTTATGATGCAATAGCGATTCCACTGCAAAACAGCGCGCAGACTCCTTCCACGATGTACGGTCCTGAAGCAAGATACAAAAATGCTTCTTCACACCATGCCCATTCTGACACGAAAGCAGATAGCCCTTAAACTCCTCTCCCACATAAGCCTTGTGGATATACTCCTGATGAGTAGGATTCGGAATCCGCGTATAAAGCAAACGCTTAGAATCAAAATGCAACGCAAACATAGGCCAAGGAATATTAAATCGAGCGATAGGGTCAAATTCACCCACATCACCATTCAACACAAGATCCAAAACCTTATTTAAAGGCCCATGCGCATGCTTATTCAAAAGCTGCTGCAAAGCAGTATAGACCCAGACCAAAGAAGCCGTATGACTCTCTTGTTGATCCTGCGCCACCTGCTGCTCCTTCCCGGCCCTCTTCAGCAAATCTAAAATATGCGACTGAACCGATTTGAATCCCTTCGCATGCAGATAAAGCCCACGACATAATCCAAGAGCCGTTTCTCGGATCAATTGCGCAATTTTACTACCCGTCCCCGTAGGAGCAAGAACTATTTTCTGAAAATCCTTTGATACCAGCACTTCACGCAAAAATTTTTGAAAATCCTCAAAATAAGATAAACAATTTTTTGAAGCATGGCGACTACTCTGCAGATGCCTAGGACTAGCGCTCAAAAGTAAAGCCATCGTAGCTTTAGACAGATCCTCTACCAAAAGATTACCCTTGTGACGCATCGCCTCATGAAAAAACTGATCCAGCCTCGTACGCAAAGAAGCCACCATATCACTCGCACACGCTTGAATATAACTATCTAACCAGACATCCAGACGCTTCAAAGGATCCCGCTGCCCAGACACATGGAAATAATCGCTCAGGTCGCAAACAAGCTTTAGATTACGAATCAGATGAGGATTATAAAAACGAGTCCCATCCTCCTTGCGAAGCTGAAAAAGCTCATACTCAGTGTCCCTCTTCACAGTATCCAGATCTACGTAGACATGCTTAGAAGAGAGACTCTTTCCTTTAGTGCGCAAACGCAGTAAACTTTTTTTATTAATCCCTTCCTTAGATAGAGTAAGAACCCATTTACCTAAGTGACCCTCATCGATCCTAGGCGCAACCTTCGACAAATAAAATTTTTGCAGCTGCTTAAACTCCTCCATATCAGTAATGCTAACCGAATGGTGCGACTCAGCAAAAAGATTCGCAAATTTATCCAAATTCTTAGCAGCTTCACCTACCAGCACCATAATTGTCCTAATCCCTTCAGCAGTCTCCTCATCCTCCACCTTGCGATACTTACTTTTATAAAAAGCCTTCAGATAGTCCAATATCGCCCGGAATATGTCTTTGATCACAGCCAGAGTCAGCTCACCATCCTTCTGGTGCAGCCATCTCACAGATCTGTAGGGAAGTTTTTTATCCTTGATAGCAAGCTGATGCTCTTCAACAACACTAGTCTCTTTATCCGAGTCTAATTCAGCAATACTTGATAAAGTTTCTACAGCATCAACTATAGATAACTCTTCTAAACCTGATTTGTTCTTTTTAGTCATAATATTACTCTAGTTGAATTATTTTGAGCTCAACTTAATTATTGCATTTTCAATAAATAATTAACACTTGACGAAAGAAAAAAAAAAAGCTATAAGTCTTGACAAATTTAGGAAGAGTGGCAGAGCGGCCGAATGCGTCTGTCTTGAAAACAGAAGACCCCTTCGGGGTCCGGGGGTTCGAATCCCTCCTCTTCCGTTCCTTTAAGTCGTGGGTTATTTCTCTTATCCGAAAATAAAAATATTGCCTTAAAATTTTTTTTCATATTATTTCCAAAAAAAATTTGTTTAAGGAGGCTATATGGCAGACAACGGTTCAAGTAATACAGCAATTGTAGCAATTGTCGTATTGGTAATAATAGCAATAGGCATTGCCTTTTTCTCAGGCTTCTTTACTACCCAGGGAGGAGGAACTTCTAAAATAATAGAAAAGCCGGTCATTGAAAAGCCTATTATTGAGAAAAATATTATCGAGAAACCTACTGAAAAAAAATAATAGAATAGCTTGAAGAACGAAGATTTTTTGACGACCGGGATCTTTTTTTGCCTTTACTTGCGAGAGGTGATTTCTGATGGTAAAAATGTCCATGAGCCATCTTTAACGTAACGGATCGTACGACCCATGCTTAATATCTCTTCCTTGCGTCCGTGATAAGCTTTCACACGCTCACCCAAGGTATAGTCAGGAGAAACTAAGCGTCCATCACTAAGCCAGAAACCTACAGGAAGTGATACCCAAAGTATATCAAATTGTTCTTTCACTTCATGAAATTGATATTCAACTTTTTTTATAGTTTCTCTCATTATTTTTTTCTCTTCTTCAGTTCTATAACCCAGTGAACCATATGCCCTATCGAGCCATTCTCCTGTTGCTTCACAGCGTACTCTGAATATCGCTCCAGAACCGTACAAAGTCGCAATGATTGGTGGAAGGGCTTCTTGTGTTGTTTCCTTTTTACTATCAATTAGACTTAGACCTAGAGGATTCATAAATTTACCTTTTTAAATGTCTCTATTTATTCTTATTAGGTTAATATCCTAGCCGTTATTATCGAAAATGTCAATATTCGATAATAACGGTGATTACTATCATCACCAATGAGCATAACATTGGTCCTTATTATCGATTTTATGCATTTTCGATAATAAAAAAGGTTCTTATCATCACTTTATGCAATCATTAAAAATAATTTGTCATTAATTACTAATCTTGATAAGCTTTACACTTATCAATCAGGAAAAATTTAATGAACTGTTTATCCGTACCTACTAAATTTAAAACCTTTTGTTTTGAGTCTAGAAAAGGAAAACGTATTTTATTAGCTTCTAACAGTAAAAAATTTATTGCTAGAACGATTACTTTGATCACTGAATATACAAAAAAAATTGATCCTAGTATCTCATTAACCTTTCCTGTAGTAAAACAAATCCACGAGAAATCGCTATCTAGTCAAGGATTTACCTATCGAGCTAACATCCAAACAATTTTGCCTCGTACAGTACGTCTATTCTATGGTAAGTATCAAGCTATCGTATCAAATTGTCATGGAACAGCCCTTGTATCTGCAGGTATATTCCCTGTCGAAAAGTTTGTGGACAGAACACCATTATCTGAAGATTGGGTTTATAAAAAATTCCAGAAAATTAAATTAAAAGATATTGCTACAGGTGATTTAGTATATCTTGACGATATTTGGAATCATCATTCATTCGTTTATCTTAGCCATGAAGTGTCTATAAGCATGAATGGAATAGGAAGAAAGTTGAAGCTCTACCCTACATCTGATATTTTAGAACAGTATGGTTTTTCCAGAGATGCCCTCATATCAAAGCTAAAATCTCAAAATATTAGAATTTATCGAAAAGTGGAACGTCAGAATGATTTTGAACCTGTCATGCCAGTTATTCTTGAGTATTGGAAAATGTACAGTGAACTTTCCAAATTTCCAGTTCCTGCTCAACATCCAAAATATTTCCGCATCCTGCCAATTCACGATCAATTAAAAAATTTTGTTCTTACAGCTCCTCGATCTAGCAAAGATGCAGCCAAAGCCCTGTATTACGAATTTTTGAACACTACGCCAGACGGCTTAATACCAGAAAATCGGCGAAGGATTGACACCAATCCAATGAGTCAATTGCTAGCCCTTGTCACCCTTATCATGGTTGTAGCACTTGTAGGAATAGTCCATGAATCTATAAAAATAAAAAATCTTTAAATTCTTCTACTCTCGGTTAGTTCTTTCTATCTTGATAGCAATATTTGAAGACGTCATTGAGAATTCATATTAAAGATCGCAGGTTAACACTTGTAAACGATACTGTTGTCTAGAATATGATAATCAGAGATTTGTCCCCTCCGAGAGATATTCAAGATATTGCCAATAGCTATAACGACGACCCCTTTTTTTGCCAGTAATTTCGCGTAATATTTCTAGTTCAACAAAATGATTTATAAGTGTTTGAGCTGTTTGAAATGTCATTTGAAAATGTTCTGCAATATCGTGAGTCGATACATGAGGTTTTGTAAATAAATAATCAAGAAGTCCAATCGCTATAGGAGAAGAAATTTTTTCTTTAATTAATTTTTTCTTATGAATATCAGCCAATGCTAATACTTGTTTGATCGTTTCTAAAGCAGATTCAGAGGCCCAAATAATACCTTTCAAAAAGAAATTAATCCATTGCTCATAATCTCCTTTCTCCCTAACCAAATTAAGCCTATCATAGTACTCTTGACGATGTAATTTAAAGTAATAACTTAAGTATAGAAGAGGTTTTTGCATGACTTTTTTCCAACATAAATAAAAAGTAATAAGCAAACGTCCAATTCGTCCATTTCCATCTAAAAATGGATGAATGGTTTCAAATTGATAGTGAATCAAAGCACAAGTTATTAGAATGGGAAGTTTATGAGTTTTATGCAAATATAACTCCAATTCACTCATTGCATCTAAGGTCTCAGCTGGAGGTGGAGGAACAAATGAAGCATGTTTAAGAGTACAGCCAGGAGGCCCGATCCAATTTTGCGATCGCTTAAACTCCCCAGGTGTTTTATCCATACCACGAGTTTGTGAAAGAAGAATATTGTGAATTTCTTTGATTAAGCGAACACTCATAGGAAATTCTTCAATGCGTTTCAAACCATGATTCAAAGCTTTAATATAATTTACCACCTCTTCCACGTCCAAGGTATTTTTGATTGGGACTTGGCTTTCGTATTCAAAAATATCATCTAGAGAAGCTTGAGTTCCTTCAATTTGAGAACTTAAAAGAGCCTCTTTGCGAACATACATGGCAATAATGTAATCGACATTGGGAAGCAAGTATCCCATTGTATCCAATCTACCCAGAGCTATATTCGCCTCTGAAAGCAGTTGATTCATAGATTCGTCCATTTTAATGGGGGGATTTGGCGGCAATGGAGAAGGAATGAAAGCTTTATATCCACTTATTTGAGAAATGTATTGACCACTTCTATTCATAAATAACCTTATTCTAGTGCGTTAGAATAGCAGGCATATTTTTCCTTTGCTATTCAAGAGAATTAGAATAAGGTTATAAAATTTAGGGTTATTATTCAAGAGTTCTTGAGTATATATTTTTGGTATCAATTTGAACCAAGTTCTTGATTCCAACTTAGAGAAGCTTTCCACCGTTATTATCGAAAATGTCAATATTCGATAATAACGAGGATTTCTATCATCACCAATGAGAATAGCGTTGTTCCTTATTATCGATTTCATGCCTTTTCGATAATAACAAAGGTTCTTATCATCACTCTATCTAAATTTCAGCCTTTTTGATTCACGACTTTTTTTGAAAATATGACATCATTAATGTCATAATGAAAGCAAATATGACATTACGAATGTCAAAAACGCTATAAAAATTTTAAGCAATAGCCCATGAAGGGATAAAACAAATTTTTTTCTCTTCATCGACTTGAAAATTTCCACGATAAATATAATAGCCCCATTCAGCCCTTGGTTCTTCCGCAAGGAAACGGTACAAATTTTTAATTTTTTTTCTATCGGGAATTCCTTTGTAAGTCACCTCAAACGGATAGATTTTAGGCTTTCTTTCAAGAACAAAATCGACTTCTGTACCAGTTGATAACCTCCAGTAATAAATTTCTGCTCTGTATGGCTCCCTTGCTAACCAAGTATTTAATTCATTAAGGAACCAGTTTTCAAATCGATGTCCAATGAGCCCGCTTTTTTCTAATAAGGGTATTTGATTCAATCCCGTTAAAACGGAGACAATTCCGTTGTTTAATAAATACCCTTTAGGAGATTTTACAACACGCTTTAAGGTGCTTCCAATAAATGGATACACATCTTGATACTGAAGAGTGGATCCTAAATATCCCCTATATTTTTTTAGTGTATCCCGTGTACAACCAAGCGCTTCAATGATCTTCTGATCCTCCCTTACTGAACCTGTTTGTTCCGCAATAATATTCATGAGATTTCGATATAAGTGAAGATCAGTAATTGTTTGGATTGGTCTTATATCCTTTTCCAAATAAGTCTGAATATAGTTACTGAGATACAAGATTTTTTCTTCTTCTGTTGGAATCTCAAAAATTTCAGGAAGTCCGCTCCAAATAAGAAGCTCCTCTAGCTGCTTAGAGAGCATGGGCTTAAAGGGAGACAATTCATGAATTACTTGTCCAATCTCTTCGGGATGCTTGGCTCCATCTATCAAATCAAACAAAGATGTAAGAGAAAGATTTTGGTATTTAACTAATGCAGCTTCCCGAAGAGTAAATTCATACAAATGGTGAAGCTCTATCCTTCCTGCTAAAGATTCGGCGCTGAATTGATGCAAACTCAAAATAGCTGATCCAGTCAAAATAAATTTTATTTTGTCCTCTCCTTTGAATTGATCGTATAGTACCTTAATTTGATCAAATACTTCTGGACATTTCTGGGCTTCATCAATCACAACCCAAATTTTTTTCGCACCTCCAATTTTTTGCAGAGCCTTTTCTTCAATCATTATCTCTAGCTCTTGAGCTTGGATACGAATACGTTCTTTCATAATATCCATGTTTAGCATTACCCAAAGGCGTTCAGGATGTTGTTCGGCGTAATGCTTTACAAAGAGTGTTTTACCGACTCTGCGAGGTCCTAAAATTGCCGTAACATAGCCTCTTAAAAATGAAGAGATTAACTTTTCTTTGTTGATTCGTTCAGAATACATAGAAATATTACTCCTAAAGAGGTGATATCTACATGTAAAATTACTTTAGAAAAGGTAATTTTGCAAGGAAATTTTCAAGAAGCACCTAGGTAATGAGGTTGCTTTTGTTCCTGATTAATTATTCATTATGTTGACTATTTGAAGAGCGAGAACTTTTTGGTAAGAGGTGCAAGCTGTTCGATTGAGCCAAAGAGACCAACGCCGTAGGGCTCCATTTGATCTAGTGGTGTTGTGGCGGTTTTAATCAGAAGATCTTCTTCAATACTGTTATAGGACATAGTGCTAGTGAAAATCGCTGATAAAAACTGATCCTGCTGGCACGCTGTAGAATAGAGTGTAAGTAATTGATTTCCAGTACCTTTTAACACTACAAATGAACAAGTTGTTATTGAGATAAGACTACTTCCCCCTGTATTCAAGAAAGGTATAAAAGACATCTGCTCTCTTTGCTCTGGCGTTGCATCATCATACAAAGACATCGCAAGCTGTCCTGTCGCGCTAAACAGTTTTCCTACCGGAGACTTTTCATTGAGTACTATAACGAACTTATGTGTAGCTTTGGTATTGACGCTGGCCATATTTTCTCCAAAAACATTCGAGTTAACCATCAAATCCTAGCAGTTACTATCGAAATCGTCAATTTTGATTATAGCATTCTTTACGAAATGCTTTACAAAATTATGCGCATATGTTAGGTTTTCTTCAAAAAATTACTTTAACGACAATGACAATTCTAAATTTGAGGTGACTATGAATTTTAAATATGTTTTTTTCGCCTTTCTGTTGGTGAATCCATTTGGCAATCTACCAGCTCACTGTATAGATAATGACTCCATAGAAAATTATTATCTTAACCTTTCAATAAATACTTCCAATCATATCATTTCTGATTCTCCTCAGGTCATTAAACAAATTGAAATTAGCTGGGCGATATGAGTGCACTTTTGCAGATGGACGATGGCGAAGTATTGCATATTCCTCTCCTTTATGAAGATGAAGAAGGTTATTTTATTCCTATTTCTCTTGAAATAGTTGGAAACAAATTATTTAAATTGCACTGTAATAATCCAAATTGTAGATATGAATGGGAAGGAAGAGTATTTGATTATCAGTGTCCAAGATGCAAAAGCACCGATATTATTGCACTTCCGAATTGGTAAAATATGCGCAAACAATTAATGCGAATTATTTCGCATGTTTTTTTATTAATATATCTCTGTTTTTTTTATGCGACATCTGTAAATGCAGAAGAGCTGAAAAAGACTGAAAAAAATGCCATATATCTCACAGCTGAAGATAGATCTTGGATGGTAGACTTTATAGAAAAATTTTTTCTTACTGATACCATGGTTTATGCATTATTTGGATCTAAGCCTATGGCTGGAGGAATGATATGTGTAGCATCTAAAGAAGAGTGTATTAAATCATGGGAATCGCAATTGAAAACATTCAGCGATAAGGAAAAAGTAGAGTTTTTAGAGGCTCTAAATGAACAAACTAAAAAAGATATTAAGCTTAATGAAAACTTTCAGAAATGGCTTCAATGGAAAAAAAATTACCCAAATCCTCCTTTCATTTTTCGTACCTCTCTTTCAGAAGATAAACATTATCTTCTTATCGACATGATTAACATCCGTGAGATTCTATGGACTCTAGAAAAAAATCACACAGTTTTTTCTAGAGAAACAGGGATGAATTTCAACCCCTTAGAAGTTACACTTGACTTTGGAAATCAAGACTCTGTTTTTTGGAAAAAAGTTATGAATAATCAATATTTACTAGGAATTCTTTATGGATTTGGTGAAAGAAACTCTTATTTTTTTTCTCTTTATGTGAAAATGGGTGGGAAAGACCATGTTGCTGATGATTATCCGTTATTTAAAAGTTATTTCCATGAAAAAATACCTAAAAAAGAAGATGAAAAATTATCCATTGAAAATTTGGATATTCCAAGTTTTGGATCATTTTGTGCTCCTTTGATGGAAGATCCGGTCATTACGCATTACAAAAAGGAAAGAGAACTTATCCAAAAAGAGCTAAAAGGAAAGGACTTCGCCACAGAAGTCCTAAAAAAGCTCCTCGGGAAAGAAGTTGCATTTGCTCCCAGTTAGTTCAATCGAGAGTTAACCACCAAATCCTAGGTTAATACTTAAGATAAAATGAGTTACCAATTAGATAACTTTTGAATTAAATCTCTCCACGAAATGGCTTCAATATTCTCAGCAAGTAGCTGAGGACGTGGTACTCTACAAACTACAAAGGCTTTAGTTGCTAATGGATACTCTTTCATAAATAGTTCAAGATGTTTTGCGTCACGTAAAGAGGGATTATCTGTCCATCTGGCTTGAATGGGCAGTAAAGATTGATTGCGGTAAAGAAGCCAATCCACTTCCGGACCTGAATAATCTCTCCAAAAATGAACTGTCGTTTTAATAGTTTCGGTACCGTTAATCATTTCTCAAGATAGACTATTCTCTAAGGTGTGGGTCTTCGAATATAAGACTTATTTTTTTTATCTTTATAATACTTTAATAATTATTTGATAGAATATTATCATAACTAATTTAATTATGAGGAAATTATTATGCATTCTATTCTTCCATTTTTTCCCTCCATCTTCTATGCTTTTCAGGCTAATGAATCAAAAAACTTTAACAGTAATTATTTTTATAAATTTGTAGGTCCCTTTAATACCCAGCTCGAAAAAGAAATTAAACCATTACTTAAAGAAAAGAATATTACGTGTGATATAGCCATACGTGAAGTTGTTAATCCATGCGTATGTGCTGCTTTTGGAACAAATATGTCTGAAAAAAATCCTGCACTCATATTAATACCACCTGAATTTCACAAAACAGACGAAAAAGCCTGTCAATTTCTGACGAAGCATGAGATAGGTCACATTAAAAATAACGACTGTTTCACAATTCCACTAGTTACATGTATTTGTTCCGCAGCTGCTGCAATTTTTGGAGCTTTTACTTTGCCTTGGGTTGCATCGACATTTCTAGCCGGGGTAGTTAGTGCAGTTGCTCTAACATTGTTCACTCTATGGAGAGAAGGAAAAGCTGATGACTTTGCAATAGAAAACAGCACTAATGAAGAATTATTAGGCGGAAGAAGAATGTTTATTGCTTCAAAACAGGCTAATTTGAGTGAACGCACGACCTTTTGGAAAAAAATTGCATTTACTTCCGACGGAGAGGATAGATTTGATATCATGCATCCATCGCTCAACAGTAGAGTTAAAAAAATTGAAAAAGAACTGGCAAAAAGAAGATTCTCTATTGATCAAGTGCGAGAAACAGAAAGGATAGATATTTTGAAACAGTTCATGATTGATTTTATAAAAAAAGTAAGCCAGTCTAAGTGAACACAAGGGGCAAGGGACAAGGACCTTAAGGACAATGGGGACTTTGAGGACAAGGACATAAAATAAATCGTCCTTGTCCTTATAGTCCCCATTGTCCTTAAGGTCCTTGTCCTTTGTCTTTGTGTCCGGGTCCTTTCAAGTTGCTCTCAATTTCCTGATGTGGTAATAAATAATTTACATGACTATAAACAAACCATTTTAAGAAATTAGGGGGATCTATGAAAAAGCCTAAAAAATCAAATTTTAAGAAAATAGCCCTTTTGGGTATCACTGGCGGACTTCTTCTCGCTACTCAAGCCCAAGCTAAAAATGCTCCTCAAGAAGTCACTTATATCGCTCAAAGCTGCGGTGGCAGTGGTGGTAGCAACTGGGGTGGCAGATCATCTTCTCAGCCTTATACCAGCTCTAGCTGTAGTGCCCAAAATAACCCAAGACCTTATTCTCAACAATATTCAAGCTCTTGCGCTTCTAAGAGAAACGACAACTGGAATAATCAAGAGTATAATGCTCAAAATGAGAACAGAAATTCTCAACCCTATAGCTCTAGTTGTGCTGCCAAAAGAGGCAGAAACAGCCAAAATTATACAGCTGACAATGACTCTATGATGAACTCTGGATCTTCTATGAACTCTGGATCTTCCATGATGAACTCTGGTTCTTCTATGAACTCCGGCTCTTCCATGATGAACTCTGACTCAATGATGAATTCAGACAGCAACACAATGACTGAACAAGAGCTTCTATCAAAATTAAGCCCTGAAGCTAAAGATATCTATAATAACCTTAGCCCAGAGGGAAAAAAATTAGCTCTTAAGATTGCTAGCCGCAATAATGACAAAAACATGGCTATTAAAGTTGCTGCTCAACGCATGCTAAATAAATCTCCAAACGGGATGAATAATAGCATGAACAGTAACGATATGAACAACATGACTAATACTGGAAGAATGAACCAGCAGCAGTAAATCTCTTTTTTGGAGTGCGGGGAAACCTGCACTCCATATTCCCTTCTTAATCATTTCTTGTTATAGTGAAGCTTCCTTTTTCAAAGGAGCCTTTACCATGCGTGCGATTGTTAATCTCTTTGGACGTTCCCCTTTTGTCCCATTGCGTCAGCACATGGAAAAAGTGGCGAGTTGTGTCCACGGCCTGCGTGCTCTCTTTGCAGCCATTTACGCAGCCGACTTTGTAAAGGCGCTTGAAGTGGCAGAACAAATTCAAACATTTGAGCATGAGGCAGACAGGACAAAGAATGATATTCGCAATCACCTACCTAAAAGCCTGTTCCTTCCTATCGACAGAGGTCAGCTCTTAGAGATATTGTCGATGCAGGATCGCCTTGCAGATAGGGCTGAAGATATCGCAGTCTTGTGCACGCTTAAAGACTTGCCGACGCTGCCTGCATGGAAAGAGGATTTTCAAACTTTTCTAAATAAAAATTTAGAAGCTTTTGACGAAGTCTTAAAAATTATTGAAGAGCTTCATGACTTGCTTGAATCTTCTTTCGGTGGATTAGAGGCTGAAAAAGTGCGTTCGATGGTGGAACAGGTAGCCTTTAAAGAGCATGAAGCTGATCTTATTCAGCGGAAACTGCTCCGCGACCTCTTTAGCTCTGAAGCTAAACTCAGCATGAGTGATTTCTATTTATGGCTGAAAATCTTCGAAGCTGTCAGTGAAATCTCTAACATCTCTGAAGCATTAGCTAACAGAGTTAGAATGACTCTCGAGTTAAAATAAGGAAAAGAATGTCCACAGATCTGATTTTATTGCTTATTTTGCTTGCATCTGGCCTCTATATGGCTTGGAGTATCGGTGCTAATGATGTGGCTAATGCCATGGGTACCTCTGTGGGTTCCGGTGCCTTGACCTTGCGTCAAGCGGTCTGTATCGCTGCTGTCCTTGAATTTTCGGGAGCCTATTTCTTTGGTTCACATGTCAGTGCCACAATTGAATCAGGAATTATTAACACATCTCTCTTTGAAGGAAATTACTATATAATTGTCTATGGCATGCTTTCAGCGCTACTTGTCTCGGGCGCTTGGCTGCAGCTTGCCTCCTATTATGGGTGGCCTGTCTCTACCACACATTCAATTGTTGGAGCAATTGTGGGCTTTGGCATAGTGGCGGGGGGCATCGAAGCTATTCAATGGAATACGTTGGGCTACATTTTGGCAAGCTGGATAATCTCTCCTTTATTCGGAGGTGTTCTAAGCTTTATTATCTTCCATTTTCTACGACGAAAGATCTTTTTCGCCCAAAATCCCATCGCAGCCACAAAGAAAATGACCCCTTTTCTCGTCTTTATCATTGTAGCTGTCTTGTTGCTGATTCTGCTTTTAAAGGGAATGCATGTCTCTTTAAGCACTGGTCAGTCGCTGATCATTGCGCTGGGGGTAAGCCTATTTTGCGCTCTTATCTCCTGGCTTCTGCTAAAGTGGGTTGACATTCCTGATACTCCTAAAGTAGAGCTTGCAAACTACTCTCCCGAAATCTCAACCGAACTGGAAAAAGCTAAAAAGCATCTTGAACGAGTGCGAGTAGCGACCAACAGCCAGGTAAAGTACCAGGCTTCTCTTCTGCTTGAAGACATCAATCAATTAGCATCTTCTCTTAAAGCCCACTCTGCACCCGACAGCTCCCAATATAGAAATGTGGAGCGTATATTTGGTTATCTACAAATCATGAGCGCCTGTTTAATGGCCTTTGCCCATGGCGCAAATGATGTCGCCAATGCTATAGGTCCTCTCGCCGCAGCTTTGGGAGCGCTGGAAGCGCACGCTGTGATTGAAAATGCGCCGGTACCTGCCTGGCTATTGGGTTTAGGCGGAGTCGGCATCGTGATTGGCTTGGCGACATGGGGCTGGAGGGTCATCGAAACCATTGGTAAAAAAATTACTGAACTTACGCCTTCTAGAGGCTTTGCAGCAGAATTTGGAGCCGCTGCTACTATACTTATCGCATCACGCTTGGGCCTTCCCATTTCCACCACGCACACTCTTGTAGGTTCGGTCCTTGGAGTGGGCATGGCCAGAGGACTCGAATCCTTAGATATGAACACGACACGAGATATTATCATTTCATGGGTTATTACCGTGCCCGCAGGGGCTTTAGGTTCCATGGCAGTCTTTTGGGGGTGTAAATATTTATTAACCTGAGTTTTGGCTTTTTTTGATCTTTGGGCTGCGTCAAAGCCTCGGGAATGCAAAATCATAAGCGGGTCAATATTAGAAAATATGGACCCGCTTATGATTTATGCATTCGCGAGAGCTTTCACGCTAGCCCAAAGGGCAAAAAAAGCCAAAACTCAGGTTCTAGGAGCTTAACTATGTCGTCAGTGCAACGATTTGTTGGGATTCATAGAGAGGCCGAGCAAAAAAGAATTGAAGAGTTTTCAAAAGGGCATCCAGAGTTTGACGCATTTAACTCTACTTTAAAAGAGATATGTCAACGCTCTATTCCAGGCGTATCCATTCCCAATCAAATAGATTTAGTGGATAGGTTTTGGAACGATCTGCATAGATTAAAACATGTGTGTCCAGAATATCGCATAGGAAATGCAGTAGCAAAAGTACTGAAATTTCCTCCAACAAATTCTGAATTGGATATAGAGCATCGAAAAGAATTCACATTATCTTTTGATTCAGATAAGAGCGAGTTAAAGCTATCGTTTGCTTACTTAATAACTTTATCAAAGGAATCTAACAAATTTATTTATTTTGCTGCTCAAGCTCTTTCAGAGCCTTCTCAACCGATTTTAATTGAAAATTGCACTCGCTCAGCATTTCTAGATTCTCTGAGGGTCTGGACAAAAAACAAACTTGTTCCATTTGAACATATTAAAGAAGTACTTGGATTTGCTCTTAAATTTAATGTAAAAAGCCTCGAATATCTGTGTCAACAAACTGTTATCTACTGGATAAAACATTTATTTCTTAATGCAAAATCTTTTATTGAACTTTTTGATTGGCTTGATCTCAAAAATGAATGGAATCAAATTCCTAAAGGCATTGAAGTAGCCATTAAAAGCAAGTTTCTTAGTGATGATTTAAATGAGAAAGAGATCGATTATTTCAAATTGGTAATCCAAGAACTCCCATTGAACCCTCAAGAAAAAATATTTTTAAAATCCTGTATAACTGCTTACCTTAATAGATATTTGTTATTACCGAATTTTGCGCTAAATCACAGAGCTCTTATATGGAATATGTTACAGGCCCTTTCACCCACTCATTTGTTGACTTCACTTCCAACGTTAGAGGATTTTCAACAGATTTCAATCATCGCTTCATTAAGGACTTTATCTATCAATCATTGGGGATCTCTGAGAGCCCAGATCCTTCCGGGTCGGATTTATCAACATCCGCAGCTCGAAAAATTGGAAGTTCTAGTTGATGTAGGTGTTTTTTTTACATATGGTCTTCCTTTTTGCAAGACTATTTTCCCTAACGTCAAAACCTTAGTACTCTTTTTTAACAATCATTCAGGATCGCGTGCATTGTTCCTAACATCAGAAAATTTAAAATGTATTCCTCTGTATATGCCCAATTTAGAAGAACTGCAGATAGGTGGCTCGTTTTTTCCTGAAGAAAATGGATCAAATCCAAGAGAGTTGCTAAATTTGAAAGGCTTGTCTGAATTAGAATCACTCAAAAAACTAAAACGGCTTACTTTGTATGATGTAAAATTTACTTTTGACAACTTCAATAAGCTATGCCAAGAGCTATCCCATCTAGAAGAGATCCACATCAAACATTACCAACCCGTTGCACAACCTCTCAAGAATGCTCTAAAACAATGTTCCGAACTAAAGTCAATAAAAATCGAACCTTCATGAGGTGAACCATGTCGTCACTTTCGAATGCTGTAGGCAGGCTTCTGAGTCTGCCGGGTTGTTCTTTTCAACCTCCCTTAACAGCCAAACAAGAAGAACCGATACCTATACTATTGATTTTAAAAAAAATGGGTATCATCCCCTCGGACATGCCAAAAGAGGTAACGATTACGGCTGTTCAACTTAGCGCCAAACAGATGATGGATGTAGAAGATTTTTGGGTTGAATTCGAAAAATTAAAAGAAACTCATTTACCCATTACTTTATACGTAGCCAAAGTATTGAAATTAACCAAAACATTACTTGCTAAAGATACTGAATTTAGAACTGATGACACCATCTATTTAAATAATTTTGATATCATAAGAATTCCTCGAGCCTATAGGAAATCTCTCGCTTTAGAGTCCCCCTTATTAAAAGACCTCCTTAAATCTGAAGATAAGTCAGAATTAAGCATGACTAAAGAAACTTTTGAACTCCTGCTTAAAGCGCTTACTTCGAACAAACCTATCTCCATTGAAAGCGTTCAAATACTCCTTCCTATAGCTCTAGGCTATCAGCTAAATAGAGTAGAAGAAAAATGTGAAAAGACTTTTTTCAATTGGATTGAAAACCATTCCGAATGGAAAAGATTGAAAAAAACTTTTCCTCCAACTTCTGCTAAAGAGAACTTTGCAGAAAAAATCCATAAGATCGCTCAGTCTATTCCAGAAAACGAATGCCTTGAACTGCGCAAAAAATTAAGCAACTATTTATGTATCTACATCACCCATCAAAGAGCAACGGAAGAGATTTATGAAACCCTTAAACTACTAAATCCTGAAAAAATCATATTAATTCAACCTGATATGGATAATGTGATAAAAATATTAACGTTAATCCCTACTCTTAAAAAGATATCAGTCATTCCTTGGAAAACAGAAGGATTTAGCGATTCCTCTGAAGATATACTCGATAATTCAGTGAATGCATTGTATGCCGTATTGCCCAATGATAATATTACAACCGATTTTGCGACTCTGAAATACCTCTTACCAAATCTTGAAATTCTAAGTTTTAATTTGCAAAGGGACTTTATTGATATACCCAATGAAGTATTAAAATATTTTGACCATCTCAAAACACTCATCCTAAGAAGTTCACCCACACACTGTAAAATCTCAGATTTTAAACCACTCAAATACCTAAAAGAATTAACAACTTTGCAGTTAACAAAACTAATTTTTGAAAAAAATTATTTATTAAATCTGGCCTCTCATACATCGTTAAAAGAAATAACTATATCAAACTGCACTGTAGTCGAAGATATGTCGACAGATTCTGATGACGATTCTGATGAGGCCAGCGAAAAGAGAAGAAATAGCAAGCTTCTCACTGAAATGAAAAATGAATTTCATCAACAAAATCCGAACATCAAAATCACGATTACTTAACACACCTTATGCAAAACTTATTTAAACGCGAAGGGTTCAAATAAGTTTTGCATAAGAAGAGTTATTTAACGTATTGGAGATTATATGACTTCTGCAGTGTCACTCGTGAGTTCAGACAGTTCACTACCGTTGACTTTATTGCCTAACCAAGCGCGGATTCAAACAATGGAAATCGCACTCAAGAAATTAGGACTTATTCGATCGGCCGAAGGAGAGTATGATGAAACTGATTTTGTGATCTATGGAAACACGCTAACAGAAAGGCAAGTGCCTTATGTTGATGAATTTTGGGAAGCCTTCCTACAACTAGAGCCTACTGACAAATCTGTTGGCTATTTAGTAAAAAAAATATTAAAACTACCTGCTACTCCTATACAATGCACAATTATTTTTAACGATAAAGAATGTTTCTTCATCAACTTAGGATATTCAAAACTGCTTAGCATAGAATCTCCCTTTTTTGCCAACTTCTTCAATAATAAATCTATGCTTTTAGATTGTGATAAAAAAACCTTTCTAATGTTGCTGCATGCCTGTATCTCAAATAAACCACTTACTATTGCAAAAGCACAAATTTTACTCCCATTTGCCATACGCTTTGAGTTAAAAAACTTAGAAAAACGATGCGAAAGTGCTAATTCTATAGAATGTTATGAACCTACGGCTGAAGAGTTTAAAGAACTATTAGCACGAGGTATTAAAAAGCTCACGGTTAATCGTTGGAAATATTGGGGCTTTGATCCAACAAATGATTCCAAACCTCAAAACCGTCTTGAGGAGCTTTCTGTTGTTTTACCTAATGAAGCTATCCTGCACGACATTTCTTTATTAGCAAATTTATTACCAAACTTGAAATGCTTTCGAATGCAAATAATGTTCGACACAATTTTGATCAAAGAAATAGCCAAACACTTTACAAATTTAACCCATCTGCATGTCAATTCTAAAAAAAAATATTTACTAAATATAGTAGAAGATCTTTCAGAACTCTTAAATTTAAAAAGTCTGAATACTCTTAGTCTCGAAAGAGCAGACATTTTTTACGATGATATTTTGAAATTAAGCACTCATCCCACACTTAAAGAAATTATTTTATTAAAATGCGAAATTCGAGAAAATGCTGATCCCTATCAAAGCAGTTCAGACGACGATGACAGCGTAGATAACCAAACTCTTCTTACTAATCTCAAAAATGAATTTCTTAAACTCAATCCAGATCTAATTATAACCATCAAGGAGTAGTTATGTCACTCAGAGTTGATTCTAAAAGAGATATAGAATTCAGTTTTAACCTTCCTGAAAAACGCACTCAAGCGGATTGGAATAACTACATCAGAGACGCCTTAGAGATGCTGAAAATAATCCCCTCAGATAACTATAGTGACTGCCCTAAAGCTCTATCTATAGCTTCTCTAAATGACCGGCAGATAAAAGCTATATATCGTTTTTGGTATGGGCTGGATCATTTAGAAGAGTCTAACTTGCCTATGCTTAGATATGCAAAAAAGGTCTTACAGCTGCCTGCAACGAATAATCTACTTGACAAAACCCATAGAGAATGGATTTCTATTACGTTTAAAGGGCAAGAAATTCATAAAGTAACTTCAGGATTCCTAAAAGCCCTTGCCCTTGAATCTCCTTATTTTAAAAATTGCATTAATACAAAAAAAATTATCTGCTCAGATGTAGACAAAATTGCTTTTTTGGAGCTACTTAATGTCTGCAGCTCCCAAAAAAAGATAGATTTAGAAAAAGCTCCCCTGGTACTCCCACTAGCAATCAAATTTCAAATGAAGAACCTCGAGCAGAAATATATCCATCAAATCCAGGAAAAATGTGCTAAATTATTTGAAGAAGAAAAAGAGTGTAATTATTCATCTAAGAATAAATTAATTCAGTTTGAAAAAATTATCTCTTTTGTCACTCAATTAGAGAATAACTTTGGGTGGCACACTTTGCCTAAACAGATTATTGAAAAATTAGAAAGTCATTTTGCAGATCTCGTATTCAATGAAGAAACCTTCCACCGCACTAAAGAGATAGCTCAAGAATTATCTCAGAATGCAAATAGACAGCTCCTATTGCGTAATCTTCTCTGTAAAAGCTTATACGAAAACCGCAGTGAATTTAAACGAGATGAGATGTGGCAAATTATTCAAAGATTAAACCCAACGGAATTAAGGGTAATTTTGCCAGATACAGAAGAGTTTAAAAAAATTTTGAATATCCCGGGACTTAAGAAATTAGATATTCCTGAATATACCTCAATTGGGTTCACTATCGATGAAGACGACAATAATTTGAGTCTAAATAGATCTATAAGTGAAGTCTCAGTAACCACTACCAATTCCGATATAAATAACAATTTGCTCTCTTTAATCAACCTATTACCCAATGTACAACGTTTCCAAGTGAATGAGGAGTAATTATGTCACTCAAAGTAGAATCTAGAACAGATTCAGAATTTAATTTTAACCTTCCTGAAAACCCCACTCAAACAGATTGGAATAATTACATCAAAGATGCTTTAGAGATGCTGAAGATAATCCCCTCAGATAACTATAATGACTGCCCCAAAACCTTACCTGGAACTCAACTCAAGTCCTTCAAAGATATGCAAATAAAAGCCGTAACGCGCTTTTGGGACGGAGTGGATAATTTAGTTCATACAGACATGCCTATAGGAAAATACATAAAAAAAGTTCTACAAATTTCTCTAACTCATATCCCCTCACAGAACAAATACAGAGATTATTGCATAACTATCTCTTTAAACAACAATCAAGACTCTCTTGAGCTGCCGCTTGCATACATGAAAGCGCTAAGATTAGAATCTCCTGTTCTTAATTCATACTTTTCCGACAAAATTTTCATTCCAGAATGCAATGGAAATACTTTTATGGAACTTATTACTGTTTGTTGTTCCGAAAAAAAGATCGATGTAGAAAAAGCGCACGAACTCCTTCCCCTAGCTATCTATCTTCAAATGGAAAAACTCGAAAAGAGACTTATAAAGATAATTAACGAAGAACTTACTAAAATATTTGAGGAAAATTTTACTTTCATTAAGGATAGTTCTGATCAATTTGAAGAAATAGTTTCTTTTATAATGAAATTAGAAGAGTATTTTAGCGGAAAACGATTACCTAATGCAATTACTGAGCATTTAAGAACTCTTTATCCAGATTATATTTTGCCTGATGAAGCTCTTTTGCGTGTCAATGAAATTGCTCAAGAATTACCTGAAGATTCTAGTCTCTACACCGAATTACGGTTTTTTCTCAGTATGTCTTTATATGACTATCTTTTTAAAAATCCTAAAAACGAAACTATTTGGGAAACCATTCAAATATTACAGCCATCAGAAATGGAGGTAGCACTAAGCTTTGATGATCTAAATTATATTTTGAATATATCTTCACTCAAAAAATTAGAGTTTTCTGGTTTTGGTCTTATAGAACTTATAGACCATGTAAAAGATCTAACGCCTAATCCATCTATTACAGAATTATGTATAAACTTCGACGACAACCCCTCAAAAGAGGTATTAGACGGATTTAAAAATGATCTACCTGGATTTAAAACATTATTCCCTAATCTTCAAGTTTTTCGCATTCGCCTAGGGGCAGAAGTAGATGGAATAAACCAATACATAGCTGAAATTTTCCCTTTTAATCTAAAAGTAATCATTGAAATTTGCGATCTCTAGAACCTATCCCAGTAATCGGAATCTGTTAAATTCGGGTTCTTTTCCCCTAGGAACGGACATTGAATCACGGGTAATATTAAAAAATATAACCCGTGATTCAATGTCCGTTCCTAGGGAGAAAATAATCCCGAATTTAACCATTCCGATTACTGGGATAGGTTCTAAGGTAGCGTTAAGGAACGTAGCTCCGAAAGCATGTAGCCACACACAATGCATAAAGTGAGACTGAGTTCTGGATAGAAAAATATAGACAGACGTTGTAGACTCGCTAAAAATTCTTTCCAGAGGGAGTAATTATGATAACCACTGTGGAATCTAGAAGAACATATAACTATACTCTACCTAAGAATCCAACACAAGACGATTGGTATTACTCTATTCAAATCGCATTAATGAAATTGAAGATCATCCCTTCTGATCTATATGACTTTGACTTCGGTACAGTGATTGTAGGTATTCCGCTCTCAGAAAGGCAATGTAAATGTATTGATGAATTTTGGGATGGACTGGATCATTTGGAACCCTCTGACAGTCCAATAATGAATTTTGTAAAAAAAGTTTTACAACTGCTCCCCACTAATACTCCGCTTGACACCAAGCATAGAACATATGTAGAAATTCTTTTTGAAGGTAGTTCAGAGCACATACATATTCCCTTCGGCTATCAAATTGCCCTATCTTTAGAATCGCCTTTTTTTAAAACATTCTTTCAATCTCAACAGCCATACCTCATTAAAGATTGCGACAAAAATGCTCTTACACAGTTTCTTAAAACGGTCTGCTCAAATAAAAAGGTGGATCTGAAACAGGCTACCACACTCTTGCCACTGGCAATTAAATTTCAATTAAAAAAACTCGAACAAAAATTTATCAATGAGACTAATCGAGCGCTGAATGATTTATTTGCTAAAACTAACTCTGATGAAACAACTCATTTAGAGGAAATTTTTCGCTTTTTAAGAATATTAGAAACAGAATATGGTTGGAGACCCCTCCCTGATGAGATTATCAAAAATTTACGCAATCATGCTTCACAATACAAACTCAATTTTGATACATATCGTTACATTCAGAACTGTGTTATGCTATTGGATAATGAAAGTCCTGCTAGGCGCCCTCAGTTACGTAATTTTCTCAGTAGCTGCGTATATAACTATCGAAAAATGTGGTCTGATGTTAGTATGTGGGAAACCCTTCAGCGATTAAACCCTTCTGAATTAACTGTAAAAGGACCAAGTGTGTTTGAATTTGAGGATATATTAAAAATTTCTGCATTAAAAAAGTTAGTCATTTTTGAGTATAAGCAATTAAATTTTCATACAGAAAGCTCAGATTCAGATGATGATGAAGGTATTAGCGCTAATGCATCTATTACAGAATTCTCAGTAACAATTGACACGTTATCTTCCCTTCCTTTGAATTTGCCTACTTTGGTTAATTTATTACCTAACGTTCAAATGTTCGAACTGAGTAATTCAAGGTATCAAAAAGACCACTCACTCCTTCTCCTCAATACCGGGGATTACGTGAATAGCTTTATAGAATGGAATAAACTTCAGACTATAAAATTTTATCATATGCGTGTGAATTGTTATTCACTCTTAAATGTGAATATGAGTAATCACCTAAATTTAAAAGAGATCGTCTTTACAAACTGCACCGCCATCGACACACCATTTGACATTTTAGCACGTAATCTTTCTCCGAAAATCAAAGTCACCATTCAATAACTTTTGGAGATACAATGGCACAACCTATTAGCTACCGCACATCTCAGAGCAGCCAACGCATACCTATTGAAAATTTGCATTCCATAGAGCTAACATCTGCTGCACCTAGTTATTTTGATTTTGTTCTACCAAATAATCCTTCTCAAGATGATTGGAATAATTACATTAAGATGGCTTTAGAGATATTGAGAATCATCCCTTCCGATAAATACAAAAATTGCCCTAAAGCTCTAGCTCTAGTATCTCTCAATGATCGGCAGATAAATGCCATAGAAAATTTTTGGGAAGGATTGGATCACTTATCACATACTGACCAACCTATATTAAGGTATGTAAAAAAAATATTACAACTTCCTGCTACCTGTAAGCTAAATGATAACGCACATAGAAAAAAGACTACTATCTACTTTAAAAATGATCATGACCCTTTTGTCGATCAATTAAAACTGCCTTTAGGAAGCCACATCGGTCTTGCTCTAGAATCCTTCTCTTTTAATCAGTTTATGCGCTCTGAAGAGATTGAATTGCAACAAATCGACAAAAATACATTTGTAGAGCTTCTTCAAGTTGCAAGCTCAGATAAAAAAATTGATACAGAACAAGCTCTCATACACCTACCCATAGCCATACAGCTTCAAATGAAAAGACTCGAACAGAAGCTCATAAAATGTATACTTGAGGAACTGACTCAATTATTTGACTCAGATAGGTATGAAGATACTTTAAACCAATTTTTCAAATTTGAAAAAATTGTGTCATTTATAATGAAATTAGAAAAGAGTTTTAACTGGGAAAAATTACCTGATGAAATTCTTGAACATTTAAAGAGTCTATTCGATGATTATGATCTTGATGAAATATTTTTAGTGCGCATCAAAGAAATTGCTCATGAGCTGCCTGAAGATCCTAATCAATACACCCAGCTGCGTAATATTCTCTCTGAAAAGATATATTTTTTAGAGGATGATATAGAAACTCATTTGGAAATCATTCAAAAGTTAAAGCCTTCAGAAATAAATGTAGACCTAGAATTTGATGAATTCTTAAAACTTTCAAAAATACCCTCATTCAAAAGATTTAGTATTTCTCATCCCCTAAAACTAGATAAAGAGAAAGTCAAAGATATTACTCCTAATCCAGATATTAAAGAACTTACCTTCATTATTGATAATTTGGAAGATTTTGACATAGCTAAATTAGACGAAGAATTTTCATGTTTAAGTATGTTATGGCCTAATCTTAAATTTTTGCGAGTGGATCTTTTACCTGAAAGAACTAATGCAATAGAACTTATAAAGCAAAACATTACCATGATGTTAAAGAAACGGTTCCCCAATCTGGACTTTGATTGAAAAAATATAAACATTTATGGTGAAATATCTGCCATCTCAGTAAACTAATTATATTCAAAACAATCACATGAAAGTACGAGCATGCTTGGATTTTTAAAATCTATTTTTGTCCAAGCTCATCCGCGGCTCTAGCCGTCAATTTAATCTTCTGGATAGAAAAATATAGACAGACGTTGTAGACTTGCGAAAAAATTCTTTCCAGAGGGAGTAATTATGACATCCACTGAAGTTTCAAGAAGAACAAACTCCGACAATAATTTTGTTCTGCCTATGAATCCAACACAAGACGATTGGTATCATTCTATTGAAGTCGCATTAATGAAATTGAAGATAATCCCTTCTGATCTACATGACTTTGACCCAGTGATTGCAGGTATTCCCCTCTCTGAAAGGCAGAGTAAATGTATTGATGAATTTTGGTATGGACTTGATCATTTGTTACCTACTGAGAAACCGATAGCAAAACTTGTAAAAAAAGTTTTACAACTGCCCCCCACTAGCACTCCGCTTGATACGAAGCATAGAGCTCCTATAGAAGTTCGTTTTAATGGCTATCAAGAATACTTATATATTTCTCTCGGCTACCAAATTGCCCTTTCTTTAAAATCCCCTTTTTTTAACACTTTCTTTCAAACTCAACAACCATACCGCCTAGATTGTGACAGAAAGGCTTTTACAGAAATGCTTAAAGTAGTCTGCGCAAATAAAAAGGTGGATCTGAAACAGGCTCCCACACTTTTGCCACTGGCTATTAAATTTCAATTAGAAGTCCTCGAACAAATGTTTATCAATGAGACTATTCGAGCACTGAATGCTTTATTTGCTGAAACTAACTCTGCTACAACAACTCATTTAGAGAAAATTTTTGGCTTTTTAAGAATATTAGAAACAGAATATGGTTGGAGACCCCTCCCTGATGAGATCATCAAAAATTTACGCAATCATGCATCACAATACAAACTTAATTTTGGGACATATCGTTACATTGATAACTGTGCAATGTTATTGGATGAATGCCCTACTAGGCGCCCTCAACTGCGTAATTTTCTCAGTAGCTGCTTATACAATAATCAAAAAATGTGGCCTGCTGTTAGTATGTGGGAAACCCTTCAGCGATTAAACTCTTCTGAACTAGCTGTAAAAGGACCAAATGTGGATGAATTTAAGGAAATATTAAAAATTTCTGCATTAAAAAAATTAGTCATTTTTGAGTATAAGCAATTAATTTTTCATACAGAAAACTCACATTCAGATAATGATGAAGATCTTTGGGTTAATGAATCTATTACAGAAAACTCAGATTTAGATGATAATGAAGATCTTTGGGTTAATGAATCTATTACAGAAAACTCAGATTTAGATGATAATGAAGATCTTTGGGTTAATGTATCTATTACAGAATTCTCCGTAACTATTGACAGGTTATCTTCCCTTCCTTTGGACATTGTTAGATTATTACCTAACGTTCAAATGTTCGAACTAAGTAATTCAGTTCATCCAAACAAAGACTCACCCTATACCTATATTTACGTGGGTAGTTATATAAGTAGATTTATAGAATGGAAGGCACTTCAGACTCTAAAATTTAAAGATTTGCGGGTGAATTGTGAGGCACTGTTAAATATGAATGATCATCCAAACCTAAAAGAGATCGTCTTTACAAACTGCCACTCTGTTTTCACATCATTTCAAGAATTAACCAATAAGCTTTCTCCGAAAATCAAGATCACCATAAATTGAGACAAACGCTGTAGACTCGCTAAACAAATTCTTGCCTAAGGAGCACCCATGACTACTTTTGTAACCGAAAAACCACCAATTGTAAATTTTTATGCTTTTCAGCCTTTGAAAGATACACAAGGCTATTGGTATAACACTATTATAATCGCCTTAATGAAATTGAACTTAATTCCTTCTGATCGGCGTGACTTAGTCTTTGGTGCAGCGCTTGCAGGTATTCTTCTCTCAGAAAGGCAATGTACATGTATTGAAGAATTTTGGTTTGGACTAGAACATTTGGAACCTTCTGACTGGCCCATCATCAATCTTGTAAAAAAAGCTTTACAATTACCCCCCTCTGGTACTCTCCTAGATAAGAAGTATAGAGAATCTGTAGAAATTCATTTTGATGGCTCTAAAGAATGCATGTATATTTCTTTCGGCTATCAAATTGCCCTATCTTTAGAATCGCCATTTTTTAAAAAATTCTTTCAAACTCAACAGCCATACCTCCTTAAAGATTGTGACAAAAATACATTTTCTCATATGCTTAAGGCGGTCAGTTCAAATAAAAGGGTGGATCTGAAGCAAGCTTCCATGCTCTTGCCACTGGCAATTAAATTTCAATTAAAAAAACTCGAACAAAAGTTTATCAATGAGACTATTCGAACACTGAATGATTTATTTGCTGAAACTAAGACTGATAAAAAAACTCATTTAGACAAAGTTGTCCGCTTTTTAAGAGTATTAGAAACAGAACTGGGTTGGGAAACACTACCTGATGAGATCATCAAAAATTTACGTAATCATGCTTCAAAATACAAACTCAATACTGAAGCTTGTTTTTACATTCAAAACTTTGCTGCGTTATTATCTAAAGATCCTGCTGAGCGTCCTCAACTACGTAATTTTCTCAGTGCCTGTTTATACAACTATCGGAGCATGTGCTCTGCTATGTGGATGATTATTAAGCAATTAAACCCTTCTGAATTAGCTTTAAACGGACCTGATGTGTATGAATTTGAGGATATATTAAAAATTTCTGCATTAAAAAAGTTAGTCATTTTTGAATATAAGTATATTAATTTTTCTACAGCAAACTCAGATTCAGTTGATTCAGATTCAGATGATGATGAAGGCATTAGCGCTAATGCATCTATTACAGAATTCTCAATAACAATTGACGCGTTATCTTTCCTTCCTTTGAACATGCGTACTTTAGTTAATTTATTTCCTAACGTTCAAATGTTCGAACTAAGTAATTCAAGGCATCCAAAAGAAGACCACCCACTCCTTCTCCTCAATACGAAGGATTACGTGAATAGCTTTATAGAATGGAATGAACTTCAGACTATAAAATTTAAGGATATGCGTGTGAATTGTTATTCACTCTTAAATGTGGATATGTGTAATCACCCTAATCTAAAAGAGATCGTCTTTACAAACTGTGAGCTCGACGACTCATCGTTTCAAGAATTAACAAATAAGCTTCCGAAAATCAAGATCACTAAAAATTGAACGAGCGAACCGAGCGCCTTTAAGTGCGGTGCTCTGCGCACCCTACTTAAATCTGTGGTGAAATATCAGCCAAAGCGGTAAACTAATTATTATTCAAAACAATCACATGAAAGTACGAGCATGTTTGGATTTTTAAAATCTATTTTTGGCAGCGCCCAGGATCGCGCTGTACGCAAATACCGCAAAATGGTTGAGAGTGTCAATGCGGAAGAAGTCAAGCTACAAGGGCTAAGTGATGAGCAGGTCCGTGCAAAGACGGAAGAGTTTAAAGAACGCCTACGCAACGGCGCTTCGCTGGACGACATTCTTCCTGAAGCTTTCGCCGTAGTAAAAAACGTCTGTCGACGTCTTTGTGGAACAGATGTGCATGTCTCTGGCTATGACCAAAAATGGGACATGATCCCATTCGATGTGCAGATCATCGGCGCTATCGCCCTACATAACGGTTCCATTGCAGAGATGCAGACGGGTGAGGGAAAGACTCTCACCGCCATCATGCCTCTCTACCTAAACGCTCTCACCGGCAAACCCGTTCACCTTGTCACCGTCAACGATTACTTAGCTAAGCGTGACAATGAGTGGGTAGGCTCTATCCTGCGCTGGCTAGGGATGAAGACAGGGTCTCTTCTGAATGAGACGCCTCTCGAGATGAAGCATGTTCTCTATGCCTGTGACGTTCTCTACGGAACAGCAGCAGAATTCGGTTTCGATTATCTGCGCGATAACTCGATGGCTATGCGTAAAGAAGATCAGGTCCAACGAGGCTTCTACTACGCCATTATCGACGAAGCGGACTCTATTCTAATCGACGAAGCGCGTACTCCCTTAATAATCTCTGGACCGGTTTCCGAAAGCCGTCAAATGTACGATCAGCTCATGGACCGTGTGGCCGAACTGGTCAAAATGCAACGTGAATTATGTAATCGGATTGCTTCTGACGCACGTAAAGCTCTGGAAAAAGGGAATCTCTTCGATGAAGAGGCTCGTGATACCTCACAAGTAAGTAAAGAACAGCTCGCTGATGAAAAAGAGGCCCTCCGTAAGCTTTGGCTGGTCAGCAAGGGCACTCCCCGCAACAAAGTGCTTAAAAGATCACGGGAAAATCCCGATCTTCGCGCTGCCGTCGATAAGTGGGACCTTTACTTCTACTCGGACCAAAACAAGATCGAAAAAGCCAATTCCCTGGCCGAACTCTTCCTCATTGTCGATGAAAAAACAAGCGATTTCGAGTTGACCGATAAAGGTATCGCCAAGTGGCAAGAGCTCTCAGCCCCTGATCAAGCCAACGACTTTGTGATGATGGATATCAGTGAAGAGTACCTTAAAATCGATAATGATCCTGAATTGGATCAAGAAACGAAAGTTCAGCGTAAACTAGCTATCCAACAAGAAGACGCCTTGAGAAAAGAGCGTGCGCACAACTTGCGTCAACTGCTACGGGCACACCTACTCATGGAAAAAGATGTCGACTATATCGTCATGGATGGCAAGATCATCATCATTGACGAAAACACAGGCCGCCCTCAACCAGGCAGACGATTCTCAGATGGTCTACACCAAGCCATAGAGGCGAAAGAAGGGGTAAAGATCCAGGAAGAGACGCAGACCTACGCCACAATTACTCTGCAGAACTTTTTCCGGATGTATGAGAAACTGGCAGGAATGACAGGCACCGCCGGAACAGAAGCGGGAGAACTAAAGCAGATCTATAAGCTGGATGTCCTCACTATCCCTACGCATAAAAAGTGCATTCGTACGGATACCAATGACGAAATCTACATGACTGAACGGGAAAAATATAATGCGATTCTCAAAGAGGTCAGAGAGATCCATGAAAAGGGACGGCCAATCCTGATTGGAACGGAATCTGTGGAAGTCTCTGAAAAACTATCGAGGATTTTTAAGCAAAATAACCTTCCTCACACTATCTTAAACGCTAAATATCACGAAAAAGAAGCCGAAATCATTGCCAACGCCGGTCAACCAGGAGCTATCACCATCAGCACCAATATGGCAGGCCGCGGTACAGACATTAAACTAGGACAGGGCATAGCTCAGAGGGGCGGATTGCATGTGCTTGGCACAACGCGCCACCAGTCAAGACGTATTGACAGACAGTTAAGAGGTCGTTCTGCCCGTCAGGGGGATCCAGGCTCTTCAAAGTTCTTTGTGTCGTTTGAAGATCAGCTTTTACGTCTGTTCGCCTCACCGCGCATTACAGCTATCCTGCAACGCTTCCGCCCGCCCGAAGGAGAGCCTATCTCCGCCAGTATCCTCAACCGCTCGATTGAAACCGCCCAAAAGCGAGTGGAACAACGCAATTACACCATCCGTAAACATACAATAGAGTACGACGACGTCATGAACAAGCAGCGTCAAGAGGTCTATTCCTTCCGTAATGATATCCTGCATACTGATGATATTGTGAGCTTAGGTGAAGAGGTAATTCGTACTGTTTGCGGCCATGCTGCAATGAATCATTTCAGGAGCCGCTCTGAAGAAGGCGGATGGGATCCAGAGGGCTATGGACGCTATCTCATGCAACATTTCCCTATTACTTTTGACAACGGATTTTTTGATGATGACCTAGCCGATGGGCCAGCGATGGAAGAAAAGGCTGCAGAAGTACTCATCAAGGCTTTCCACGAAAAAGTCGAGCGTGAAAATGCAAAAGTACCACCTAATATGATTGCTCCTGGAGCTCCTCCACCAGCCTTTGTCGCTATGCGCAATTTAATGATCCGCAAAAACGATGAACGCTGGCAAGAGCATCTGTTAGCTATGGATCATCTACGCGCTGAAGTTACTCTGCGCTCATTAGGAAACCGCGATCCTCTACTAGAGTTCAAACATGAGGCCTTTAAAGTCTTCGAAGACTTTAGCACAAGTCTCTACACAGAGATTTCTAATGGACTCTTCCGCTTCCAGATCATATTCCAAGAAGCTCCACCTATCGAAATGCTCCTGCGCAAGCTTCAGCTTGAGACACAGCGTTCACTTGTCCAAGAGATGGAACAAGAAGAAGTCCTTCCCCAGCCTCAGCCAGAAGCAGAAGAAGAGAAATCAACTCCAGTACCTGTCGTGAGTGGGCCAAAAGTAGGTCGCAATGATCTATGTCCATGCGGCAGCGGGAAAAAATACAAAAAATGCTGTGGATACCAGCCTGGAGAAGACGATTAACCTTAACCGTCAGAATCAGCGTGGCGCAGAGAGCGCCACCCCCACCATAGCAGAGGGAGGCCAACAATTAGGTAGAGATACCAGATGTTGGCATTCCATTGCAGGGTGAAAACGCCGTTCGTGTTGAAGAGAAAAAGTATAAAGGAAAAAATTGCTAAAGTTGAACCTAAAAGTAAGAACATCAATGGTTTAACATAATCAAAAATTCCATGAACCGACTCCTGTTCTGGAACCTTCACCTGATCCGAAGCAATACTTTCTGGAATCTCTGGTTTATAGGGCGGAATGAAGTGATGAGTATCTCTCACCTCATCATTTTCTTCAGGATTTAGGTAGACGCCACAGTAAGGGCAATTTTCATCATGATGATTTACATTACCCTCGCATTGCCAACACAGTTTTTGTTTCGGTATTGGACTCATAGCGGCCGTAAAATGATTAAACCTTAATGTGCCATAAAGTATATTTTATTACCAAAAGATTATTTATTTTAATATGATAAGTTAAAAAGAGAACGCTAAAATGGATGAAAAAGCTAAAAAATTCGACCTTGTCGTCATAGGTAGTGGCCCTGGAGGCTACCCCGCTGCAATCAAGGCAGCGCAACTTGGCCTTTCAGTCGCTCTCATCGAAGCAAATGAGCTGGGCGGAACCTGCCTAAACCGAGGATGCATTCCCTCAAAAGCCTTGATTGCCACCGCTGCTGTACTAGACAATATCAAGAATGCGGATGAATTCGGCATTCAGGTAGGTCAGGTTACTTATGACTATTCCAAGATGGTCGATAGGAAGGATGCGGTTGTCTCTCAAGTCAGAAAAGGTCTCGAAGGATTAATTCGGGCCAATAATATCACTCTTTTCAAAGGTGTCGGCAAACTTCTTTCGCCTAAAGAAGTCAAAGTGATCGGCCAAGATAATGCTCTCATCCGCACAGATAAAATTATTATTGCTACAGGATCCGAGCCGCGAAATATTCCGGCCTTCCCCTGTGATAATGTCAAAGTGCTCGACTCCACAGCGCTCTTAAACCTTCGCAAGCTTCCTAAAAAAATTATTATTATCGGCGGCGGTATCATTGGATGCGAGTTTGCTTCACTTTTCAATGCCTTCAAAGTAGAAGTCGTTATTGTCGAAATGCTAACACGCATCATCCCCATGGAATGCCAAAGCGTTTCCACTGCCCTCACCAAAGCATTTGAGCGCAAAGGCATCACCATGCATACCCAAGCCATGGTCCAGGGCATCGACAATACCCCTCAAGGAGTGCGTGTACGCGTCGCAGGCCAAGATCCTCTCGATGCAGATATCGCCCTAGTTGCCGTGGGAAGGTCTATGAATACCCGAGATATAGGTCTGGAAAATGCAGGCATCTTAGTCAAAGAAAACGGACTCGTCAAAGTCGACGAACATATGCAGACCACTACAGAAGGTATCTATGCCATTGGAGATATTGCCTCCACCTGGTGGCTAGCTCATGTCGCCACTCACCAGGGAATTGTCGCAGCACGTCATGCCGCAGGAGAAAGAAGCGCTGTCATGCACTATAACGCCGTTCCATCCGTCATCTTTACAGTTCCCGAGATCGGCACAGTCGGATTAACGCTCGAAAAAGCCATAGAACAAGGTTATCAAGCCACCGTAGGCGCCTTTCCCTTCCAAGCATTAGGCAAATCCCAAGCCACCCTACAGACAGATGGCTTTGCCCAAATCGTCACCGACAAACGCACCGGACAGATCCTGGGCGCACAAGTTGTCGGCCATGACGCCTCCGCCCTTATTGCCGAAATGGGAGTTGTCATCGCCAATGAGCTCACTGTCGAAAGTGTCATTGAAACTATCCACGCCCATCCAACAGTAGCAGAGGCGTGGCTTGAAGCAGCCCTTGTCGCGAACAATACACCATTACACCTACCCCCAAGAGGAAAGAAAAAATAGACTATGCACGATACTGAAGCCTTCAATACACAGCCCCAGGTCAAGCGCAAACGTCTAAACGTCCTTCCACCCAATCCTCAGCAGCAAGAGGATGCACCGTTGGGAAGATTTCCCTCCTGGTTACATCGTAAACTGCCCACAGGAAATCACCTCCAACAAACCGGAAGCCTCCTTAACAGCCAGCGCCTCCACACAGTATGTGAAGAAGCCAAATGCCCTAACCGCTGGGAGTGTTGGTCCCGCCAGACAGCCACTTTTCTCGTGATGGGAAAAGAGTGCACACGCGCTTGCGGATTTTGCGATATCGCCACATCCACAACCCCACCACCCTTAGATGCCGACGAGCCTCGACGAGTTGCAGAGTCGGCAAAGGCCTTAGGATTATCGCATGTAGTTGTTACCATGGTCGCTAGAGATGATATTGCCGATGGTGGCGCAGCCCATATTGCCCAGGTCGTCGCAGAGATACGCAAGCTCTCACCTAACTCAACAGTCGAACTACTCACATCCGATTTAGGAGGATCTGAGGCTGCTTGGAATACCGTCTTAGCCGCACAGCCCGAAATTTTTAATCACAATATCGAAACCGTCCGCACACTCACCCCCCGCGTACGCCATAAAGCCACCTACGATAGAACACTATCCCTCCTTGCTTATACCAAAAAGCATAAACAGACCCCTAACATGTTTGTCAAGTCAGGCATTATGGTTGGATTAGGCGAAACAGAAGACGAAGTTTTTGCTACATTGCATGACCTAAAAAATGCAGGATGTGATATCGTTACTATCGGGCAATACCTGCAACCGAACCATCGTAAGCTTTTAGTCAAAGCGTTTGTTCCACCCGAACAATTTGAATGCTATGCAAATTATGGACGCAGCATAGGCATTCCCCATATGTACTGCGGGCCATTTGTGCGCTCAAGTTATAATGCAGACCTAGTTTTAAAAGCTGTTACACAGACAAAATAGAAAGATGATGGATCCAGAAGAAAACTACACAGAAGACCCAGGATTTCCCCTAAATTACGAAGAAGATGCCAATATTATCATGCATCGCGACTGCCATTTTGCCGGACAGTTTTCCATAATGCTAGAGTATTATGAAAACGAAGGCATAGGTATCGCAGAGGATATTTCTATTGAGCGCATTAGAGAGTTAGCCGCTTACGAAGAACAGTTCGGGACAAATCTTGCTACACTATTACTCACAGGCAGTGATGCCGAAAAAGTAGCTGAAGTCCGAGCCGTTTATAAAACCCTCCGAGAAATCTATGAGGTCCGCAATCCCAAGCATCGCTATCCCCTGCTGATAGCAGATTTAGTACTCACTGAAGAAGCCATTCCAGAAGAGGAGATGGCCGCTATCATTGCTGAAAAAGGAGCGATCGTCCCCTCTCTTATTGAGCTGATAGATAGCGATGAATATTACGATCCCCTCTATCCAGGATATGGCTTAGCGCCAGGAAATGCCCTTGCCTGCCTGCAGAAAATTGGCGATAAGCGAGCTATTATTGCCCTCTTTGAATCCATAGGACGCCATGATTTTTTCAATGAAGATGTCGCCATTAGTGCCCTTTGGCATATAGGAGAGCCAGCCAAAGAGTTTTTACTCAAAGTGTTGCGTAGCCGTACCATTACGGAAGATAACATACGCGTAGCAATAGCGCTTGTCGCTTTTGAAGACGACGAAGAGATAGCACAAGCATGCTGGGATATCTTACATAATCTCGATGTCAAGGCCCATCCCATCTTTGCAGGCTATTTGTCCCTCTGCTGCGAAGGCCTGACAAACCTTGCCGATCGAGATGCCTTTCGCACCCTCGCTTTGACAGCATCCGTACCCCAAGAAGTCAAAGACGATATGCAAACCATCTTGCATGCCTGGGATTCATAATCTATTAGGTTGCAACCTAATAAATTGTATGATATCATTAGGTTATAACCTAACGAATCAAAATTATGCATCAACTCTTTGAAATTCAGAGAATTATCCTTGAAGAGTTTAAAAAGCTCCCCTTTTATCTAAGAAGCCTATTTCAAGATATCACTCTAGATAATCGAATAAATGGAATAGTCGGATCGCGAGGAGTAGGAAAAACAACCTTTCTGCTACATACAGTGCTAAAAAAAGAACTAACGGCACTTTACGTTTCGGCAGATAATCTCTATTTTCTGGAAAATAAGTTGATCGATCTAGTCGACCAGCTTCATAAAAAAACAGATATTCGCCTTCTATGCATTGATGAGATCCACAAATATCCCAACTGGAACCAGGAATTAAAAAATATTTACGACACCTATCTCGATTTTAAGATTCTTTTTTCTGGTAGTTCAACCATCGATCTAATCAAGAGCAAGTACGATTTATCGCGAAGAGTTACCCTTTATGATCTTCACGGGTTTTCTTTTAGAGAATATCTAGAGTTTCAATTTAACTTAACACTTCCTGTTTATAGTTTGGAGGAGATATTAAATGATCCTGTTGCAATCTCAAAGAGTCTAGATGTTCCTCAAATTTTAAAACATTTTGATCAGTACTTGCGAGATGGCTATTACCCTTTTTTCTACACGTTCACGCAAGATCGAGAAAAATTTCAAGCCATCCAAAATATTTCTCAAAAGACTATCTATGAAGACATCGGTACACTGCATACCTTGAAAACCCCCACACTTGGACTTATCGAAAGGTTATTTAAATTCGTATTGAGTACTAATCCTGGGGAATTAAATGCCTCCAAGCTTTCGTCACGTTTAGGCAAAGACTTTGAGAATGTTTCCATGTATTTACAATGTCTTCACGAGGCAGGTTTAATACGATTTCTTTATTCAGATAAAACTGGAAGCGCTTCATTAAAAAATCCGATAAAACTCTATCCCGAAAATACAAATTTGCTCTTTGCAGACTATACTCAGATGCTTGAGCATAGTAAGATCGGAAAAGTGCGGGAAACTTTCGCAGTATGCCATTTGCAAAACGCGCATTATCCAGTTTATTACACCCCACAAGGAGATTTTAAAATTAAAG
>JABDDJ010000017.1 GCA_013287645.1 Chlamydiota bacterium | reverse complement strand
AGTCATTAAAAGAATAAGATCGCATTTGTCTAAATATTTTAACACCATGGATTCAGATGTTTCCGGACAAAAGGCCAAGCCTGCCTGAATATTGCATTTTCGGATATATTCTAGAGTTTCGGTAACATCTTCAGTAGCTTCAAAATGAAAGGTAATTCTGTCAGCGCCTGCTTCGATAAAGCGCTCTACATAGTCAAAAGGGTTATAGATCATTAAGTGGACATCTAAAAAGATATCTGTGGCACGATTGATTGCGGCTGTGACTTGAGGACCCATACTTAGATTGGGGACAAAGTGACCATCCATGATATCCACATGCAAATAATCGGCACCTGCTGCAACAGCTCTTTCAGCTTCCTTAGCCAAATGGGCAAAGTCGCATGCTAAAATGGATGGACCGACGTAAACATGTGTTGGATCTTTCTGCTCTGGCATTGAACCACACTCCATAGAAAAGTTGACTTACATTCATACCTGTTGAGAGTTCAAAAGTCAAGTCTGCTAAAATTCTTTTACATTAAAATTAAAAATAATATTATTCTTAACAAATTCTTAATAAAATTAAGATATACTATTTAATAATTTAACAAACAATTAACAAGAGGTTAATTTTATGACTAGTATTATAAAAGGATATGCAACAGGCGTTGCGACCAATTTAAGCAACATCAAAGAAAATTTTAAACAGAGTTCACGTTATGGTAAAGCTGCAGAACTAATCCTTGAAGCAGGATTACTTGCCGCTGCTGCTATCCCTACAGCAATCGCTCATGGCGTTTGCCTATTAGCTGCACAAGCTACTCCAAAAGTTACAGAATTTGTGCCAAAAAGACTGAAAGAGATGCATCCAGTTCTTAAAGCTATTGGATTTGCTCTCTGCACAACTGCACTATTCTGTACAACTCCACAGAATATCGCATTTGGCATTATAGCAGGTGCATTCGGCTGCTACATGATGAGAAATCCCCAGCCTAAGCAAAAAGCAATCAATAAAAAGGCAGAATTACAAGAGGAAGTAGCAAAAAAGGTTATGTCAAACATAGATGGTTTAACAAACACATATCTAAGTTTGCATCATCAAGCTCATGGTTTGGAACGAAACCGTCAAGCCTCTTTAAATAGTTCATCTTCATCTTCTTCGAGTAGTTCATCTTCTTCAAGCTCTGCTTCAGTACCAACCTCGACATCTTCTCCATCATCACCTCCCGATCGTACTATCACTTTCAATCAAAATCCTATTAGACAAAGAATTAAGATAACACGTATAGAAGATAATCCTTCTAAGCATGATCCAGATGATAAAAGTAAAGAAAAGTCCATTAACAATGATAGCGATGAGTACACACAAGTACTTCTTAACCAACATTCGATCTGTAACAACGTCTAAAAGAGCGAAGAAATAAAAAGGACTCCGAAAGGAGTCTTTTTTATTTTTCCCTTGACGAAATCAGGCAGTGGCCACTATAACAATTGAAGTTTCTGGTGGCATAGCCAAGTGGTAAGGCAGAAGCCTGCAAAGCTTCCATTCCCCAGTTCAAATCTGGGTGCCACCTTATGTTGTTCATTATTTCCACACCTATAGGCAATCTTGCAGATATTACGTACCGGGCGGTGGCTACGTTGCAAGAGTGCGATTATATTCTTTGTGAGGATACGCGACATAGTGGACCTCTTCTGACTAAGTATTCCATAAATAAGCCTTTGTATAGTTATCATCAGCATAATGAGGCGTCGCGTACAGATCAGGTATTAAAAGATTTACTTGATGGTAAGAGAGTAGCGCTGATTAGTGATGCGGGAACTCCTGGTATCTCCGATCCGGGTCATCAGATCATTGTAGCATGTCATCAAGCAGATATTCCCGTTGTGCCCATTCCTGGGCCATCTGCCGTGATTGCGGCTTTGTCGGCCTCTCCGTTACCTACGGATCGGTTTCAGTTTATTGGTTTTCTGCCCAAGTCGCAGGGAGCATTGAAGCAGGCTCTTCAAGATGCGTTGGCCTATCCTGGTACGACAGCGTGTTATGAGTCTCCTTTTCGGTTAAGTAAGACTCTTAAAGCGCTATGTGCATTGACGGAAAGTGCACCTGTTGCCGTTTGTCGAGAGCTGACTAAGGTGTATGAGGAGATCCGTTGGGGATCTGCAAAGGAAGTGAGGGAGCATTATGAGCAGCATCCTCCCAAGGGAGAGATTGTGCTGCTTATTGGGCATTTTGAATTAAAGCTTGAGCATGCAGAAGAGGACATGTCACATCAAGAGGCGTTAAGAATTCTGGCTAAAAGACTTAATATGAGCCGTAACGAATTGTATGCTCTTATTAATAAAAAAAGTTCTTGCTAATTTCCATTTGATACTGTATCGATGAAATACGTGTCTACAAGACAACGGTATCATGTTTTACTTAATGTATCTTTTCATAGGGCTCATTAAATTTGTTGGGAATGTTTGCAATACTTTTGCTCAGAGAATTGGGCTTAGCCTCCAGGCCGATGAAGAAGAATTTTAAGCGACACAAAAGTTTATTTTTATCACCACTAAAGTTCAGATGGTATGACTATGTTTTTTCCTAGATGTTCGAGCTTCTTGACGGCTCTACTATGTGTCTGTTCTCTGATGTCTCCAGCAAATGAGTTAGATGCTCTTGTTGCCAGTGTGAAAGCAACTGGTATGGGAGCTGTTGGAGTCGCTTACCCTCAAGATGCGATGGCGGGGGCATATAACCCTGCAGGCATTACGGATATAGGCGATAGATTTGATGTGGCTGTTACTTGGATTCATGATGAGGGTGACACTACGATCAAAGGAAATCTTAACCCTTTTATCCCTAATGTGAACGGGACTTTTCCTGCATACCATCGAAAAGATTTCTTCTGTCCTGAGTTTGGAATCAATAAGCATTTATGTTGGGGTGATTGGGAATTGGCAGTAGGTTTGGTGGTTTTTAATAGAAATGCCTCCAAGACAACATATAGAACTAATTTTCCGCTGCTAGGCACTTCTCATTTGGGACTGGAATATATCCACGAGACATTTTCACCTCTTTTAGCGGTAAAGTTCTGTAATTTTAGCGTAGGTGCTTCCTTCAACTATATGATTCATCGCCTGAAGGTAGAGGGTCTTGAATTTCTTGATCATCCTCCTTTAGGTCTTCCCTCTTTTTCGAGATATCCTGGTTTTGTGACGAATAAGGGGTATGATTATGCGCATGGTGTAAACTTTACTGTAGGTTTCAAATGGGACATCATGCCTTGTTTAAGTGTAGGGGCAGCCTATCAGCCTACAACAACGATGGGGCGTTTTCATAAATATCGTGGATTTTTAGCTCAGAAGGGTTTGTTAAAGATTCCTCCGATCGTTTCTGCGGGAATTACTTATCGCTTTATCCCCTGTGCTAGCGCAAGCTTTGATGTACAGTATCTAGGCTGGAACCGTGTTCATTCCTTGCATACTCCTCTTCTCCCGAATCTCTTTACTCATAAGCTTGGTGATGAAGAGGGTGCGGGATTCGGCTGGCGCTCTCAATGGATTTATCGTTTTGGTGTAGACTGGGATATCAACTGCGCTTGGACTGTGCGAGCTGGTTGCCGCTTTGCAAAAAGCACCATAGAGCCATCTCAGACTGCTGTTAACATACTTACTCATGATCCTGCAGGTAACTTTGTGATGGGTGGTTTTTCGTGGCGCCCCAATGGGCTAATCGAGATAAGCACTTATTATGCGCATGGTTTTGAGAGACTGATCAAGGGTAAGAATGCTATTCCTCCACTGCCATTCGGTGGCGGTGATGTAGATATTAAGCAGACTAAAGAAGTAGTGGGACTATCTCTCGGTGTGAACTACTAATTAATTTAAACGCAAAGGCGCAAAGCCGCAAAGAGAATTTTTTCTTTGCGGCTTTGCACCTTTGCGTTTAATTTTAACTTGGCAATTTATCAACCCGTCTGCTAAAGCACTTGCTATTTTCCCTCCTTATTGTTTATAGTAGATTCATTTCCAAACAATAAATGGTCGTTGTATGCAGCTAGAGTCAGACATTAATCATATTCTCTCCCTAGCCATTACCGAAGATCTAGGTGAGAAGGGCGATATTACTACAAATACATGCGTCCCAGCAGATTTGATGATCCAAGGTACCTTTCTGATCAAACAAAAAGGACTGATCGCCGGACTTGCACTTTTAGAGCCATTATTTCAGAAGATTGACCCACAGATAACTGTAAAACTACTTGTAAAAGAGGGATCTTTTCAATTAGCTGGCGCTTCCGTTGCCGAGGTGTCAGGCCCTGCTCGCGGGATTATGACGGGTGAGCGCTGCGCTTTAAACCTCCTTCAGCATCTTTCAGGAATTGCTTCTACTACTGCAGAGTATGTCAAAAAAGTAGCGGGACATCCCTGCGCTATCTTGGATACACGTAAAACATTGCCAGGATTACGCGCGCTGGAAAAATATGCTGTTCGTATGGGTGGAGGGCATAATCATCGCTTTACACTTGATGACCGATTTATTATCAAAGGCAACCATTTAGCCTGTATGGGCCTTCCGATTAGTAAAGCGATACCAGCAGCCGTAGAAATGGCTAAAAAAGCTTATCCTAATAGCGTTATTGAAATAGAAGTCTCCCGAGAAGAACTATTTGATGTCGCTCTTAATACTGCCGTAGATGCGATTGTATTATTAGGCATGTCACCTGATGACGTTACTGAGTTTGCTCAGAAAGGACATGGTGCAGGTAAAAAAATTTATGTAGAATCATCCGTTCCAATGACCCCAGATACCGCTTTAGCCTATGCAGAAGCAGGTGTCGACGGGATAGCCATTGGAGCGATCACCTCGTCTATTCAAGCCCTTGATATAGGTTTTAGGCTCTCTATGCAAAAACTGGACTCTAATGAAGGGCAGGTCAAGGCTAAAAAAGGGCTATTATCGAGATTTTTTTCAAAACGTCATTAAGGAGTTATGACTATGGCTACAGCCAACCCAAAAGAATTGATATTCGAAGAAGATTCCCGTCTACTACTGCTTAAAGGGATTAAAAAGCTAGCCGATGTTGTCTCTTGTACACTTGGTCCAAAAGGACGCAATGTAGGCTTGGAAAAAAGCTGGGGCGCACCTTCTATTACAAATGATGGTGCAAGCATCGTTAAAGAAATTTCTTTAGCTGACCAATATGAAAATATGGGTGTTAGCATGGCTAAAGAGGTTGTCCAAAAAATTAAAGAAAATTGCGGCGATGGAACAACAACAGGGATGCTGCTCTTATCTGCTCTGGTGACTCATGGAATAAAGCTTATTTCTTCAGGAACTAACCCTACCCTTCTCAAGCGCGGTATGGATAAAGCTGTTGATGCGATCATTAAATCGATTGAGAAGCATGCTATTCCTATTAAAAATGCCGAGGCTACACGTAATATTGCGACAGTATCCGCTTCAGGAAATACCGAAATTGGAAAGATGATTGCAGAGGCTGTCGAGCAGGCAGGTACAAATGGAGTTATCACCATTGAAGAGGCAAAAGGCACCACTACATACATTGAGAAAACAGAAGGGATGGAGTTTGACCGTGGCTATCTAAGCGCTTACTTCTGCACAGATGCTGACAAGATGACTGTCGTATTAGATAATCCACAGATCTTGATCATCGACCGCAAGGTGGTCAATGTGCACGAAATTCTGCCGATCCTACAAAGCGCAGCTTCAACTGCCCAACCTCTCTTAATCATCGCAGAAGATGTAGAGGGTGATGCACTTTCTACACTCGTGGTTAATAAACTCCGTGGAACTCTAAAAGTGGCTGCTGTGAAGGCACCAGGATTTGGAGACCGTCGTAAAGCGCTCTTGGAAGATATCGCAGTAGTTACTGGCGGATCAGTCATCAGCGACGAGATCGGCATTAACATGAAAGATGTGAATACCGTTCATTTAGGCACCGCAGAGCGCATTGTCATTTCAAAAGATAGTACTATTATTGTTAATGGCGGCGGCGATGCTACAAAAATCGATGCACGCGTTAAGCAGATAGAGAATGAAATTTCTAAGTCGACTGGCGATTACGAGAAGAAAAAATTTGAAGAGCGCAAAGCCAAACTCAAAGGCGGAGTGGCTGTTATTCGCGTCGGAGCCATTACCGAAAGTGAGATGAAACAATTAAAATCCATGTACGAAGATAGCCTTAACTCCACACGCGCTGCATTGCAAGAAGGCATTGTGCCTGGTGGTGGAATTGCTCTGCTTAATGCACGCAAAGAGATCGACAAGCTTAATTTGAAAGGTGATGAAGCCTTAGGGGCAAAGATTGTGTTCCAAGCTTGTGAAGCACCCTTTAAACAAATTGTAGCTAACTCGGGTCATGATGGCTCTGTGATGATCTACGAATTACAGGACAAGCCTGAAAACTTTGGGTTTAATGCCATCTCCGAACGTATCGAAAACCTTCTTGATGCAGGAGTGATTGATCCAGCAAAGGTGGTTAAACGCTCATTAACGCATGCAGCTTCCGCTGCGGTTGTTATTCTTTTAACCGAAGTCTTAATTGGAAAAGCTCCAGAAGACGAAGAAGAGACAGCGTAAGAAAAAAGAACAGGATGGGCAGGCATACCCACTAATGATTAAACGCAAAGACGCAAAGGCGCAAAGAAAAAATTTAATTCTTTGCGCCTTTGCGTCTTTGCGTTTAATCATTTTTTACTTAAAAATTGTACAGATAGAAAATATAAAGAGATCGCTTAATTACAAATTAAGCGATCTCCAAAATTATATCCTGTTATTGACATTACGCAGGTTTCTATTTTGTGCTCTAGCGGCCCAATAATCCGCATTTTGCTGATCGATTGGTGGCGGACTTGATATACCACTACTGCTGGAATTATTTGGATCATTTGGATTATTATTACTTGCACTATCAAGTCCAGCAAAACCAGCGACTACAATAGCTTCTTTAATATCACCCACGTTATTGATTTGCGTACCTAACACAGGATCTGTTGCATTAGATTTACCAAAATAGCCCACTGAAGGGTCAATATAATTGTTATTAACATTAGAACTCATAGAAAAAGACCTCCTTAATTAAGGATCTCTTCTTAAGATTTATTATAATATATAACTAATTATTTTAATAGATATTAAAAAAACTAGTGCATATCCTAGGAAAAATTCAGCACACAAAAACCTATAAAGAGTATTTTTGGAGTTACACTTATTATTTAGCTCTGTTTTTAGCTAAGCCATACTCTCCCGAAGCCATGCTATTACGCGCAGCTTCATTATCCATCCCGTTATTTTTTTCTACTTTTGAGGATTTATCATTGCTTCTTGGCCAATCTTTTCGACTATCTTGAATTATTTTTTTTTGAATTTGTTTGAGATGGTGGATGGCATCTTTCATAAGATCCTCCTGGGTTTCCCCGGATTAGAATATATAAAAAGGAGATAGCTAATAATCTCCTTAGACTCTATTATAACATAGAAATTAATATTAGTTATTCTATGATTTCTATCGCTGGAAGCTTACAGGTTGAGGCAGGTGTTGTCGGAATTATCTGCATAGTGTTTCTCCTCCTTTTTGTTGTCGCAGGAATTCGCCAAATCATGAAAGATCGTGAGTAAAAGTTCTCTTCCTCTTTTTAATTCTGATACAAGCCCCTGGTATAAGGAGGGGCTACGCTTTGAATGCACTGGATGTGGTCAATGCTGCACTGGATCGCCTGGGTATGTCTGGGTTTCTGAGGCAGATATCCAAGCGATTTCCGATTACTTAAAAATTCCCTTAGAGGAATTTTCTAAAAAATATTTACGAAAAGTAGGAAATCGCTACTCGTTGCTAGAAAAAGCTGGTAATTTTGATTGCATTTTTTTAGAAGGAAAAAAGTGCAAGATCTATCCCGTACGACCCATTCAATGCAGCACTTATCCCTGGTGGCCCGAGCTAGTGGAATCACCTGAACGCTGGCAAGAGACTGCCTACCATTGTGAAGGAATCCGCTCCGATGCTCCCAAGGTTTCGCAACAAGAAATCGATGCACAGCTAGAAGTATATACTAACAACCATCCACAAGAAGAGTAGTATGACCACAAAATCTGTTGAAAATATGGATCCAACTACCAAGAAAAATATCCATTCCTGGCTTGATGAAGACTACGATCCTAAGACAAAACAGACTATTCGCGACTGGCTTCAATCCGATCCAGAAAAACTTGTGGATGCCTTTTATACTCATCTACACTTTGGTACTGGCGGTATGCGCGGACTCATGGGCATAGGCTCAAACCGCATGAATGTCTACACCGTACGCGCAGCCACACAAGGACTAGCTAACTATATTCTTAAACAGCCCGTACCCAAAGAGCTAAAAAACCATCGAGCGATGATCGGCTACGATTCGAGAGAAAACTCAAAATTATTTGCCGAAGAGGTAGCAAAAGTCTTTGCAGGCAATGGCATCGAAGCCCATCTCTTTCAAGACCTACGCCCCACACCACTCGTTTCTTTTGGTGTACGCCTCAGAGGATGCACCGCAGGAGTCATGATTACAGCCTCCCATAATCCCCCAGCCTACAATGGCTATAAAGTTTCGTGGAATGATGGCGCTCAGGTACTGCCACCCCACGACAAAGGTATTATGGCAGAAGTAGAAAAAGTGACTTCGCCCAGCAAAGTAAAAAGCGTTCCCTCGTTAAATAATCCTTTGATAATCATTGAAGGTACAGAGATAGATATTGCCTATTTAGCTGCTATGACATCTCTACAACTCCATCCCGACGAAAACCGACGCTTTGGAAATAAGCTGAAAGTTATCTACAGCCCTTTTCATGGAACAGGCATTACCCTCGCACCAGAAGCGCTCCATCGCTGGGGATTTACCGATGTCGAAGTCGTTAAAGAACAGGCCACACCAGACGGACGATTTCCAACCGTAAAACTACCTAATCCCGAAGATCCCGCTGCTATGGAGCTTGGCATGGCACAGCTTAAACGCGATTATGGAGATATCTTTTTAGCGACCGACCCCGATGCAGACCGAGTGGGTGTAGCAGTGCTCCATCAGGATAAGGTTCATCTGTTGAACGGAAATCAGATCGCATGTTTATGCCTACATCATATTTTGGAAGGCTTATCCAAACAGAACCGACTCCCTCCAAAAGGAGCCTGCGTCAAGTCCATTACCACTACAGATCTCTTTAAGGCCATAGCGAAAAAATATAATGTCACTTGCTTTGAGGTCTTAACCGGCTTTAAGTATGTTGTCGAGAAGATACGTCAATGGGAAAATAATCCAGCAGATGCCTATACATATCTGTTTGGAGCAGAAGAATCTTATGGATATCTTTTTGGAACCTTTGTAAGAGACAAAGATGCCATTATTAGTTGCGCACTCATCGCAGAAGTCGCCTTGCAAGCTAAACTAGAAGGTAAAACACTAATTGATTTACTTGAGAAGCTCTACGATCAGTATGGCCACTATACCGAAGAATTATTATCCATTTCCTATCCAGAAACTAAAGAAGGAAAAGAGAGCATGGAAAAGGCGATGCTTCTGCTCAGAACTAAGCTCCCCACACAATTCCATGGACGCAAAGTCCTCGCCGTAGAAGATTACCTAAAACCCGCACCTAATTCCACTCTCCCCATGTCAGATGTGCTGATTTTCCGCCTAGAAAACGATGGTAAAGTCATTGTCAGACCCTCCGGCACCGAACCTAAAATAAAGGTCTACGCCGCCCTGACCAACGCCACACCTCAAGAACTCAAAGACCTCCTCGACTCTATCCGTCAACTTCTAAATTAAACGCAAAGGCGCAAAGCCGCAAAGAAAAAACTTATCTTTGCGGCTTTGCGCCTTTGCGTTTAATTTGACAAATTAATAGAGGTGTGGTTTTTAACATGGAGGGTTTTTAGAGGTAAACTTACTCACTATGTTTTTTAATACTACTGTATCTCCTATTAAACTTACTCGATTAATAGCCATATCTGCGGGAGTATTCGTTTTATTTGTCGGATTTATTTCTATGATTGGTTGGCTCACCCATACACAAGTTTTAATTCAATTAGGAGCTCCTTCTAACGTTATTCAATTTAATACTTCTTTATGTTTATTTGTACTAGGATTAGCTCTTTTATCTATATTTGTAGAAAAAAAACTCTGGTTTAGTAAAGCTTTAGGTCTATTTGTCTTCATTATTAGCATTTTAAGTATAATCGAGTATATCTATAACATATCTTTAGTTAGCCAGTTCTTTTTTAAGAACATTTTATTAGAAAATCAACCCGATTTCCCTGGTAGACCACCTCTCATTACAGTGATGGGAATGCTACTTGGAGGTCTAGCATTTATTTTATATTCAAGAAACCCTCTTAGTATCCTTCGAAGCTTATTATTTAACTGCTTAGGATTTTGCATATTAGGTATAGGATTGTTTGGATTATTAAGCCTTTTTGCTCCTATTGAAGCTAGTTTTGGGTTTATTAATAGTAATGAGATTTCTCTACAGACAGCCATTAGTTTCATCATTTTAGGATTAGGTATTATAGCTGCTTCCTTTAATACTTCATTTATAAGCTCTCTTCCTATTTTGGACTCTTTGGCTTATATAGTGATATTTTTCGGGATACTACTCACTATACTTCTTTGCTCTGGGTTAAATAATTATCAGCAAAAAGCTGTTCGAAGGGTTACTCTCCATGTATCTACAGCCATACAAAACTTAATTGAGAATAAATTAAATCAATATGAAAAAGATACAAGGCGTCTTTTTTTGAATTTAGCTAAAAATGACTTTAAATTTGATGAAAGAGAGAAAGCCGAAAATTTAAATTATCTTACTGATTATGAGGAAGATAAGGTTATTGGATGGATTAATGACCAATTGAAAGTCACTTACCTTGTCTCACTGCAGAATTTTAAGAATCTAATAGGCACATCTCTTTTTTTAAGAGATGAGGCAAACAGAGTATTTTTCCCAAAGCTCAAGCAAAAGCCTTCTACGATGATTTTGAATTTCGACTCTCCATTTGAAGATAATGTATTTGTCATCTTATTTCCATTATTTGAAAAAGGAGTGTTTAAAGGAGGTCTATTTAATCTTTTAGATTCTCAAAAATTACTTGAAGGATCTATACCTTCCGTAATTACCGATCAATTTATTTTCTCAATCTGGAACGAAAAAGAAAAAGAAATGTTATATGGGGAAAGTAATTTTACGCCTTATGTCGAAACTACGCTATTAAAAGGTAAGGATGAACTTGTTTTAAAAGTTGCTCCGAGAAAAAAAACTTATTCCCTATTGATTGATAACTCTCTCATTGCTTTAATTTTTTTTATAGGTATTTTTAACACATTGGTATTAGCTGCGTTTGTCCATTACTGGAAATCTAATTACTTTCGTCTACGAGAAATTAAGCAGATTAAAAATAATTTAAATCTTGCTCTGTCATCTGCTCATTTAGGAACTTGGACATGGGATGCTTTTACTAACCAAACTTCTTGGGATGCCTATACTTCCCGAATGTTAGGGTTGGCTCCGGCCAACTTTAAGGGCAATTTAGAAGATCTTATACACAATCTGCATCCAAACGATCAATCAACCGAAAAAAATAAAATTATAGAAGCAAGCGCCCAACAGACTACTTATCAAAGCGAAGTAAAAGTATATTGGCCTGATCATACTATTCATCATCTATTTTTTATAGGGCGTTTAAATAAGGAAGATATAAACGAACCTCGCAAAATGTACGGTATTTGCTGGGACATTACAGCTATACGAGAAAGCCATAATCTACTCGAAACAGAATTCGCTATCACCAATGTGTTAAAACAGGCCGATTCTTTAGAATCAGCTTCTCCTCATATACTAGAACTTTTATGCACAAAGTTAGATTGGGATATAGGGGCCTTTTGGGTTATATCCGAACATCATGTCAATAAATTGGAGTGCTTATCTATTTGGCACTCATCCAGTTCTTCTTATCCTCATTTCACGAATTCGTCGAGACAGCTTTATTTACCAAAAGGAATGGGATTTCCTGGAAATATCTGGGCTGAGAATCGTCCACTTTGGATAGATAATCTGACAGCCGATTTGCCTCAGCCACACGCCTCTGAAGCTATCATCGATGGTTTACGTGGAGTATTTGGCTTTCCTATCTTAGATGAGCGAGGAACTATTGGCATCATCGAACTATATCGTACACAGCCAATTTTAGAATCTATGAAAGCTGATCTACTTAATTTTAGCTCTTCTATCAGCCATTCAATAGCTCAATTTTATTGGCGCAGTAAGGATGATAAAATGCGCAATGAAATGGCAGCTATTGTTGAATTTTCACGTGATGCTATTTATAGTCGTGATTTACAAGGAAAGATTATTAATTGGAATCAGGGGGCTATTGATTTATTAGGCTATTCAGTAGAAGAAGTTCTTGGTAAAACTGATGAAATACTAATTCCTCCTGATCGAAAGAACGAATTCAATTGGCTTTTAGCTGAGGTAAGGAGTGGAAAAGTCATTAAATCTTTTGAGACACAGCGTATTAATAAGGATGGACAGTATATCTGGGTTCAGATGACTTCCTCTCCCATTCGAGATAAAACAGGCAAGGTAACAAAAATTAGTATAATTGCTCAAAATATAGATCTAGTTAAAAAGATCGAGGAAACTTTACGTGAAAATGAAGAAAAGCTTAAAGCATTTGTAGAAACAACCAATGAATGGATCTGGGCTTTAGATTTGCAGAGAAAAATAACTTATTCCAATCCAACTATAGAGTCTTTGTTAGGGTATGCTCTTGATCAAATCATGAGCATAGATATCGCTTTACTTATTCACGAAGAAGATAGAGATACCTTTATACAATCTTTTAATGACGCAGTGAAAAGAAAAAGAGGATGGCTTAGTCAAACGCTTCGATGGCATCACAAAAATGGTTCCTATATTTGGATGGAGGGAAATTCAGAAATTATTGATGGACCCAATAATTCTATTATTGGCTTTAGAGGAGCAAGCAGAGATGTAAGTGAAGGGAAAAAACTAGAGAAACTTAAAGATGAATTTCTTTCAATGGTAAATCATGAGCTCCGTACACCCTTAACTTCAATCCAAGGAGCATTAGCATTGATTATAGGAAGATTTTCATCAGAGTTATCTCCCAAAATACATCAATTATTCAGTATTGCTCTAAATAATTCTGAACGATTGATAAGAATTATTAATGATATTTTAGACATCCAGAAAATGGAAGCAGGAAAACTTTCTCTTAAATTAGAACTTCTTAATCTTTATAGCGTCATTCAAGAATCGCTTAAAGATATCCAGCCATTTGCAAATAAATTTGATGTATCAGTCGTTACAGAAAATATTTCTGAAAATATTGTCCTTAACACAGACTCTAACCGTTTAATACAAGTGATGAATAATCTGTTATCCAATGCCATTAAATTTTCACCTCCCAAAAGCCAAGTGTCTATTTCAGCCCAAATTCAAGATCAAAATGTTAAAATATCAATTAAAGACCACGGCGAGGGAATTCCGGAAAATATTCAACCTCTTATCTTTCAAAAATTTGTTCAGGCTGACTCTTCAATTAGTAAAAAAATTGCAGGAACAGGGTTAGGGCTTGTCATTACAAAGAATCTTATTGAACAATTGGGTGGTAAGATTTATTTTGAGTCGACCCCAAAGGTGGGGACAACCTTTTATTTTGAGCTTCCTTTAGAAAATTAAAATTATGAAAGCTTTAAAAAAGATAATTCTTACTGATGATGAAGAAGATATTATTACTATTGCTCGATTTTCCTTTGAAATGATGCCAGATGTTCAAGTTAAATTTTGTCATTCCGGTCAAGAGACAATCCAGGAAGCATTATCTTTCCTACCTGATCTTATCTTGTTAGATGTCATGATGCCGAACATGGATGGCCTTTCTACATTACAAGCTTTGAAGTTAATGCCTTCATTGGCTCCCATCCCTGTTGTGTTTTTGACGGCGAGATCTCGAAAAGAAGAAATAAAAGAGTATAAGCGTCTTGGAGCATTTGATATTATCCCAAAACCTTTTGATCCTATGACTTTACCACAAACCATTGCAACTATCTGGGAAGCTTATCAGTCAGAGACTCACCCCTAAAATAAAGCATCAAAAGTAAGCTGTTGATTGACCAGTCCAATGTAATGCTCATTTTCTTTAACGCCAAAGGGTGTGATCATTGTTAAAAAAATTGTTTTTCGCGTACCAGTAACTTTTTGAAAGACTTCCTTCTTTCGCTCCAAATTGCCTGCATACTTTTTATTGATTTCAAATACTCCATCGCAAAACTTTATCTCGCAAAGATTAATACAATCATCTGCTCGATCAATTACCAAGTCAATCTCAGCTCCTTCTTCTAAACTCCTTTTAGGTGGAATATATTGCCATTGACTTTCTAATGTGGTAATACCTGACAAGCCTAAAGCTTCTTTGATCTTTATAGAATGCTTCAAACAAATATTTTCAAAAACATGTCCTGACCAGGCATACCAGATAGGTGTCTTATGCATCTTATGCCAATATTCTTTATCAAAACTTCTGAGTATATTACTTCTCACTTCTTCTACCCAAGTAAGATAAAAAAATGAATATTCATCGACTAAACGAAATAACTTCTCTCGCGATTCCTTACCAAATGAGAGAAAACTCATAATAAATCCCGATTCCTCTAATTCATGTAGAACAGTTGTTGTCGTCCCTCCATAAGGAAGATTAGCTTCTTTTAAAAGATCGTTCTGGTACAAGCCTCGGCGCTTTTTTGCCAAAGCTCTAATAATAGCTATATGCTTTTCAGAACCATCAAAAAGTGATTCATACAACTTCGGAAATTCTGAAAATAAAAATCCATTGGGAGTAAAGCATAAATCATTAATAATTTGAGCAGATGACTTTCCAGCTGAAATATGAGTAAGGTACTTTGCTACACCTCCAAAAGCCATGTAGAGTTCTATGAGTTGCTTTCGTTTAATGTGAATTCCCTCTTCAGATAGAAATTTTTCCATTTCAGATAAAGTAAAAGATTCTAGTTTTATCTGTGCACTTAGCCTACCATAAAGACCACCTTTATCATTGACTACCTTCTTAATCATCCAATGTGCTGCAGACCCACAAATGATTAATATAGCATTCGAACAATTTGATAGATGCCGGTTCCAAAAGTAATCCAAAGCAGATAAAAATCTCGATTTAGGTGTGGCCAGCCAAGGAAGCTCATCAATAAAAAAGATAAATTTGACTGCTGGATCGATTTTTAAAATTGCATTCTTGAGGTGATTAAAAAGATCTGTCCAGTTGGAAGGAACGGATGGAGGGGCGTCTTCAGGAAAAAGAGCTTTGAATTCATTATAAAAATTTTTTATTTGCTCCTTCATGGGTGCTTTATTACTTCCGGTAACTTCAAAAAAGACTCCTTCTTTTTTAAAAAATTCATGGATTAAAAAAGTTTTACCAATACGTCGTCTACCATAAATAGCTAGAAATTCAGCTCGCTTAGAGGATAAGAGCCTTTTTAATAAAGCTTTTTCCTTTTCTCTACCGTGAATCATTACCAACTCCATTTTTATGGCTGATTATACACTTATATTTAGCCAAAAGCAAGAAAAATAGAAAGTTATGGCTGGATATAAGTATATAATCAGCCATAATCAGTTAAAATTATGACTTATGGCTAAGTATATGTATATAATCAGCCATAGATTTTTCCTAGACTCGACTATTCCGCAACGCTTTGCGGAATAGTCTTGACTTTTTCGCAAAGCATTGCGGAATAGTCGAGCTATGTATTGAAATCCTTCACGGGCTAAATTTTCTTAGAGCTTTAGATTTATAGGACAAGTGGACATTCATGGACGGAAATGGACCTTTATGGACGAGAATGGACAGCGCTTTGTCCATTCTAGTCCATAAAGGTCCATTTCCGTCCATGAATGTCCACATTGAGACGAGTTAATCTGTAATACGTAAGACAGTACTACTAATTTTTGGTTCTGGAATGCTTCTATTCTCAGTTTTATTTAATTTCAGGATATCTTCCCAAATTTTTAACATCGCGATTACTCTTGTTCGATAGGTATCTGCATGCACTGACACTTGTTGTTTGAATTTGTCAGGTGCGTATTTTTTTAACCACTTTGTTCTAACTTCAGAAGGAGAGGTGAATTGAGAATTTGTTTTAATACCTATCTCTTCCCCAAAGAAGTCGATATTAAAATTTATTCTTTCTCGGATAGCGGTATTTGCAGTGTTCAAAATACCTTGTTCAGTAGGAATTGATGCTTTTATCGTATTTATTTGGGTTCCTTTATCAAAGAAACAGGACCAGAAGAAGTATTTTACAGAACCCCAAATGCTTTTTGTTTTTTCTTCTAATCGACGACTCTGGGACCTTTGATAGATTGTTTGCAAACTACTGGATATCACTTTAAATTCTTCAACACCATTCAATTGATCATTAATTTTTTCCATCAATGAGTCCCTAACATCTACTTTAAAAATATCATCTAAATGAATAGCGTTCTCAATATTTAATTCAGCGTTAGCCCTTGCAGAATAATTAGCAACACAAGGTCCACCACCAAAGTCTACAATTCTAGGCACAGTAGCAAAACTATTAGAAATAGAAACTATTTCGTGGAAAGATAACTTTCTAATTTTCTCTGAGGTTGGATTTTTTATATATTCGTTATAATCTTCTTGAGAAACCGTTGCTATTACAGCTTCTTGACCCTCTTCCTGACATTCACAAATCAAGGCAGGTTCTTGCTGATTAGCTGCTCTTGATAAACAATAGCTCCAATCATTTAAGCTTACAGACATTAATACCTCCAGTTTATATAACTTAATTATATAAAATGAATTTTAATGTTTTATTAAGATTAAATTATTTATTTGTTACTTAAGGAGTACGTCTGTAAGGACGACGGCGTTGAGGAGGGCGCGGTGTGGAAGTAGTGGGTGGAGGAGGCTCTCCTATCCAGATCGGTTCTCGCGCAATTGTTTGTAGAATTCGATTTAAAGTGGGTAGATCGCGCGGTGTGACGAATGCGATCGAAGTGCCTACTCTTTCGGCTCGACCTGCTCTGCCTGAGCGATGCACATAGTCTTCAGGATCTTTTGATAGATGGTGCATGATCACATGTGTGACCTTGGAAAAATCTAATCCTCTGGCGGCTACATCTGTGGCAACAAGGCAGGTAATGCGTCCATTTCTAAATTTATTTGTGACTATATTGCGGATATCTTGACTTAAGCCTGCGTGGAGAAAGTCTACTTTGTCATAATGCTTTTGGAGTAAGCGGCATAGATCTTCAACCTCAATTCTCGACTTGCAAAAGATAAGGGCGTGGGAAGGTTCAATCTCTTTTATTAGCGCTATAAGCTTTTTATCTCGGTCATGAGAATGGCAAAAAACAAACTTATGCTCGAGGGATTTGGGACTAGCTTGCCCTCTTGTTAAAGTAATTTCTTTAGGTTCACGCATATGCTGCCCTGCTATCTTGCGGATCTGGACAGGCATGGTTGCAGAAAATAGTAGTGTCTGATGTTTATGCACAAGGCACTGTATAATAAATTCTAAATCGTCATAAAATCCCATGCTCAGCATCTCGTCAGCTTCATCTAAGATGAGGGTTTCGACGTTAGAAAGGTCTATCGACCGCGAATAGATAAAATCGATCAACCTGCCTGGAGTGGCTATTAGCACATGGACTCCTGCTTTTAGCTTCGACTGCTGCATGCCTGCCGATTCGCCACCATAGAGGGCAAAGGCTTTTACTCCTTTGATACCGCCAATTTTTTGGGTCTCTGTGGCATACTGTAGAGCGAGTTCTCGCGTTGGCACAACAATAAGAGCTTGAATGTTATTGTCATCGATGCGGATGCGATGACAAACAGGAATAGCGCAGGCTGCGGTTTTTCCAGATCCTGTTTCAGCGAGAGCGATAAGGTCGCGGCCCTCTAGAATGAGAGGGATTGCCATGGCCTGGACGGGTGAGGGCTCTTTGTACTGCATCTTTTCGAGAGCGCGAAGGATGAGGGCTTCTAAACCTAAATCGGAAAAGGTGGTCATAAGTCTTCCTGTAGAGATGAAATGCTTTGATAGAGCATTCCTGCAACCAACGCCCGAGGAAGGAGGTAGCGTGTTAAAAAGACGAGCATGCGGTAGCGCCAACTGAAATAATGGATGGGTTTTCTTTTATTGATTTGCCACCAGATCTGTTCTGCAGCATATTCTGGAGTCATTGCTCCGGGTGTTTTAGCGTCGGTCTCCTTTCCGCCGGCATTTTCTCTAAAACGGGTAATAACAACTCCTGGACAAGAGGTGAGCACCCTTATGCCCCTATCTTGCAGCTCATAATCCAGTGAAATTGAGAATTGACTCACAAAGGCTTTAGAGGCTGAATAGACGGCAAATCCTGGAAAAGGAGGCACGGAGGCCACTGAGGAGACATTTAAAATGACGCCCTCTTTTCCTGCGTTGATAAGGGCTTTAGCAGCTGTCCAGGTTAGTTGGAAAAGCGAGCTGACATTGATATCAATCAGTTTTTGCTGTAGTTCTAGATCGATATCGATAGATTCTCCATAAACGCCTACTCCCGCGTTATTAATCACAAGGTCGGGAGCGTCTCTGAGAAGGCTCTCTTTTACCTCTTGGATGCCCTCCGGTAGGCTTAAATCAGCAATCACTGTTTCGACATAGGGAGCACCTAACTCTCGCGCAGCATTAGCAACTTCTTCAAGGCGTTGAGAATTTCTGCCCACTAAAGTAAGCTGTATATTTTTGGAAGCTAGTAGCTTTGCAACTGCCTCTCCTATACCGGAGGAGGCACCTGTAACTAAAGCATGTTTATGCATCTTCTGCCCCTTTGACAAAGCGTGCTGGATATTTTATGCGTGTATGGCTAGAAGCTGCGAGATTTTTCACAAGAGTCTGCTTTACAATACGTAATTCGTCAAATGTTAGCAAACATCCATCAAACTGACCATCATCAGCCTTCTCTTTAATCAGTCGAGTAGCTAAGGCATTTAACGTATCCATGTTGACCACATCTAAAGAACGCGAAGCTGCCTCTATCGAATCTGCAAGCATAATTATAGCAGACTCCTTACTACGCGGCTTAGGCCCTGCATAACGAAAGGCGCTCTCATCTACTTTTGAAGGATCTCCTTCACATCGCTCAAGCTCTTTACTGTAGAAATAGTAGACAAGTTGTGTCCCATGATGCTCTTTAATGATGTCGATAAACTGTTCGGGTAGATCGGCCTTACGAGCCATGGCAACCCCTTCGCTGACATGGGCTATGATGACTTGCGCAGACTCTTTAGGAGTGAGCAGCTGGTGAATATTAAATCCCCCTTGCTGGTTTTCGGTGAAGTAGAGCGGTGTAGTCATCTTTCCAATATCGTGGTAGAGAGTGGCTACGCGACAGAAAAGACCGTTGGCACCTATTGCAAGCGCTGCGGATTCGGCCAAGTTGCCTACTAAAACAGAGTGTTGATAAGTACCAGGAGCTTCTAGGCTTAGTCTACGCAGTAGGTCAGAGTTAGGGTCCATGTACTCCATCAGCGAGACGTCGGTCATGATTTTGAATCCACTTTCTAGTAGAGGCAGTAGACCGACCACAAGTACACCTGTGAGAAGCATGCAGATTCCCGAGCTGACAATATCGGCAAAAAGGGTGAATCCTAACTGAGTATGTTGATAGAAATAGGTGGCTGTCACGATAGCTACACAACAGAGCCAAGCCTTTCCGCACACTATAAAAATTTCTTTACGCCTATGTAGGGACCTTGTACAGAGAATAGCCACAAGTGATGCAATGAGGTTTACCAACATCAGACCTTGCCGTTCAAAAGCAAGCGTCATAGTAAAGAGAACTGTTAAGAAACCAGCCGCATAAATCGCTATAGTCGAATTCATTAAGCTCGTAAGCAAAATAGCTGCAAAAGGCACTAGAACAGGGTATCGAAACAGTTCAATAAGGTTGGTTTTGCTATTGAGCAGAAAGAATTCTGTGGCTTTGGATATTCCTAGAGTGATGATAATGATGGTGATGATGAGACAGAGCTTACGATTTGAGGTCAGTAGCCGCGGATGATTAGTATAGAAGTATGCGATGGAGATGCTGATAAAAATCGCTGTTAAGAGAAGGCTTCCTAAAATAGGCATCGGATGCCAAAGATTTCGACTGTCGTTCAAAGAGTTCTTCATCGCTTGCAGCATCGCTATGTGACGCGTGGTGACCTTTTCCCCTTGATTGATGATCTTGGTGCCAGCATTTACGTGTGTATATTTGTCTTTAACATAGCTTTGGACTTTGGAGCGGATAGCTTGAAAGGAGCTGTTATCCTCTTCTAGATTCCAATCTTTGGTTTTGAAGTAGTCGATAGTAAACTGCAGAGTATCGAGAGGCAGCTTATCTCCCGAAAATTGAGCACGCTCTTTGACAGAAGACCAGAGCGATGCGGGTAAATGAGTGGAAACTTTAGGGTTAGAGGGACTAAATACAAGGAAATTATCTGTATTTAATCCGATACTTTTCATTTTGCGGAGAGTGCGCGGATCGACAAAACGAGAGTTTAAAATAAGACGTTCGATGAAATCACCCGCTTGATACATGTCTTCGAAGGTGGCCTTAGGAAGCTGTGCCCGCCACTGCTGATCGTGGAGTAAGAAGTTATCGAATTCTAGACGCCTTTCGCGTACTTCTTTTTCAGAGACTTGATAAATTTTGCCAATGTCACGTACAGCTTCTTCACGCAGAATAACTGTGGCATCTTGGTCTAAAAAGTCAAAGTCGACTTGGGCGACAATATATCCAGGAGCAATGCTGTTGAGTTCAAGGATTTCGACACGCACCTCTCGAAAGTGTACAAAGAGGAAAAGAGCGATGGCAAAAATTGAGACAATCAGAAGGCGGATGCTAAGGCTTCGGTCAAAAAAGCTCTGCGCACGAGAGAACTTTAGTTCATTATCGTTTTGAAACGGGTCGTGATATTCTTGCATGTACCGAGAAACCTAACCTCATATTCAGTAGTAACCCTCATTGTGACGGATCAACGAAATTCTGACAATCCCGATTCAACCCAAGTTTGCAGGTTGCACCATAGAGAAATTTAAACGCAAAGGCGCAAAGGCGCAAAGTTTTAATGTTTCTTTGCGCCCTTTGCGTCTTTGCGTTTAAAAAACTAACGCCCGGTTTTGAGGAGGTTGATGGCTTTTTGGATGAGGAGGTAGACGCTGAAGGGTTTGGCGATATAGTCGACGGCGCCCCCTTGTAGACCTTCAAGGACATCTTTTTCAGAGCCTAGGAGAGAAAGGATAAGTACAGGTATTTTTACTTTGGATTTGGCTGTGAATTGATGCAGGATATCTATTCCATCCATATCTGGAAGGACTCTATCTAATATCACTAAAAATACATCATCTAAATTTTTTTCATCCAATAGGAAAGTGAGCGCTGGTTCACCGGTCATAAACGTCTGTACGGTAAAGCCAAGACCTACAAATTCATGATCAAGGAGTTTTAAAATATCTTCGTCGTCATCTACAATGACGATTTTCTTTTTCTTGTCGTTCATACCTGCATCCACTAGGGCAATTACTTCCTGAAGATTTAGCACAAATTCATCAAGGGAGGCAAACCATTCCTCTGATGGTTGAACATAGTAAAAATTTTTTATTTTAGCTACAACATCATATTCGATATCTTCAGTGATGGAGCTCGCTGTAGAAACTTCATAGAGTTTTAAGTTGCTGGCGAGATGATGTAGCTCTTTGCGTAACTCTTCTAGGGTTCTAAGGGTATATTCTTGTTTCAATCCCTTGATACCCTCTTCTATTTTTTGTAGCTGAGGGTATAGGACTTTTTGATATTCAGTATTATATTGGCGTTCTTGCATGATATATTAATAAAATATTTAATTTTATATTTCAACCTGATACAGATAAGTAAAGTTTGGTAATAGTATGTTATATTTATTGATAATTTTACTTTTTCCTTTTTCGTTATTTTCTGCTGAAGCGGCAGTCTTTCCATGGATTGTATATTACAATGACCTGGCGCCGCCCGAGGCTTTCGATTCTTACAATCCTATTGTTTTCCATACGATCCAGCATCCGCCACTTGAGCCTCTTTTGCAAAAGAAGAAGGTTGTCCTTGGATACCTTAATGCTGGAGAAGCAGATAAGGAGCTTAATTTATTTTTAACTGTTCAAGAGCTTGGGTTAATCATCAAGGAAAATCCCAATTGGCCTGGAAGCTGGATGGTGGATATACGGAATCCCTCTTGGTCGAGTTTACTCTTAGACAATATCATTCCTGAAATTTTAGCGCAGGGCTTTAATGGGCTGTTTTTAGACCAGCTTGACGTGCCGCTCTTTCTTGAAAAAACCGATCCTAAAAAGTACAAGGGAATGTCTGCCGCTGCTGTAAATCTAGTGAAAGCCATCCGTAAAAAATTTCCTGACAAGTACCTGATGATGAATCGTGCATATGAGCTACTCCCGCAGCTGGGTGATCAGATTGATTTTGAGTTAGCCGAAACGCTATATACATCCTATAATTTTGATAAAAAACAGTACCTTGTTCGTCCTAAAAGTGAGTATGAGTGGCAACTGGCTCAGCTAAATAAAGCGAGAGCACAATTTCCGCGTCTTGGGGTCTTTTCATTGGATTATTGTGATCCTAAAGATCAGGTTACTATGCGGATAATCTATGCAGCAGAACGTGAGCAGTGTATACGACCCTATGTAAGTACGATTGCATTAAACGAAATTTTTCCTGAGCCGGCACCCGAAACAAAAAAATAACTTGTTATGATGAAAATACTTTTATTCTTGCTTCTTCTTCCTTATTCACTCTTTGCTGAACCAATTCAACGTCAGGTTATTGCTTTTTGGGATAGTCAAGTGGACAAAATTCCGGACGATAGTATCATTCATCGAACTCTCGAAATGCCTCTGAATTATTTGGGAATGGACGTGGTTTATTATGATATCAATAAATCTCTTCCGGTGCTTTCTAAAAATGACGGAGTACGTGGCATCCTAGTCAGTTTTCAAGTCGCTACCAAAATGAAGGAGCCGGAACAGTTTATTGAATGGGCTAGCGATGCCATAGAATTGGGTAAAAAAGTTGTCTTAATTCAGAATGTAGGTTTCTTGGAAAATTCAAAAGGAGACTTTACAGAAGGGGATGTTCAAAATAAACTTTATGAAAAATTGGGCTTTACAAACAGCGAACAGTGGATTGATTATCCCTTTGATTATAGAGTGATTTCGAAAGATAATGAACTGATCCCTTTCGAAAAGCACTATCCAGAACGTTTACCCGGTTTTTATCTCACTCATGTGATTAGCGGTAAAGCCAAGTCTTACTTAAAAGTTGGCATTCCTGGAAAACCTGAATCAGAGGCAGACTTAGTCATTCTTAGCCCTCACGGAGGGTATATAGCCATTGATTTTGGCAATAACTTTGATCCTCTTGTCTTTGCTTCTAGTCCTCGATCTTTAGGATGGTATGTGAATCCTTTTCGGTTCTTTGAGCTAGCTTTTGGGCTTACCGATCTTCCTGTGCCTGATACGACAACTCTTGCCGGCAGGCGCATTTTTATAGCGACGTTACACGGCGATGACTGGAACGGAAATACTATTCTTGAAGAGTACAAAGGAAAGGATACTTATAATTCTGAGGTGCTTTTAGAAAAGGTCATTAAGCCTAATCCCGACATTCCTATAGCTGTAGGATTTGTTGCAGCAGACTTTGACCCTAAATGGGCAAGTAAAAGCCGCAGTCAAAAAACTTTACGCGACTATCTGTCTTTGAATCAAGTAGAGGCCTCTTCACATACCTATAGCCACCCATTTTACTGGGATTTTTTCCGTACGGGCGGACCCGAAAAAGAGATTGATTATTTGCACCTTTATCCTTACGGATCATGGCAAAATAGCTTTCTTAGCTGGTTTCGCTCTAAATGGAAGCAGACATTTCATTCTGCCGAATTCACAAAAGATCGCTTAAAATGGGGTTATGCCAAGCCTAGAGCCTATGCGAATGAACCATTCAACCTTGAGAAGGAGATCTCGGGTGCTTTGAACTATCTTAACGAGTTTGCCCCAGCTAATAACAAAGTTAAGCTCTTGCTCTGGTCGGGAGATTCTCGTCCTTGGGATGTCCCTGTACAACTTACTCAAGAGGCTGGAATGAAGAATTTTGGTGGAGGATTTGTCCGATTAGATTCTGAGTATCCTTCGGTTTTATTTATCTATCCTACTGCTAGAAAACCTGGGGGAATCATTCAGCTTTATGCGACATCGAATGCTGATAATGGTTATACATATGGCTGGAAGGATCAATTTTATGGCTATGAGTTTTTGCCGGAGACTTTGAAGAATACAGATAGTCCGAGGCGCCTTAAACCGATTAATTTGTACTACCATTCCTATTCTGGAGAGTTTGCTTCTAGCGTCAATGCTATTTTGAGCAACATTGCGTTTATTCGGACACAAAATCCTATTGCGATGCGAGTTGCGCGTTACATTGACATTGGACTAGGATTTTACTCTGTGCAGATTGATCAATTATCAAATAATTCTTGGAAAATTCGCGATCGAAAAGGATTAGGAACAATACGTTTTGATACTCCAAGAAACCGCGTTGTAGATTTTGAAAATTCGAAGGGTGTCATTGGATACCGAGAACATCAAGGCTCGTTATATGTTTATCTAGATGCAGCTGTGGAAGAACCTATCCTCACTTTAAAAGAATCAAATACTGAAATTGTTCCCTATCTTATTGATAGCAATTGGGAAGTGTGGGAGCTCAATCGAAACGCGAATGTGCTCAACTATAAGACTAAGGGGTGGGGAAATCTTTCAATGCAATGGAAAATGCCTAAAAAAGGAACTTACCAAGTTTCGGTACCTTCTCAGCCAGTAAAGAATTTTACTACATCAGATGAGAGTATACTCACAGTCGCTTTAGAATTACCCTATAACGTTCAAACTGAAATGAGCATTAAGCAGCAATGAAATCTGTCTACTTTTGGATTGTACTTCTTACAATAGTGGGGATTGTAGCAAGCCTTTATCTTGTTCCTTCTAAAGAAGAGCTCGCATTAATACGGTTAAAAAGTGAGCAGCTTAAGAGTGCAGAAGCATTTTACAAAAAGCAATATGATAGTGGTGTCCGCACACCTGATACAGTTTTTGAGCTAAGCCTTATCTATGAAAAAGCAGGCCGTTTAAAAGAGGCCATCCAGGTCATTAAGGAGTATACAAAGACACATTTGAAAGATGCATCAGCCTATAATAGGCTTGCACAACTATATTATGAAAACAAACAGTTTGAAGAATACGATCAAACCCTGCTGAAGATGCAGGAAGACAAATTGCCCTTAGAATCAGACACGCTGATGGAGTTGGCTGAGTATTTTAAAAATAAGAACGAAACACAAAAACAGATTGATGCCATAAAAAAATTAATTGATATGCGTAAAGCCGGAGAAAGCGACTACGATGAGTTAGCTGCGATCTATGCGAGTGAAAAAAAATATCAAGATGCTGCAGAGATATTAAAGAAACGCAGATTACTCTTTCCAAAGAAAAATACCATTGACAGTCTACTTTTTGAAGTATGGGTAGATGTTCAAGCCAACACTGTGAAAGAATCGAACATTCTTCAGGTATTGGCAGACTTCTTAATCAAGTTCAATAAACCTAAAACCACCTCATTGGCTTTGGGTACATTCAAAGAGAAATATCCCGATCTATTACCCCAATTTGTAACGCTTTTAGAGCCCGCCATCCAAAAAGATCCCTATCTGGAAAGTGTCGTCCTGCAGCTATTGTGGGACTATCCTGGCGAAGAAAAACAGACCCATCAGCTTTTTGAAAAGCTTGTCAAATATGCAAAAAATTTTCCCGAATTACAAAATTTTATGTTTAATATTTACCTCGATAGATACGATGATGCAAACCTGCTACACTTAATCCAGAATACTCCTCCGGAACGCTTTAATGAACGTAGCATCGTTAATGTCGCTGTCATGGCTATTATAAGAAATCATCCAGAACTAGCCATACAAATGCAAAAAGCCCTTGGTCATGACTATCTAGAGAAGCATCCCATAAGACAGCTTGCACTTTCTATGGGAGCTCAAGACAAAGATGCACGCAGTCAGTTAGACAAGTTTTTGGCATCAAAACAGATCACTCCTACAGAACGCTATTACCTATTTTCTTTAGCAGGAGTTGCCAAGTATTATGAAGAAGCATTTGAACTAGGAAGTAAGTTTCCGCCTTTTGATGGTATGCAAGAGGATGAATTGATTGAGATAGCCCAAGTTTATGCTCAGATGAAAAAAGCAGACTGGCTCTATACACAGATACAAAGCTCTATGCTGACCGTAGGAGTAGCCCGTGCAGCTGCAGCATTGGCACTTTTGAATATTGCACGACACTATACTAAAAAAAGCGCAGAATGGCTTAGAGATCAGAAGAAAATCAAGGAAAATACTCTGAAGGCCTTCTACATCGTTGCAGAAGACAATAAGGAATACCCATTAGCTCTTTATGCAGCTAAGCGACTCTATAAAGATTATCCCACATTCTATTCAGAAGCAAGCTATGGAACAGCGCTTGTACAAGTAGGAATAATAGAACCAGGCCTCGCTCATCTCAGAAAGGTCTACAATGAAAATCCGTCCGATGTGCAGGTCCAAAATAATTACTTAACAGCCCTTGTTGAAGCCACCAAGCGCAATGATCGCTTTAAAGATGAACTTCTAGCCTACATGAATACCCTCGAGCAAAAAGGAAACATTTCTAGCGATATCCAAAGACAGTTTGCCTATGCCTATTTAGAAATCTTACATGACTCTTCAAAAGCAAAAAAAATGTTTGAGGCCCTTGCAAATAAGCCTAAGCCCGATCAAACTGATATAGAATCCCTGATCTATTTATGGGGTCCTAATGTTACAGAAGCTCAAGCCCAATGGATTGTTGAAAAGGCAAAAAAATCCAACTTAGCCAATGTAAGCTATTGGTTAGACGCATTGAATTTTATTGGACGCTATAGCGTTACAATTGAACTTTTTGAAATGTGGGCAAACGAAATATTAACTTCCAAAGCCTTCTACGCATACCTACAAGCACTCGCATTTGAAAAAAGAACTGATAAAATGCAGCAAGTGATGGACCGCATCTTTTATTTACCATGGACACGTAAAGAGTTGGAAGAGCTATCTATTTATGCAGAAGAGGCTGAGTATGGCGAAATGAGGACGCGCATCTGGGAGCGTATCGTTGCCGATCAGCCAGAAGACCCACTGGCTTGGCAGGGTCTAGCCAGAGCGGCCTTTGATGAAAATTTCTTTACAAGAGCCCGAGAAGCATTAGAGATCTTTTTCGAACTAGAAAGCATGCCCAATCCAAAAATGTATGAGAGTCTTTACGAATATGCTGAAATATTGCGTCGAGAACACTATTTTTTTCCACCTCTCTGGCCTTACATTTTGGCGTTGGATGAGATCGCTGCAGCTGAAGAAATAACTGTACGCATGAAAGAGATCGCTGCGCATAGCTACTACCAGTTAAGCATGAGAGACGAAGCCCTCTGTATGATGATAGAGTTTTACATAATGTCTGGAAGGGATTCTAATGCCGCCGCCTCTTATGCAAATATGTTGATGGACTATGGAAGAATGGCCTCTGCAGGTCTCTTCCTACACTCTGTTTTTAGACCACAAAGGGGATTATGCGTTTTAAACTAATTCCCTTAGTATTGATTTCACATGCCTTGTTGGCTCAAGGACATATTGAGGATAGGCTAGAATTCTCTCAAGAAGCGAGCAGCTACTTTTCAGAAGAGTTGATGCTCCCCTCACTTCCCAAAAATCCACACATAAATAATGCTTCCAAGGTTAAGGTAGAGGCCTTTTATTGCGAAGAGAGTGCCATATGGACTATCGTGTTTCACTTTCCTCTGTCCGTAACTGTCAAGCAACAGGTCTTTCTAAACGCCTTCTCACTCGAATTTAACCAACCGTTGGATTCGCCAGATCTCGTCACAGTCCAAGATAAGATCGGTACATTAGTAAAAAGGTTTTCAAATGGCTATAACACTCTCTATATCGAATGGCATAATCCCCAAATCTACTCTGTGCATGCCGAAGAAAAAAAGGTTATTCTCCAAATCGAACCCGATTTTGATGCACACCTTGAAGAGAATAAAGATGCCTCTTTAGGACTTGCACGATGGGCTTATGAGGTGCGAGATTATAATCTCGCCTTTGAAGAGCTTGCTGCCATTGATATGGATTATCCCAACGATAAGGAAGCTAGGGTACTGGCTTCCAGTTTAGAGGGACAAATTCCACGCTGGATAAGACAAGTAAATATTTTAGAATCCCTCCATCAAGAATATCCCCATGATGAGGATGTCACCACGCTCCTCTATCAAGCCTTTTCTCCACACTCCTCCTTTAATCAAGTCGAAAGACAGATCCAACGCACCGTAGGCTTAGCCATCGTACAAGTGTATAAGTTCAGAAAAGAGAGCCTTTATAAAATGTCTCCTTTTAGTGTGCTATATAGTGGACTCGACTTTCAAGTTTGGGATGGCCACATTAGCGGAATAGTCGATTCCAGCGGCAACACAGTGCCCTTCCGTGGATCCAGGTGCCGCATTGCACTCTATCTGCGAAAAGAATGGGAAGATGGCAACACATTAAAAACATCCATCTATGACCAAGAGGGCGCATTCGGATTTGGTGTCGAAGCAAGTACATTAGTTCCCGCTCTTCAAGGAACATTTATAGCATCAGCAGATTGGCATCGACCTCTCTGGGAAATTTTTGAAGCTCTCGCTTTTCACGGACGAGAAGACCGCTTTTATTTACAGCTCAATTCTGTGACTAACTGCTATCTCTCATGGACCCTAGGATCTGGGATGCGCCGGGTAGGAATCACCGGCACCCCTAATGGGTATACCTCAGTTCTTGTAGCAAGCAATGTAATTTTGAATGCTGCTATCCAAAACCCCTTAGTAGGAGTAAGTTACAGCGTAGACGCAGAGTATGTAACCTCGATTACTACAGAGATCAGTAGCGCTGGAACCCCATTTAACCCCGTACCCTACACAAGTTTTGAATTCCATACCCTACGTGCAAATATTTTTTACATCTATCAAGATCGCTGGTACATTACCGTTTATTGCGGCGAGACATTTAATCGACTCGGAATAAATTCTCCGACCTATGGTGCTGAAATACGTTATGCTAAGCCCATTCCTGAAGGTTTTGAAGCCACTCTTTCAGGATATAGATTTCCTAGTACCACCGTAGCAGGAGCCTCGGCAACCTATCTGACAGGAACATTAACGTTTAGATTTTAATATGAAATTAGAAGGATCATCTTTTTTAGGAATTCGTGTTTCAGCCCTCGTCGAGATCGCCTGTTTTTTTATCATTTTGACCTTAATAGGCTTTATCTCCGGAGAAACTAACTTATATTCTGTCAGCCCACATCCCTACTGGATACTGATTATCTTTATTTCAGCACAATATGGAACGCTTGCCGGCCTTTTGTCAGCAATTATAGCCACAATTCTCTACTTTTCAGGCCCGCTGCCTTTCCAGAATATTACACAGGAATGGCACGCTTACTTTTTTTCCCTCGGTAAACTACCCATGCTATGGATTGTGACAGCCTTTTTACTGGGTGAATTACGCATGAAGCATATTCGAGAACGAGACCGCCTCAAAGATATAGCCAACAAAGCTCGTGAACGGGAAAGTAAGTTAGCAGAGTCCTATCAAGCCTTAAAAAAAATAAAAGAACGTCTAGAAATGCGCATCGCATCAGAGACACAAACAACTCTGATGGTCATTACAGCTTTTAAAGAGCTAGAAAACCAGGGCAAAGAAGGAGCTATTAAAGGAGCGAGTGAATTAACTAAGATCCTTGTAGCGCCAGAAAAATTTTCAATTTATTTATTGAATCCCACCAACGAACTTAAAAAAGTTTTTACTAATGGTTGGAACCATGCAGAAAAATATTCTGAAACCTTTGATCCTAATTCTTTGCTATATCAAGAAATTATTTCAAAAAAGAAAGTTATCTCCATCCTTTCCGCCGATTCAGAAGTGCTTGGTTCTGAAGGCGTCTTAGCAGCTCCTTTAGTAAATCCAACCAGTAAACATGTCGTAGGCATGATTAAAATAGAACAAATTCCCTTTCAACGCCTCACTACTTCAACCATAGAGTCCTTAAGTAAAATAGGCGAATGGGTAGGAAAGGCCTATGAACAATAAGAATGGAAGAACAATACTCCTTGCTCTAGTTTTATCTATTTATGAATGGTTTGTCTTTTTGAGCTTTAAAGGAGTTTTTGAATTTATTTTTTGGCATTTTCTGGCTCAAATCGTTTTACTTGGATATATTTACTACTCTTATCGAAAAAAAGAGGATCTACTCTATCCCATTCTAGTTCTCATCTTTACACTTAGTGCAGGCCCATTCGGCCTTGGAGCATTTCTTTTAGTCGCATTGATGCGACCCATTTTTGCACTCTTCTCCTCACCAGATAACGTCTGGTTTACCGGACTTTTTCCCGAAGAAGTACACCCGCTATTCGATCAAATAATTCTAAGAATAGGCGCAAAGTGGGATGATTATGAATACTTGCAAGAAGCTTCCTCCTTCCATGATCTATTTGCCTATGGATCACTTTCCGACAAGCAAATGGTTCTGGACGCTATCATCAAAGACTTCGATCCCGTCTATTCTCCCATCCTAAAATTAGGCCTAAAAGATCAACAAAATACTGTCCGCATTCAGTCGGCAGCAATTATTACCAAGATCGATACTGACTTCGAAGCCAAGCTGAAACAACTTACCGATAATCATCATAAGTATCCAGAAGATTCTAAAGTCCTCCTACAACTAGCTAAGCATGCCGAGGCCTATGCCTCATTAGGAATTCTCGAGCCCAATCGCGAAAAAAGAATCTCTGGTTTAGCGGTAGAATATTACCAACAATATATAGCCCAAAACCCCGACGATCAGACCATATGGATGACTATTGGCAAGCTCTTATTCCATCAAGAGAACTATTCCGCATTTATCATATGGTATGAAGAGAGCAAACGTAAATTTATTTTTTTACCTGATATTGTTCAAAAATGGTACCTTGAAGCTTTGTATAGACTTCAACGCCTCGAAGATTACACGACAGCCATCCATGAGTTTTATTTATGACCGAAATTGCAGACATTTGCATCGTAGGTGAAGGCTCCTATCCCTATTTCGCTGGAGGTGTCGCACAATGGGTCCACGAACTCATCACAGAACATCAAGAACGCACCTTTCACGTCTTAACCCTTGTTCCACCTCATCCAGACCTAACCTTCTACTATAAGTTCCCCAAAAATGTCATCGGACACTCCTACTACATCGTCCAAGAACTCCCTGAAGGATCCCATTCCTTCTGGGCCCCCAAACAGACTTGGGATATCCTCTTCAATACCTTCAAAGGCATGGTCTGCTCACCCGAGTTTGCCGAATACGAACCCATCGTAAAACTCTTTGAACAATGCAGAAAAATATTTGGCAAGCGCATTCTTTGCGAATCGATGCCCACGTGGGACCTATTCATCAAATTCTACTATGATGTAGCCCCCTCAAGTCCCTTTAAATCCTATTTTGCAACCATCTACACCCTCAGCCGCAGCCTCTACTCCATCTTATTGCCAGAACTCCCCAAAGCAAGACTCTATCATGCCCTCTGCACAGGTTATGCAGGCTTTATCCTCTTCAGAGCAAAGCATGAACTCGGTGTACCATGCATGGTGACAGAACAAGGCATCTACTCCAACGAACGCCGCATCGAAATCTCCATGGCCGATTGGATTTCTGTCATGGGCTCTCTAGACCTTGCCCTAGAAGGAAAAAAACGCACCTTAAAAGACTTTTGGCTAAACGCTTTTTTCTCACTCGCACGCGCCTGCTACCTCAGCTGCGACGAAATCGTGTCCACATACGACGGAAACCATCCCATCCAAATCGAAGGCGGAGCAGATCCAAAAAAAGTTTCCACCATAGTCCACGGAATCGAACCAAAAAAATACCACGATTTCAAGGCAAAAAAACGCCCACACCCCCCTACAGTAGCCTTTGTAGGCAGAGTAGCACCCATCAAAGATGTCAAAACATTTATTCGCGCATGCAAAATTGTCAAAGAAGCCATGCCACAGATACGCCTAATCGCATTAGGATCAACCGATGAAGATCCAGACTACTACCAAGAATGCCAAAAGCTCGTCGATAGCCTAGGACTATCAAACGATCTCAAATTTGGCGGACACGTTAACTTTTATGAATTCCTTCCCGAAATTGACCTCATCGTCCTCACCAGTATCAGTGAAGCCCAGCCACTCGTCATCCTAGAAGCAGGCGCAGCAGGAATACCCGCAGTAGCCACCAATGTCGGCGGATGCGGACAGCTCCTTTATGGAAGTGAAGAAGAATTCCCCAAGTTAGGAGAGGGAGGAATAGTGACCCCCTTAAAAGATCCCGAAGCCACAGCAGCAGCCATATTACGCCTAATGCAAGATCAAGAGTTTTACAAAAAGTGCAGCGAGACTATTGAAAGAAGAATACAAACTTACTATATCTTCCAACAAGAACATGCAAGCTATCGAAAATTATACAAAAAGTATTTATAAATGGCCGGTATAGGTTTTGTACTAAGAAAATTAGCAAGCCAGGATAACTTCTCCGGAATTCTCCGCGCATATATTCATGCCTCTGTAGCTGCAGTAGGGCCCTGGATACTGATTGTATTAGTCATAGGAATCATCCTCACCTTTTCATCCAACAGCACGATGAGCCTTGAAGAACTCAATGAGTTCCTCTCAGTATTTATTTACAATCTTTGCTTTTCATTTATGCTCGCAGGACCCTTGTATATGCTTTCAGCACGGTATGTGTCAGATTGCCTATACATGAGAGACCTTGCACCTATACCAGGGATTATGGTCATTACATTATTATATTTAGTAATTCCCGCAGCCTTGCTAGCAACATTTGTTTATGTTTACTTCGCCACCATGACACCTCTTACAACACTTTTAAGCATTATCAATTTCACCCTATTTTGCCAAATTTGGGTCACCATGCTTTACCTCGCCATGATACGCGACTTTAGAGCTATTACCTTTTCATGGGTGGTAGGTATGCTTCTCGCCGTAATCCTAGCGCTTTATTTAGGCGGGTCGTACCGAACAGACGGTATTTTAGCAGGGATAAATGTAGGATTATGCCTTTTAGTCTCATCCTTGACAGCACATACACTTGCAGAGCACCCCTACAGATATCAAAAGCCAAAAAACTTCCCCTTTTATGCCCGGTTTTATCGAGGGGTTTATTGGGGAGGGTTTTTCCTTTTTGCATCCATGTGGGTAGATAAAGTCATCATGTGGAACGCCCCAGAGGCTGTAAAGCATATCAATAGTCTTGTGACCTATCCCGTCTATGATGGAGGAATGTTTCTCTCTTATCTTAGTATTGTCCCCGTCATGGGACTCTTTATCTTCAATTTAGAGACAAACTTTTACGATTCTTACATTCAGTATATAAGATATATAGAGACCAATACCCCCCTCTTTTTGCTTGAAGAAGAGAGAAAGACAATTATTGCCAAGATCCTCGAAGATGCCCGTAGTTTTCTTGTATTGCAGGGAGTGATTACGCTTCTCGTCGTAATCTTTGCACCGGCGATTTATGACTGGTTGAATCAGGACTTTAGACAGCTCTCCATCTTTCGGTTAGGAGCGGTAGGGGCCTTTTTTTCCTCACTCTGTTTTTTTATAGTTGTGATATTCACCTATTTTGACAGTCAAGAAAATAGTTTAAAAGTCACAATGACAATGTTTTTTTCCAATGTTGTGTTTAGTTATATTTCCTTATACTTAGGCTTTCCTTTCTATGGCTATGGGTTTTGCTTCGCCATGATTTTCTCATTCTTTGTCGCAGCTACACTCTTCATGAACTTCTTACAAAACCTCCATTACCATATCTTCATTTCCAATACCGTCAAACGCCAGAAGATCCGCGAACGCTTCCTCCATCGCCCTGGTCTTTAGAAAAAAAATTACACAGCGGGTAATTCAACGCATAGGAAACATTAGACCTCATTTATAATATTTTCGCACTTGCTTTTTTGAATTTCCTTAACAAAAACACCCTCATATTCCTTCAACTTCTCCGTACTAATCGAAAATTCATCCACTTTTTTTACAACTACAAATAACTTCTTTTCTTCAATATGCTTTGTGACTCCATCTTCTTTAACGCTAATTACAGCCTTAATCTTTATTCCTGGTTTACCACCATTCCAACATCTTAATTTAATCAATTCGTTTCGAATTTCCTTAATCTCAAAAAATATACTTGGATCGCAGGAAGAAAATGATATTTGTAATTTTCCATCTTTATTACGCTCTTCTGCCGTAGCAATTAAAAATTTACGTTCAACTTCTAAAATAGAGTAGCCTTCTTCAGAATCTAACTTTAAAACCTTAAAAGTTTCTAGTTCTGTTAAGGGATGAGTTTCATTAATGAATCGTTTCCATACATCAGGAGTTTCCTTTACACCCTCAGGCAGAATCATGCAAATTAGTGCAACCTCTTCTTCCTTATTCCCACCAATATGAGCAATGTGTTGTAGAGTTCCTTCCATTTCAAAGATGGATTCACGAACCGGGTATCGACCCCAATTTAAAAGACGAGTCTGCATACCCATTTCCCTAATAAACTCATCGCTTTCTGAAAATATATTAGACGCAGATAGACCCAAATTCATAGGAGGAATAACGGAAAATATAGGTTCTGATAAACTTTCGTTATTAAAAAATTTATTTAATACTTCTTTAGGTCCCCAAAATATCACTTCATCATTTTCATTTTTTTTCGTCACAATAAAATTTTCAGGAATAGCAAATTCCACTCCTGAGGGTATTCTCTTGTCTATTAGCCCAATAACACGAGTTTTCGTATCCTGAGGTTTTAATAAATGTTTAAAAGGTGATTGATCTGATCCTCCGTAATGTTTTTTCTCATCATATTCCTGACTTTTTGGAAGCTCCTTAATAAACACACCCTCATATTCCTTTAATTTCTCTGTACTAATCGAAAACTCAGCAACTTTTTTTATTAGAATAAGAATTTCAGCACTATCAACAATTGTATTATTATCTTCCTTAATAGTAATTGTTGTGTTAATTTTTACTAATGGTTCTTCTTCTTTCCAACGTTTTACATCTATGCCTAGGTCATTAACCTCAAAGGTTGTTGTCGGATCGCAAGAAGAAAGCGTAACTTGCACAGTGCCGTCTTGCGCACGCTCTTCTGCAGTAGCTATTAATTTTTTATTTGCCACTTCCTTAATAGAAAAACCATCCTGCAGATCTAAACCATAAGCCTTCAATAATTTTTGTTCTTTTAAGGGGGAAGTCTCATTAATAAATCTCTTCCAGACCTCCGGAGTTTCCTTTGCACCTTTAGGTAGAATCATGTTAACAAGCAAAGTCCATCCTTCATAATTCGTACCAACGTGAGCTATGTGCAATTGAGTTCCTTCCATTTCAGTAATTATTTCGCGGACAGGATAAGGCCCCCAATTTAAGTAACGAAACTGAATTCCCCTTTCTTTATAATAAGGATCGTTATCATCAGAAAATTTATTAGGCCCAATTTGTGCAACATTCGCAGAGGGCTTTATAGAGAATATTGGTTCAGATATAGAATATCTATCCTTAAAATATTTCATTAGCTCTACTTCTTTTCCCCAATAGACCCATGGATCTTCCTTGAGTATCGAATTTTTCATCACAACAAAGTCATCAGGAATTGCAACATCTATGCCTAGAGGAATAATAATATCGCCAAGCAACTCAGTAATGCGAGGTTTAGGCTTCTCAAGCTTTAATAAATGCTCAAAAGGACAAGCACCCATTAATCCAGTCGAAATCATTAACAAAATTAAAACTTTACTGATTAATTTCATTTTCTTTTTCCTATTTTTTTCTTCAGAGTTCAGCATGATATCCACTATTCTCATTCACTTCAAACTATTTTAGTTCTCACCTAGGATTTCTGGATAGCTATGACGTCTTTATGTACACATCATGTCGGTATCAATTTATATGAATTTTACCAAACTCCTTATTTTCAAGGAGTTGATAACGCCTTTAGGGCTTCTTCGTAACTTTCTTCATATTCGTTTTTATATTTAAAGCTATCTTCTGGATCTATTGTCGAATAATTTAATACTCCTTGGGAAATATTAGCTACTGAAATTTGTGGATCTTTTAAACCAAAACCATTTTCATCATGATTATAAATTATGATTTCTATGTTCTTTATGGTAAAAGGCCTTTCTTTGAGGTATTCTTGAATCTCTTTATTTTCATTTACCTGGCGCAATAACTCTACAGAAGTGTTTATTAGCAATTCTCTTAACTGCTCTTTAGTATAAGGAAATTTTGTATCAAAACATAGAGTGACTTCCTGTATGGGTCCTCCTGGCATTGCTACGCCAACTCCGCAGGGGTTAACTTTATATTTATCTTTTATGATTTTTGCTGCCTTAGCCAATAAACTATTTACAAGCTGTCCTCCCTTAGACGGATGATATTCTTGTTTAGTGAAACCTGTAAAAATTAATAAGGTTAAGACAGAAGCTATAAAACTTCGTAGCATTATTTTCCTTTCCACCATACTTTAGAATCCATCTGTGTATTTTCCAAATTCCTTTTTTAAGGAATTGATAAAGCTTTTAAGGCTTCTTCGTAAGTTTCACTAAATTCTTGTTTATACTTAAAAGTGTCGCTTGCATCAACCGTCTGATATGTTAAAATTCCTCGAGATATTTCAGAAGTTGAAATTCCTGGGTCAAAAACTTCTCTTCCATCTTTCTCGCTATTATATATAATAACTTGTACATTTTTCAGATTAAAGGGACGTTCTTTAAGAAATTCCTGAATCTCATTATTATCGTTAACTTGCTTTAATAATTCCTGGGCTGATTTTATTAACGATTCTCTTAACTGACTTTTAGTATATGGAAGTTTAGTATTAAAGCATAGAGTGACTTCTTGGATAGGACCACCTGGCATGGAAGCTCCTTCGCCGCAAGGTCTAAGGTTATATTTTTCATTAATAATTTTTGCTGACTTAGCCAATATGCTATTGACGAGTTGTTCTCCTTTAGATGGTTGGTATGCTTGCCATTTATCTTTCATAACAAAACCAGCAAAAATCAATAAAATAATCAAGAAAGTCGTCTTCATAACATTTTGTCCATGATAGCTCGTTTGTGCGTATTTTCCAAATTCCTTATTTTCATTGAGTTGATAACGCTTTTAGAGCATCTTCGTAATTTTCTTCATATTCGTTTTTATATTTAAAGGTATCATTTATATCCGTAGTACGATAAATTAATTTACCTTGAGAAATTCGAGTTACGGAGATTTCGGGATCGAATACTTCAAATCCATTCCTATCATGATTATAAATGATAATTTCAACATTTCTTATCGTAAAAGGTCGATTTTTAAGAAACTGATGAATTTCTTTATTTTCATTCACCTGGCGCAATAACTCTCCAGAAGTGTTTATTAGCAATTCCCTTAACTGCTCTTTAGTATAAGCGTGTTTTGTATCAAAACATAAAGTAACTTCTTGGATAGGACCTCCTGGCATGGCTGCACCTACGCCGCAAGGATTAAGATTATATTTATCTCTAATAATTTTTGCTGTCTTAGCCAATATACTATTGACGAGTTGTTCACCTTTGGAAGGTTGATATGCTTGCCACTTATCATTCATGACAAAACCTGCAAAGACCAATAAGATAATCAAGAAAGTCATCTTCATAACATTTGTCCATTTGTTTTGATGTAATATTGAATATTTTCTTTTAATATCATATGATAAGTAGGACTCATGAAATCATGATCAAAAAATGCTGCGCTAGGATGTGAAGCAAGATTAAAGATTGTGTCTTTTTCTCTTCTAGCTCCTGCTCTATCGAATCGAGGCACAAAATCTCTCCACCATTCGGCTCTATAATGAACGACTTTTGCGCAAGTATCTTGATAAATATAAGCAGCAGGTGCAATTGCAACAACCAATATTCTTTCACGAAGCTCTGGAGGATAATCAAGAAGGGCATTTCTGACATGAATTGCGCCTTGACTATGGCAAATCATCAAGTATTTAGCGTTTGCAGAACTTTTTTCAAAAAAATTATTCCACATATTTTTAAGCTGTCTAACCGGTTCCGTAGCGATGTAGAAGAGTCCCAAGATGCATTCTGGTATATCTTTATCTCCATGTGTGGCATTGTAGACGTAGTCAATATTGTATCCACCAGACAATTTTGAAACATACTCTGCACATTCCTTAGATCCTTTAGAACCATTCCAGATTCCATTGATAAAACCTATTCGCATATCTTTAGGCAAGTTGGGTAAACCTTGTTCACTAAGGTCACAACAAGAAGACATGTCATAAAAGTTTTCGAAGCATAAATCATCATCCAACCAAAAGTCTTTCCAGTACTCTTCCCAGACGTGATCATGAGTAATTTTAGGATGATATTGAAAATCACAATCAATATTTCCGTAGATGTCGATGCGAGAGAAGGGAGAGTTTTTGAGGTAATTGTAGCCGTGGGCGCCTGGGGTGAAGCCTATGGGATCTAGGGTAGTCCAACGGCCTATTTTGGGATCATAATAGCGGTTACCAAAGTAGATAAATTGTGTTTCAGGATCGGTTCTTTTGCCACAAAATGTCCAAGGACTGCCAACACCTTCTGAATAGGTCATTTCTCCAAAAGCGGAGTACCGATAAACTGCTTGGACATCTCCTTCTAGATCTAGGAGAGTACGAATAGACCCTCTTTGATCATGAATCGGAACGTAAACCTTTTCGTTTAATTCAATGGCTATGGAAGCGCCTATTTCTGCTCCTAAGCCATCTGCGAGAATACGTAGCTGTGAATTCTGGCCATCGTGGGAACCAATTTCATCTTTTGCGGCATAGAGATATTTTGTTTCTCCTTGAGACGTGATTTTACGGAGTCTGCGATGATAGGTGTCATAGGTGTAAGTAATTTTTTCATTATCTTTTTCAATTCCTATCAATCGATCGAATCCATCGTAACTGTAGTTTATATTACCATCAGATAGGAGATTGCCATTGAGATCATATGTGAAGGTTTGTTCTGAGGTGGAAATTAACTGATTATGAACATTATAGGTCCACTTATTACCATTATTTTGAGTGCGATTGCCGATGCTGTCATAGGTGTAAGAGATTTCTTTTTGTCCTTTTTCTTGGATAAGGTTGCTATTGGAGTCATAATTGAATTGGTCATCCCAGATATCTTTTATATCTTTAGTCTTTATGTGACAGGGGTTTCCCTCAGAATCAAAATCGGCAATTGTTTGTTGGAAAAAATTTGAAATGATCGTAGTGATTAGTCCATCATTATTGTATGCGTATTGAAGTGTACCTGCATTACCGGGTAGCGTAGTTTTTATAGGGCGTCCTACTAAGTTTCTTTGATCTACTTGATGGCTATACTTTTCTTGGCCTTTTGTATTTAATCGAACTACATTTTGTAAATGAATTCCTTGATAATGATATCGGCTAGAGCTTCCATCTGGATATTGAAGTATTTTTAATTGGTTTAAAGAATCGTATTCATAACCTAGGCGAAGATTTTCATCTAAGTATTCTTCTTTTAAGGTACCTTCTGAGCTATAACTATACCTTTGATTTGTATTGTGAAGGGTATCTTCAATAACTATAGGGCGATCTAATGGATCATAGGTATACTGATAGGCTAATGTTTTTTGTGTGTCTGAGACGATATGTATACGGCCAAGGTGGTCGTAGTTCCATGTGATGGTATTTCCATCGGGCTTTAGTGTGGCTATTTTATGGCCATTGCTATAACTATGAAGAACAATTTTTTGTTCGAAAGTTTCTGCTGCGCTGATCTCTTCAATGAGATCGCCATTAGAATTATATACCCATTGATATCTTTGTGTATTATTTTCGATACATTCTGTTCTTCGTCCTATGACATCGTAAGCAAATGTTCTGCTGGAGAGGATATCTCCAAAGGGATTCTTTGTTTCTATGGAAATAACTCTATCCATTGGATCATGTTTTTCAGTCGTAATACGACCCATAGGATCAGTTGTTATTTTGACTAAAAGAGAGCCAGCGTTGTGTGGATCTTTTTCTTGTTGGTAGGTAATGTGGGTAGTTCTTCCAGAAAAATCGACAATTTTATATGGCCTTCCTAACGTGTCATAGTAGGTAAAGTTAGCCATGCATTCATCCGTAGATGTCCATAGGATGCTGTTAACTTCTCTTCCGCATACATCATAATTTGTATCTACTCGACGTTGAAGAGTGCGATCTGCGCTAAAGGTTTTTTGACTGATCACTCTATCTAAAAGGTCATATTCTGACTGAACAATACTTAGTGGTTCGTCGTTTTCCCAAGTTGTCTGCTCGAAGACTCTTCCAAGGGAATCGTAAGTCAATGAAATGCGCGTTTTTCCAAAGGATTCTTCTATAGGTCGACCAGCACCATCATAAGTGTAAGAATGGATTTGACCTAATGCATCGACAGTGCTTAGAAGCCTTTTGCCTTTCCATGTAAAGTGAGTTATACCAGCTTGTTGACCATCGTTTGCTATTTTTTCTTCTTGAATGATGTTGCCCAGTCTATCGTAGGTATATCGTGTTACTACTCCATCTCGATTGCGGTAGCTTTCAAGACGCCCTCCTAAAGTGTAGCGCCATTGTTCTAGTGTTCCGTCGGGATATATTTTTTCAGAGGGCTGCCCTCTAATGGTATAGCGCTCCTGGATTAAGGAACCATCAGAAATAGATGTAGATTGAGGATTTCCAAAAATATCGTAAGTTAAAATTGTTTGCAGCAGTCCTAAAGGGCCATTTTGCTTTCCAACAACTACAACAGGTCCTAGTTGTTCTCTTAGTCTACCAAAGTCATCGTAGCGATTAATGGTTGTTTGGTTAAAAGCATTTGTTTTTTCAGTGACTTGATTTAGCAAATTAAATTTTTGAGAAACGATCTGCCTAGTTCCATCGTCGTTTACTTGTTGAGTGACAATGGGGCGATTGAGGACATCATACGTGATTTCTATATGATAGCGTTTGTCAGGGCCTGATAGTGTTGAAATATTTCCAAAAGGATCATATGAGTAGGCTGTTGTGTGCCCTAAGGCATCATTTTCCCAAATTAGACGGTTTTGCGCATCATAGGTCTTTTCTAAGACATATCTAAGAGTCTCATCTGCATCGAGAACTTCTGTTTTAATTAGGTTTCCCAATGTATCATAAAAGTAGCGCAGTTTTTTAAGAAGTGTGTCTGCACCATTATGAAGGTAAAATGTGGACTCTTCAGTTGGCTTACCGAAGCAGTTTTTTTCTGTACTGATTAATCGAATGATTTTTATGCGTTCTGTGACTTCAGTTAGGTCGTCAGATTCTCTGCCAGCACCGTTATCAAAAATTTCAGCCCAACATATGTTGGATTCATTATAAAATCGAAAATGTCTTAGGGTGATTTTTCCATCACAGATAATGTATTTGATTGTACAAAGGTCTGTACCTGGTAGGTAGTGGTATTCGATTGAGGGCCCTTCAGAGTCTTCTTCAAGGATTAAGTTGTTAAAATCGTCTTGGCTATAGGTAAAAGTTTTACTTTGCGTGACATAGGCTGAAGATCCGGTAAGATCTCCTGAAAGAAATTCTTGAGTAATATTGCCTAATTTATCATAAACAAAGGAAAGGCTTTTAGCAGTATTTCCGGAAGCTTCTACTTCATCTTTCTTTGTTAATCGTCCTTCTTCATTCCAAGTGAATACTTCTGAATAGACTGGAGTATAGGGACCAGCATTTCCCGCAAAATGTGTAATCTCTTCAATGCGATGATCTTTGGAGTACTTATATTTAGTAAAATGTCTTTCTGCGTCATAAACTTCGGTAAAACCTCCTTGGTTGTCAGGAAAGTATGCAAACTCATAAGTTGTTCCAAGCGAGTTTTTTAAATATTTTACCTTATCTCCTATAGTACCAAGTCCATAATATTCAATTTTTAGAGCATGTGAAAGAAATTCTGATGGTCCTGTTTTTTTCTCGACGATATGTAAAAATTGCGACATTGCGCATTTTTCATACGTGTAGTACTCATTGAGCCCGTGACTGTATTCGACAGATTCTAGATAAGTTAACTCGTCATACACACGTATCATGGGATGCTTGATTTTCTTTGTGAAATAGTTGTAATGGACTGTTTCTCCATTGCTTGCGGTTAAAATTGTGCGATCTTTTGAGACGTTGTAATTCAATGAAGCATAAGTATGTTTCTTCGAGCTATCCTGGGCCAAAATGGAACGTATGTAATGTTTAAAATATCCATATTGAAAGTGAGCTCCATTAGCTCTTGTTTCGGATTTGAGATTGTACACGAGGTCTTTTGAATTGTCAGATGGCTTTGAATAGAATTGTTGATTTCCAGCGCCATCGATAACTTTAAAATTATCATGATGCAGGAAGGACATGCGATAGTTATTCATGTTTGTCTTAGCGGAAGGCCTACCCATTCCGCAATTGGTCAAGCCTCTCGTATTTTCAGGAAAGCAGGATTGGTATTTGGCGCTTTTAAGTAATTGGTAATTAAAAACACCTCCAGATGATTGCTTAATGGCAACATTTAGATATTCTGGATCACTGCGGTGATTTTTCGTTTTCTTTACTGCTGCCCAAAGCGGCATTGAGATATCCGCTCTCTAAAATATGTACAAATCTATACATGGCTTAGTTCCTGTTTCAACCAAGCTGGTTGTAATAATGTTTTAAGCATGATTACAGAGCCGTCTTGTCCACAGGCGTCTATTTCGGTAGAGCTTACCGTATTTATTAGTTGTTCTAAGCAAATTGCTGCATTGAGGTCTCTATCTACTTCTAGTTTGCATTCTGAACATTTGTATATTCTTTCTGATAGAGAGAGCTCTTTTTTATGATGGCTACATCCTGAACATCTTTTTGAAGAGGCGTACCATTTATCCGCGATGAATATCTTATTCCCTCTTAAAGCTGCTTTGTAGCTCAGTTGTCTGCGAAACTCAAACCATCCTCCATCCATAATTTGACGCGACAGCTTTCTTCGTTTTACCATTTTTGATATGTCGAGATCTTCTATAGCAATGTATCGGAAATTCTCTGTCAAATGGGTGGTGAGTTTATGCAAATGGTCTTTTCGAATGCAAGCTACCTTGTAATGCAGTTTAGCCACGGCTTTCTTGGTTTTCTTGCGATTCTGAGAATCTATTTTTCTGCGAGATAATTGACGTTGTAATCGTCTCAATCTACCTAAGGATTTCGTCAATGGGTTTTTATTAAGGATCTGTGTTCCATTAGAAAATGTGGCTAGGGTTTTGATGCCTAAATCAACTCCAACTGTCGCTTGGTTTTCGCATACTTTTGGCTTTTGATCTGTTTCCACACTAAAGCTAATGAACCATCGATCTGCAGTGCGCGAGATGGTGGCCCCATTGATCTTTCCTTGAAATCGTAAAAACTCCCTCAACCGTATCCATCCTAGATTTGGAATTTTTACCGTATTACCAACTACTCTAAGCTGGTCTCCACCTATATAAAAACTATCGTGCATGCCTTTCTTTTTAAATTGCGGGTATTTTGCTGTCTTTTTGAAAAAAGCCTGAAATGCCTTTTGAAGAAATATAAAGGGCTGCTGACAGGCATATTTGGTGACTTCATATACCCAGGGAAATTTTTCATCTTTTAAAGCATTGAATTCTTTTTTTAGTTCAAAGGCTGATGTCTTGAGCTTGGATTGAAATTTTTCCTGCCATTTTGACAACGCCCAATTCCATGCAAAGCGAGCTACTCCGCAACCTTTGCGAAAGTAAACTTCTTGTTTGCAGGTGAAGTCAATTTCAATCTTATGTCCGAGAGTCTGCA
>JABDDJ010000016.1 GCA_013287645.1 Chlamydiota bacterium | reverse complement strand
TATTAATTAAATAATTAATGGTAATATATGTTTTTTGCATCCTTATTATTTGGAATAGAAGGCAATTATCGTGGTTTGGGAATAGATATTAGTTTTGAAGAAAAGAGTTATCCTCAATATGATTTCTATACTTCTCGAAGTTGTTTCCCAGTAAAAGTAGTGGGATGTGCATGTGAAAACTTGCTTAAAAGTCGAGCTTTGAAAATTCTATCCTTTGGCTACCTGCATGTGTTTATTCATGAAATGGGGCATATTCTTGCTAAAAGAATACTCAATTTAGATTTTGGCAGTTCTTATAATATAAATATCCATACTAATCAAGGCACAGGAAATAATTCACCCTCTCCGTATGAATATGGATTCAAACATACGATTATAAGTGTTGCAGGTCCTGCTGCTAATCTTCTATTTTCTAGTTGTATATGCGTAGCTGCAGCAGCTTTTAAGAGTTACATTGGATGGCCTGTCTATTTACTGTTAGCTGCTGGAGCAGTTTCATGGATGGCAGGCGAACTAACTTATGCAACTTTTTCTGCAATAAGAGAAGACAGAGGAGATTTTGGAAGAATCAGAGGAGAAGGCACTAGTCATCTGATTTTTGCTTCTGCTGTTGTCATTAGCATTTGTGCATTAGGAATCTTAGGAATCGCTTATATCTAAGCCGGCTTTCTTGGCCTAAGGCGATCAATCTTAGTACTTCTAAAGCTTCTTTGGCCGTAGAAGGTTTTCAAGGAATTGGCAACAACACAATTGGTGTCGAAAATAACGGCATCGTCTGTGGTCTTACAGAAACGAACAAGTTAAAGAAAAGTTTTTGGGATGTGATAAACAATAGATCCAAGGTCAGCATCAACCTTCTTGGAAATAGCGATGTGCAGGAAGTCGATCATCCAAATGGAAAAGTGATTACAATACATATACCTCGAGCATCCCGCCATCAACGTCCGGTGTCCATTGGACAAAATCCTCTTTCAGGGACTTACAGGCGTAACTATGAAGGAGACTACCACTGCACCGAGCAGGAGGTAAGCCGCATGCTAACTGATAGATCCGAAGAACATGCAGACAGCAGGATTTTAGAGCATTATATGATTGACGATCTAGATCTTCAAAGCCTTCAACAATACCGCCAACGACTTGCTTCACATAAACCAACTCATCCCTGGTTAAGTGAGGATGACAGGGGACTTCTTTCCAAAATTGGGGTTGGAGGTCATGCAGAGAAACTGGCCGGAAGGGGCTAACAGTGGCCGGAGTTTTAATGTTTGGACGAGAGGAAACTCTTCGTGAAACAGTTCCTCGGTATTCTGTGGATTACCGAGAAAAATTCTCTGATGACCCCGAAATACGTTGGACTGATCGTCTGACCTTAGATGGTACCTGGTCAGGGAACTTATTTCAATTTTATGTTCGAGTAGTCCAAAAACTCTCGGCAGATCTAAAACTTCCCTTTCAATTAAACACGGATCTATTCCGCAAAGGAGAAACGGTAGTTCATGAAGCCATTCGTGAAGCATTAGTAAATGCTCTAATTCATGCCGATTATCTTGGACAAGGAGGAGTTATAATTGAAAAATTCAAAGATCGTTTTGAGTTCTCCAACCCTGGCACATTACTAATCTCATTTGATCAGTTATTACTTGGGAATGTGAGTGAATGCCGCAATAAATCTCTTCAAACAATGTTTACTATGGTGGGTGCAGCCGAGAAAGCAGGCTCGGGCATTGATAAAATTCGACAGGGTTGGAATTCACAGCACTGGCGTTCTCCAATGTTTAGAGAGCGTATGCAGCCGGATCGCGTACTATGGATATTGCCCATGATAAGTCTAATTCCAAACGAGTCACTTTTGAGACTGAAAGGGAGATTTGGAACTAAGTTTCAAAAATTTACACCCCTTGAAGTGCAAGCTTTAGTAACGGCCGATTTAGAAGGCTGGGTAGACAATGCACGAATGCGACAAATTACTTCCGAACTCGCGACGGATATGACCAAACTCCTTCAAAAACTTGTTAGTATTGGAGTTTTAACTCAAGATGGACAAGGACGCTGGACGCGTTATCGTCTTCACGCTGAATTTGACTCCGTACATAAGGAGATTGACTCCGTACATAAGGAGATTGACTCCGTACATAAGGAGATTGACTCCGTACATAAGGAGATTGACTCCGTACATAAGGATATTTATAAGAATGAAATACCTGATATTGAATGGAATGAGTTAATTAAAATCGCGGAATCTACTAGGCAAAATAAACGTTTAACACACAAAGAAATGGAATCTGTTCTATTAAATCTCTGTCAAAAACATTGGTTAACAAGAAGACAACTAGGCGAATTATTAGGTCGTAATGATGATGGATTACGTTCTCGCTTTCTAACTCCCATGGTAGAGCACGGCTTTCTTCGCTTGCGTTACCCCGAAAAACCAAACAGAGCCGATCAAGCTTATACTAAAAATTAAGTAATGTAAGTTGCAAGTTACTAACTTAAAACAAATGTCAATAACCTCTGTGGGTTTTGTGGTTATTTTATTTCCCGTATATCTCAGAGAAAACACAGAGGGAATAAATTTAAATAAATAATTATTATTAACTCACGTTTCTTAATAAAATCTTTAAATATATTTGTTATCATTTTTTATTAATTAAATAATTAATGGTAATATATGTTTTTTGCATCTCTATTGTTTGGGATAGAAGGAAATTATCGTGGTTTGGGATTAGATGTTAATTTTGAAGAAAAGTTCTATAATCAATATGATTTCTATACTTCTCGAAGTTGTTTTCCAGTAAAAGCAGTAGGTTATGTATGTGAAAACTTGCTCAAAAGTCGAACTTTAAAAATTTTAACTTTTGCCTATCTACATGTGTTCATTCATGAAATGGGACATGTTCTTGCAAAAAAAATACTCAATTTAGATTTAGGTAGTTCTGAATATATAAATATCTTTACTAATCAAGGCATGGGCAATTGTTCTGCCGGGTATGAATACGGAATAAAAAATACGTTTATAAATGTCGCAGGTCCTGCTGCTAATCTTCTATTTTCTAGTTGTATATGTGTAGCTTCAGCAGCTTTTAAAAGTTACATTGGATGGCCTGTCTATTTACTGTTAGTTGGTGGCGCAGTATCATGGATGGCAGGCGAACTAACTTATGCTGCTTTTTCTGCAATAAGAGAAGACAGAGGAGATTTTGGACAAATCGCAAGTCAAGGCACTAGTCATCTGATTGTTTCTTCTATAGTCGTGATTAGCATTTGTGCATTAGGAATCTTAGGGATCGCTTATATCTAAGAATTGCGAGGCTTTCACCTCGCAAATGATTAATGACAGCACTTAGAGGATTTGTCTTTGTCCATAAAATCTTGACAGCCTTTCTCCATTTCTTCGGGAGTGTAGTCTGCGATATGAGTAGCTATTGACCAGAGGTGTCCAAACGGATCTCTGAGTTGGCCGTAGCGATCTCCCCAGAACATATCTGCAACAGGCATTGTGACTTCTGCGCCGGCTTTCTTAGCTTTTTCAAAGGCATGATCAACATCTTCTACATAAAGATGGAACATAACTGTTGTGCCTTTGAGTGATTTTGGAGTGGATGCACCACAGCTGTGTTCTGGAAACTCGTCTGCTAACATGATGAGGGAATTTCCAATCTTGAGAACAGCATGCATAATTTTTCCGTCAGGACCAGCATGCTTTTCAATCTCATGTGCGCCAAAAGCATTTTTGTAAAATTCAATGGCTTTAGCTGCGTTAGTTGTGGATAGAAATGGTGTGAGAGTATGATATCCTTCTGGGATAGGTTTTACTTTATGAGCCATGATGTCTCCTTGGGTTAGGCTTTGGTCTACTATACATAGGGAGAACTTTTATCGCCAGAAGAGCTTTAGCGCGAAAAAATCTGATACATTCTAAATTATCTTTTCAAATTTCAAGCAAACCTTTAAAATTGATGAACCATTAAAAAAAACGCACCTACATCTATGTATAAATACTTTTTTATTTTAATATTCCTAAGTTCTTTATTATCAGCTCATACAGACAGTTGTGAAAACAGCTTAGCAGGAGCAAACAAAGAACCCATTACGGTTGTCAATTATGTTAATATCATTACTGGAAAGATTAGCTATAATCCTATCGATCTGGTCATTCCTGGACCCACACCCATCATTATAGACCGCTACTATTCAGACAATACAGAATGCTGCTGTACAGACCCTTCCTACTCTTTCTTTTTTTGTATGAATTGGGATAGAAGTCACAAAAGCCACTTAGTTTATGATCCAGAGAAATTCTGTTTAGCACTAACTGAAGGACAGTGGTCCTCTCTAATTTTAAGCCATGATGTGAAGAGGTCATTTACCCTAAGCTCCCGCATGCTGCATGCCGGACTGACCAATCTTCAAGGAGAGCTAAGCGCGAGAACTCATCCTACAAACATCAAAGCCGACTTTAGTGAAAATCGCTATCGAGTAAAAACAGGTTCAGGAGAAGAGCGCTTTTACAAAAAAGAGCCTATTAAATTTCACTTCCTAATAGATAAAGCTCTCCTTCCTAATGCCTATCGTTTTCAGTATTCTTATGACGCCAAAGACAAAATGACCGCCATTCATTGCATAAGCCCCAATGAAGAGAAAATATCTCATGCAAGTTTTGCTTATGCTAAGAAGATAAAGCAAGACTATATGGGTTACAAAGACAGACCATCTGAAATTATTGAAGGAAGCAATGGCCAAAAAGTTATTTACGAATTCGCACATGATCAGTGGGGTAGGCGCCTCGTCAGTGTAGATCATCCTACAGGACCTAAAGAGAGATACTCCTATAATTTATATTTTAATTCTCTGATGAGCATCATAAGGCCAGATAATCGCTATGTGCATTTTCAGTACTACCATGCCGGCGAAAACAAAGTAAATGGCGCTACAATTAGTTTATCTAATGCAGATACAAGAGTCGGTAGAATCCGTTATGTGGAAGGACCTTATGGCATCACGCACCGCTTCTATTATCATCTCAACACTCCTAAATACAAATTAGGCTTGCGTAGTGGCACTACAGGCGTTATCGATGCTTTAGGAAATAAGACGGATTATGTGCATGATAATTGGGAAAGGCTTACCCATATCGTCAAATATTGGGGGAATACTCCTTGTTCGACAGAATGCCTCGTTTGGGAAAATGAAAACGACCTTAAAACAAGAGCTCTTTACGATAGTGAAAATAGACGTCTACTAGCACACACATATACCTACGATAATGCTCACAATGTCACTGAAGATAGACTCTACGGAAACTTGACCGGAAGAAATGTTGAAGATCCAGCCCGTGAATATTATGCTAAAACATTTCTTTATTCAAATGACAAGTTCCATGTTCCTCTACAGGAAGATGATGGAAGAAAACAAACTCACTATTTTTATAAAAAAGGAACGGACCTATTAGAAAAAAAGCTTATTTATGAAAATGCAAAGATCATCCTCCGCACCTTTTATGAGTACGATGTAAACCACATTCTAGTAAAAGAGACAACGGATGATGGCTCATCTCTTGAAAAGAATAATTTAGCTGCTGTTACCGAAAGACATATCAAAACAATTTTCCCCCACGTTGGAAAGCCCTTCGGATTACCTCATCTCGTTGCAAAAGCCTATGTAGATCTATCAACAGGCCAAGAAAACCTTTTAAGCATCGAAGATTACGGCTATTCAATACAAGGATTTATCTTACACGAAAGACATTCAGGCGCCGGAATAGAAAGAGGAGGAATTCTTCGATCGTTCGACTCCCAAGGCAATGTGACCAGTGAAACCGACTTCTTAGGCAGAGTCACCGAAAGGCGCTATGACGAAAACAATAATCTAATCTACGAACAAGGCCCTAATCCTGATTACTATACAGAATTCACTTATGACTTTTGCAACCGCCTCATTAAAACAGAACAAGTTCATTTAAATGGCCAGAGATGGACCACTAGACATCAGTACAATGTCATGGGGCAGAAAATTGCCACTGAAGATATGTACGGCAATGTTACTCGTTTCAATTACGATCCGTTAGGTAACATCTCAGAGATTATCCATCCAGCCGTAGAAGATGCCAATGGACACATTGTCCAACCCATCGAAAGCATGGCTTACGATGTAATGGGAAACCTTATTATCAAGCGAGATCCTCTTGGAAATGTAAAGCACTATAGCTACAACGCACGGGGTCAGATTATCGAAACCATCTACCCTGATGGAACCATAGAAAAACGAGAATATACCCTAGAAGGATGGTTAGAAAAGGAAATATCTCCCACAGGCCTAACAACTAAGTATACACACGATTGTTTAGGACGCGTCATTGCTACAGATACCTATTCTAATGGCATTTTATTAGCCCATGCAAGCTCTACCTACAATGCCTTCCATCTACTCTCCGAAACGGATGCCATGGGTATTACCACACACTATCGCTATGACCATGCCGGCAGATTAACCTCTGTTTCCAAAGAGGATGCCCTTACCGAATTTCAATATGACGCCTTCGGCAGAATCTATAAAAAACTAGAACATACCGGTAGCGGCATTCGTATCCATATTACTCTATATGATGCTTTGGACCGCATCATTGAAGAAAGACAAGAAGATGAGACCGGAAAAGTCATTCGAAAAATCACACATACCTACGACATCGATGGCCATCGCAATAGCACCAGCCTTTTCACTGATGATGGAGTTTCTATAACCAAAACCATTTATGACCTCCATGGAAGGCCATTAGTAGCCACAGATGCACTTGAACAGACCACTCACTATCAATATAACGATAGTCTCCATAGTTGCGAAATCACTGATCCTCTAGGTAGACGTACCATCCAGATATTCGATGCCCTTGGACGTATCACAGAAGTCTCTCAATTAGATCCCTTTGGACAAGAACTTCATCACCAAAAGACCTATTACGACCTGGTTGGAAATCCTGTCAGAATTGTCGAAAGTGAAATCACTACACTTCTCGAATATGACAGCATGAGACACCTATTTTCAAAAACAGAAGCAGCCGGAACAGCCGAACAAAAAACCGTACGGTATACCTATAACAGCCAAGGCCTACGTACAGCTATTCACAAACCCAATGGAATTACCCTCTATTCTGAATACGATGCCTGGAATAGGCTGTCCCGTTACTACTCCAGCGACAATACCATCGATTATAACTATACCTACGACCTAAATCACAACCTATTGGCAGTCAAAGATATAAATTCAGAAACCCATCTTCACTATGATAGCCAAAATCGCTTAACACAAGAAACCTTAGCGAATGGTTTAACTATAAAAACAAGCTATGACCGCATAGGCCGACCGATCCATAGAGAATTTCCTCAAGCAAACAGCGTCCGCTATGAATATGATAGCTCTTATCTACGTACTATCCAACGCAAGGATTATAGCCATAATTACACTTCTTATGACCTCTCAGGCCGCCTCAAAGAAATTTCAAGTCCTGCAGGCATTACTACTTTTACATACGACGCCTTGCAAAGATTAACAACACTCAAAGCCCCCGGCTATCAAGGTCAATACACTTATGATGCGGTCAGCAACCTCATCCAGGCCCAAGGAGATTGCCCTGCAGATTATTCCTATAACCATCTTGATCAGCTGATCCAAGAAAATGGACAATTCTCATATGCCTATCAGTGCGATTCCTTGCATAACAGACTCTCCAAGAATGGGACTACACACTCCTATAATGCCCTTCACCAGCTACTCCAAGAAGGTGATAGCCAGTATACTTATGATGCCAATGGCAATTTGATCAGCTTTACAACACCCTCAGGACAAACTACCCTTCACTATGATGCCCTCGATAGACTTGTCAAAGTAATCACTCCTCAAGATACTGTAGAATATAGCTATGACCCCTTTAATCGACGTATTGCCAAAAAATCAAATGGAGAAATCACCCATTTTCTCTATCAGGGCAATGCCGAAATTGGCTTGTACACCTCCCAAGGACAATGCAAAGAGCTCCGCATCCTTGGAATCGGCAAGTCAGAAGATATTTCAGCCACTATTGCTATAGAAATAGAAGACAAAGTCTATTTTCCCGCACATGACAGTACAGGCAATATCGTCGCCTTACTTGATTCATCAGGAAATACCCTCCAAACTTATCAGTATAGTGCATTTGGAGAAGAAATTGCAGATCAGCCTATTTCACCCTGGCGCTTCTCATCCAAAAGGACCGATCCCGAAACAGGATTTATCTACTTTGGACAAAGATATTACATGCCGTCATTAGGGCGCTGGATCACACAAGATCCCCTAGAAGATGTGGATGGGCCTAATCTCTATGCCTATTTATATCACAGCCCTCTAGTCTACTTTGATGCTTATGGATGCAATGCAGAAGAACAAGAGCCCGGCTTTTGGGGAAGTGCATGGAATTCCATTAGCAGCTCAGTCCAATGGGGATGTGATAGAACAGCTTATTATGGAGAAAAAGGCTTTGAGTATGTTAAAGAAAGCCCTACTATGGCTTTTGACGCTTCCGTAGGATTTGTGTCAAGCTTCATTGACCCTATTAGTACTCTCACAGAATCAGGCGAAGAAAAAGCAGCCAAATCTCCAGCACGAAGATGGGGTGATGAAAAAGGATTAATTTACTTTGGAGCAAGCCTTTTTTATGGTGTAGGGGAAGAAATCCTCGCTGCACGAGCTGCATATGCTACAATAAGAGCAGCATATACAGCTTGTCGAGGAGCGATCATCACAAGCCGTGTAGCAAAAACCAGCCGAGTCGCACTCCCCATTATCCGTAGCGTCAGCCCCCAACTCGCCAAAGCCGAAACCATCGCCACCGCCCTCATCGAATCCACCGTTGCAATACAGGGTACTCAAAAAATAGCCCAAAGTGGTAGTACTTTAGCTAACGAATTAAAGTTTACAAAGACAGCAATGGAACATATGGCAGATCCAAAAAGATATGTACCAAGATATATTCTTGCAGAAGCAATTCAGAATGGATCTAAAATGAATGATCCTAGAAATGCGATAGGGGCAATAAAAATTGTTGAAAAAATGTTTAGAAAAAATAAAGAATATAATCTTAATATTATCTATAGAGAAAAAGATAACACAATCCTTCATTTTCATTACGACTAAGGTTGATGTAGTATGCATTTAAAAATTGATTCAGTTAAAGGAATTCATGAATTAAATGGAGTAGCTTTTTATATTCAGGATGAGTATGCATTTAATTATAAGCCCAAGCGATTAAAAAAATCTAGTTCACTTTTGTTAATATATGATACATTAACTATTGTTTTTGAAGAGGAAAGTAGACAGTTTTATTCACTAGACGCATATACAAATAAAGATATTTGGAAACATGATAGAAACCTTTCTTTTCCTCAAGATTGCCCTGAAGGCATTTTATCGATTCTGGAAGGATTTGAAGATGATCATATAGAAAGTTTCAAATTTGTTCCGGAATTTTATTATAATGACAATGTTGTAATGATTGATATAAACAATCATGATTCAAAGTTTTATAAGATAGGAGAAAACGTGATCGTTGGTCTAAGAGATCATCAGATTACTTCCTTCATATTTAAATCGGTTGAATTTAGATAAAAGAAACGAGGTCTGGCTTCATACTTCACTCTTTGACCCAAATTTCTTAAGTGAATTGTGAAGCCTGACCTTCTATTCAAAAAATTTAAATGGTAAAGTTGTTCATCGCCACATTATCCACGAATTGGTACGGAGCTAAAATAATGAAATATTCAAAAAAGGAAATTGGAGAATTGTTAATTAATGAATTAAATAAAGGATACAATATTGAAAGATTATCAAACTGGGCTGACGAACTTTTCTTCAGTATTCGAGGTAAACGTTCCTCCGAAATAGATGAAATTTTGAGGCATATATATATAATGGATACTGGACCTGAATTTGAATATTCAGAAAAAGAATTAAGAATGCTTGCAGAGATGCTAATTAATGAAGTGCCGAACTTCATAAAAAAAATTGATGACATGAAACTTGGTACATAAGAAAATATCTTTTTACTCGCATCGGGTTCAAGCTTGATTCTGGCACACTAAAGGTATAAATAATGCGCATTTTAGATGAAAGTTCTGATAAGTCTTTAAAAAATGTAATATTGTATTTGACCTTCGCAGAAGCATCCGAATTGAAAGATAGTCTTGAAGGACTTCTCAAGAAACCTTTGAATAACCATGCTCACATATCTAATGAAAATTTACAGAAGGAAATCACTGTCTGCATTTATGACGTGGATAATTTGAAAGGGTTTAATAAAAGATCTATGAATTTAATTATAAATGATCAATAAAAGTGCTCTTATGCATATGAAAGTACCGAATAAGTAGATAATTATGGATAGAAACATGTAAAATCTATCCAACAGGTATCCTCACTTTTAAAAGAGCTAATCTATGCGAATTTCTGATGACATATCAAACAAAAAATTAGATAATATAACATTGTTTTTAACTGAAGGTGAAGCACTACAATTAGCAAGTTATTTAAAACAACTTCTTGAAAAGCCCAAAGAAAAAGGCTTACATTTTCATCTTTCGTCAGAAGATTATCAAAAAGAAATAACTGTATGCATTTATAATCCAGAAAATATAACAGAATTTCACCCTCGGGCACAGAAACTTATTATCGATGATGAATGATAGGATTAGTGTAAGGGGTCAGGCTTCACACTTCACTCTTTGACCCTTTACTATCTTTGGTTCACTCACAAAAGAAGGAATTCCTAAAACTATGTTTCGGCCAAGAGATCGCATGCTCTATTGGAAGAGGAATTTTAAAGAATGAATGATAAATCATTCCGTTGTCCTTGCTGTGGTTATTTAACTTTATCTGAACCTCCTCCAGGTACATTTGAAATTTGTCCGGTTTGTAATTGGGAAGATGATAAAGCTCAACATGATGATATTGATTATCAAGGTGGAGCTAATGAAGAAAGCCTTCGAGAAGCACGTGCTAATTTTAAGAAATTCTGTGCCTCTTCTTTAAAATATATAAAAGAAACGAGATCTCCCTTACCGGAGGAAAAACCTTAATGGACAGAACAGTTAAAATAAGCATTATAGATGGAACTCCAGAAATGAATGGTAATGTTATACATTACTTCAGTGATTATACTATTCAATACGAGCCTCTATATTCGGAAGAAGCTAAAATTTTATTATTAATATTTGGTACATTAACTATAGTCTTCGATAAAAAAAGTAAGCGATTTCTTTCACTAGACGCATATACAAATAAAGAAATTTGGAAAATTGATAGAAATCTTTCTTTTCCTCAAGATTGCCCTGAGGGCGTTTTATCGATTCAGGAAGGTTTTAAAGATGATCATATAGAAAGTTTCAAATTTGTTCCGAAATTTTATTATAATGACAATGTTGTAATGATTGATATAAACAATCATGATTCAAAGTTTTATAAGATTGGAGAAAATGTAATCGTTGGGCTTAAAGATCAACAGATTACTTCCTTTATATTTAAATCCGTTGAATTTATGTGAAAGGGCCTTTTTAACTCTCTGCTTTATCGCCAGGGCAGCTTTTGGTTGATGCGTTCGAGCATGATGTAAAGAATAGGCGTAATGAATAGCGTGATGAGCTGCGAAAGTAGCAGCCCGCCTATTATTACTAGGCCTAGGGGTCGGCGAGTGGCTCCGCTGACACCTATGCCAAGCGCAATAGGCAGGGCTCCAAAGATGGCTGCCATAGTTGTCATCATGATGGGGCGAAAACGGACCATGCAGGCATCAATAATCGCATCGCGGGCATTCATCTGTTTGGTGCGGATGTTTTCAAGTGCAAAATCGATCATCATAATTCCATTCTTATTGACAATACCGATTAATAGGATGATTCCTAAAAAGGCGTACATGGAAAGTGGCAAACCAAATATGAATAAGGTGAGTAGTCCGCCTAGTGTTGCTGGTGGTAATGTAGTGAGTACTGTTAGGGGATGGATAAAGCTTTCGTAGAGCATTCCTAGAATGATATAGATAGCAAAGACTGAAATGAGCAGAAGCGACATTGAGCTCGAAATCGATTCCTGGAAGGTTTGTGCTGCGCCGATAGATTCGACCTGCACTATGGGATCGACGACTTCTTGTCTTAACTGTTCTAGTCTATCGAGTGCTTGTTCAAGCGATACTCCAGCGGCAAGGTTAAAGTCGATTGTGACGGAGGGGAATTGGTCGATATGGTTGATGCTGGCGGCACCTAGGGCTTCTTTCCATTGTGCTACGGCGCTCATGGGAATGAGTTTTTGTGTAGTGCTGGAGCGCATCCACAGCTGATTAAAGACATCAGCGCCTCTTTGATAATCTGGCAATAGTTCTAAAATAATGTCATACTGATCAATAGAAGTTTCGATACGGGAAACATAATTGTAGGAATAGGCAAACATGAAGGCATTTTCGATGTCGGTGGCTGTAATTCCTAAAGTTGACGCTTTGTCGCGTAGGAGGCTGACATTGATCTGAGGGGAGTCGACTTCCATATCGGAGTTGACGCCTTGAAATAGGGGATCGTTCTGCATTTTTTCAATGAGTTTCTTGGCGGAAGTGTAGACGCTGTCTGGATAGATGCTTTGAAGGGCATACTGGTAATCTCCTCGGCTCTCTTGTCCTGTTGACAGGTCTATAAGGGGCACGTTTTTCATAAATATTTGAATTCCTGGAATTTCTGCAAGGCTGGCATTTAGTTCTTGAATAACATTTTTGACTGATGAGCGCTGGTCAAAGGGTTTTAGTTTAATTAAATTTTGCGCTTTACGGTACTCTGAATAGGAGCTAATAGCTACACAGGAGTCTACAGCAGGGTGAGAAGTTATTGTTTTGGCGATCTCTTTTTCATATTTTTGCATACGGTAAGAGGATCCTGCTTCTTGTTCTTGAGAGTAGGCTATAAAAAATCCGTTGTCTTCGTCGGGGAGAAAATCCACAGGTAGAGTGTAGAAAAGCAGTACAGTACATAAAAGACAGACTAAGCCGATCAGTAGCGCTGTCAATCGATGATCGATAACAGTGAGTAATATTTTGCGGTAACGGTCGCGCATCTTCGTATTCATTCTTTCTCCCCAACTGAAGACGACTTTACCATTTTTCGACAGGAATCGGCTGCAGAGCATCGGGGCTAAGGAGAGTGAGATGAGTCCTGAAATGATTGTGACGGTTGTTAGTGTAACAGCAAATTCGCGCAAGATTTTTCCGAGCAACCCGCTCATAAATAGCATAGGGATAAAGACTGCAATGAGGGACAAGGTCATGGAGATAATGGTAAAACCTATCTGCTTGGCGCCTTCCATTGATGCTACAGTACGATCTTCACCTGCTTCTTGCCTCCGGACGATATTTTCCAAAACAACAATGGCATCATCTACAATAAAACCTACTGCAAGAGTCAATCCCAGCAGGGACAAGTTATCTAGGGTATATCCTAGATAATTCATAATGATAAATGTCCCTATGACAGACATGGGAAGTACAATTGCTGGAATGATCGTATTTGCGAATTTGCCCATGTAAAAGAAAATGACTAAGACTACTAGCACTAATGCGAGAATTAATGTGATGTTGACGTCGTTGATGTTGGCTCGGATGAAGTCTGAGCGGTCAAAAAAGGGCTCTAGATCGATGGCAGCAGGTAGTTCGGATTTTAGTTCGGTTAATAGGTTATGCACAGCATCTGAAATACCTACTGTATTAGCGCTAGGTTCTTTTTGAATGGCGATAATGATTGCAGGTTTCATTTTCTCTTTGTCGGCAAACTGTACATCGATTTTGTTGTTTTGAAAGCTTTCGACAGAACGGCCTAAATCTTCAATACGGATGGGAGTACCGTTGCGATAGGCGATGATCAACTTATCCCAAGCCGGTCCTGTGATAATCTGTCCATCGACAGCAACGTTAGGAGCCTCTATGGGACCGTCTAGCTGTCCTGTAGCAAGGTTTGGATTAGCCAGATTAATGGCAATGGCTAGTTCACTTAAAGAGATATCATTTGCGACAAGCTTTCCTGGATCTACCTGGATACGTATTGCTAAAGGCGAGCCAAATACAGTCACTTGTGACACTCCGCTCAGCATCGAAATACGTTGCCCGATCAGATTGTTGGCATAGGTATATAAATCATTTAAACGGAGGGTATCTGACATTAGGCTGAGATAGATAATGGGGAGTTCTGCAGGGTTTACTTTGCGATAGGTAGGTGCATAAGGTAGCTGTGGAGGCAGTGTCGGTTGAGCTGTAATGATTGCAGACTGTACGTCTTGTGCCGCTATCGTCATATCTTTGTCGATATTAAACTGCAGAGTGATGCTACAGCTACCTAGGGTATTGTTAGAACTGACAAATTTAACTCCAGGAATAGCCATGAACTGCTTTTCAAGCGGTAATGCAACCGCATGTGCAATGGTGTCTGGTGTCGCTCCGGGATACGAGACATTCACGTTGATGGTCGGATAGGTCACATTAGGCATATTACTGATGGGCAAGCGCGAGTAGGCTAAAATTCCGGCAATAAGAACTGCAATCATGACAAGAGTTGTCATGATAGGTCTTTGGATGAATGGCGCCGAAATATTCATGCTGATCTCCCGGCAAATTTCTCACTCACTCTCTCCATCGCAAGGTAAAGGATCGGAGTGATGAAGAGTGTGATAAGCTGAGAGAACAGCAAGCCTCCAATAATGGCCATACCTAAAGGACGACGTGCCGCAGCATTGGCACCAAAGCCTAGGGCTATGGGCAGTACTCCAAAAATTGCAGCGGCAGTAGTCATCATGATGGGGCGAAAGCGGACCATGCAGGCATCTAGAATAGCTTCTTGAGCCTTCATGCCTCGAAGACGTATATTTTCGAGGGCAAAGTCGACCATCATAATTCCATTTTTTTTAACAATACCGATTAACAGGACAATTCCCAAGAATGAATACATCGATAGAGAATATCCAAATATCAAAAGAGTTAGGAGTCCTCCAAAAGTAGCTGGGGGCAATGTAGTTAAGATGGTAATAGGATGGAGAAAGCTTTCATACAGGATCCCTAAAATCACATAGATTGTAATCAAAGTAATAATGAGTAGGAATCCAGCAGATTTAATCGATTCATTAAATGTCTGAGCAGCACCAATTGCCCGAGCAGTTACAGAGGAGTCGACAACGTCATGCGTAATGGAGTCAAGCTTTTCAAGGGCAGTCTCTAAGGGTACTCCTGCGGCTAGATTAAATGAGACCGTCACCGAAGGAAACTGGTTAATATGGTTGATGCTGGATGTTCCTAGCCCCTCATTTAAATGGACAGTTGAACTCATCGGAGTTAGGTTATTAGAAATCGAAGAGCGTAGCCAGACGTTGTTTAAAGTATCTACTTGTTCTTGCAGTTTGGGAGTAAGTTCTAAAATGACATAGTATTGATCGATCGGTGTTTGTATTCTTGAAACAAAGTTGCCTGAATAGCTGTAGGCAAAGGCTTTTTCAATTTCAGTGGCATTGATTCCATAGGAAGTGGCCTGATCTCGCATAATAGCGACATTGATCTGTGGAGTGTCGATTTCTAAATCGCTATTGACATCTTGAAACATCGGATCTTGGTGCATTTTGTCTACAAGCCTGCGCGCGGAGGGGTAGAGCTTGTCTGCGAAGAGGCTTTGGAGGGCAAATTGGTAATCGGCGCGGGTTTGTTGTCCGGTTGCAAGATCTATTAAAGGAATTTTTTTGAAAAAAGACTGAAAGCCTAGAATATGTGTTGCTTGGTGACTAATATCATCCACAACTTTTTGGATGGGGGGCCTCTCATTAAAAGGCTTTAAATGCACGAAATTCAGCCCTTTACGGTATTCAGGTGTAGAGCTAATCGAAACAAATCTGTCCACAGCTGGATGATCGCGAATCATATTATTTAATTTAGTCTGTCTATCTAGAAAACTGTAGGATGAGCCGCCTTCTCTCTCTTGCGTGGCCACTGAGAAAAAGCCCAAGTCCTCATCAGGTACAAAATCGGTAGGAAGATGAGTCAGTAGCCAAAGAGTGCCCACAGTACAAAGTAGAGCAATAGTAATCGCTGTCACACGATGATGCAATACAGCCAGTAACATTTTGCGATAGACTCTCTGCATCGAATGGTTAAGGCGTTCGGACAAGTCTGCGAGCCTTTGTCTAGTGTTATTTCCACTCTTATGTGGCGGGATGAATCGACTTGCTAACATAGGAGTTAACGTCAGAGAGATTATTCCTGAAATTAAGGTGATGGCCGTCAACGTAATTGCAAATTCACTAAAGATTCTACCGATTAGCCCACCCATAAAAAGCATAGGAATAAAGACAGCCACTAGAGAAAGACTCATAGATACTATTGTAAAGCAGATTTGACGCGAACCTTCCAAAGCTGCTTGGTAAGGCGGTTCATTGACCTCTACTCGACGCACAATGTTCTCTAAGACTACGACAGCGTCATCGATGATAAATCCAGCGGCTAAAGTCAATGCCAGCACCGAAAGATTATCCAAAGAGAATCCAAGCACATACATGACGGCAAAGGTCGCGATCACAGACATCGGAAGGGCAAGCGAAGGAATAATCGTGTCTCTGACTTTACCCAAAAAGAAGAAAATGACAAAAACTACCAAGAAGAGTGCTATAATTAGAGTATAAATGGCGTCATCGATTGCAGAGCGGACGTAAACTGAACGGTCAAAAACAATGTGCAGATCGATGGCTGGAGGGAGTTCTTCTTTAAGTCTTCCTAACAGCGCATAGAGATCATCTGCAATAGCTACAGTATTAGCGCCTGGCTCTTTCTGTATCGCAAGAGTGATAGATTCGAAGATTCCATCAGCGTCAACATATTGTGAAAGGATCTTGTTATTTTGGAAGCTTTCTATAACTACACCCAAATCTTCAATGCGCACAGGAGTTCCATTTCTATACGCCACAATAACCGGTTTATAAGCATCACCCGTAGTCAATTGTCCATCCACAGATATAATGGGCGCAAAGATATCGCCATCTAGCTGTCCTGTAGCGATGAATGCATTCTCATTGCTAATGGCATCAGCTACTTCGTTTAGAGTCACATCATGAGCCACTAATTTTGAAGGATCCACCTGTACACGTACCGCTAAAGGTGAACCGTAAACATTAACTTGTGAGATACCCTCAATTTTCGAAATTCTCTGTCCTACAACCGTATTTCCATAGGTATACAGATCAGCGCGTCGCATCGTCTTCGACGTTAAAGCTAAAAAGATAATCGGTTGATCAGCTGGATTGACCTTGCGGTAGGTAGGTCCAAAGGGCAATCCTGGCGGTAAGTAGGGTAGGGCATTAGTGATAGCCTCTTGAACATCTTGTGCTGCCGTTGTCTGATCTTTGTCAATTTCAAATTGCAAGACAATATTGCTGTTTCCAAGGGTATTATTTGAACTTACTAAACGTAATCCAGGAATACCCATAAACTGCTTTTCTAAGGGAAGTGCCACCGAATTGGCCATCGTTTCTGGCAAAGCTCCCGGAAAACTCGTTCTCACACTGATGGTGGGATATGCCACATTAGGCATGCTGCTGATGGGCAAAAATCGATACGAGACTAAGCCAGCAACAAGCAGCGAAAGCATCACTAACGTTGTCATGACGGGGCGATGGATGAAAGGAGCAGATAAATTCATTTTTTTACAGGATTTACTACCATTCCGGGTGCAATATTAATTTGTCCATCAGTGATGACAATATCGCCTTTCTTTAGGTCTTTGGAAGCAAAAGCGATATACTCTTCAGTACGAGTCAAGACATCGACATTATGAGGAGAGACTTTTTTGTCACTACTCATCGAATAGAGATAAGGTCCATCCTTTCCAATTAAGATTGCTCCTGGAGGTACTAAAAGGGCGTTTGGGACCGATTTTTGCAGTACCTTTACTTTTACAAATTCTCCAGGCCATAGCTCTCTTTTTACATTCGAAAACCTTCCCTTAAGTAAGATTGTACCTGTATTTTGATCGATTTGGTTATCGATGAAGTACGATTTACCTTCAAAGGTAGCTTTCGGATTTTCGGGCAAAGATGCTACAAAAGGCCATTTTCCTGCATCGCCCTGTTCGCGCCTAATCAGCTCAAAATATTGTTGAGGCAAGGAAAATGTTATATCAATAGGATTAAAGGGGCGTATTGTAGTGATCGCTGTCGTATCATATGCGACAGCGACATCTCCTGGATAGGTATTGAAATAGCTGATTTTTCCTGAAATAGGCGCTACTACATCGCAATAGTTCAAATTAATTTCTGCAGCTCTAATAGATGCTTTATCTAATTCTACCTGTGCTTTTGCAGCTTCAGCACTGCTAACATATTGTTCCCAAGTGAGTTGAGAGATAAAATCCTGCTCCACAACAGTCTTATAACGCTCCATCGTCTTTTCTGCGATTGCTAGCAGCGCCTCATCATGGGTTAATTGCGCTTTTGCTTCATCTAATGTAGCTTGGAAAGGTCTTGGGTCTATTTTATAAAGCACATCACCCTCTTTGACAATGGCTCCTTGCTTCACATAGGCTTCGAGTAGTTTGCCTTGTACCTGTGGGCGTATTTGCACCTCTACAGGAGGAATCACCTGTCCAATTGCGTCAATATAGATGGGTACTTCGCGCTGCTCCACAACCGCTGTCGACACATTTGGCGGTGGACGCTTGGGCTTGGGTGCCTTTGAGCAGCTGCAAACTAGTGCTAAAATAAAAATTAAACGCAAAGGCGCAAAGGCGCAAAGATTCAAAGAAAGAAAATATAAATTTACAAATTTTAATCTTTGCGCCTTTGCGCCTTTGCGTTTAAATTTAATCATAGCTAAATACCACTCCAATCGCCTTTATCATCAGTTAATATTCCTGCTGCAAATGCCAGATTGGCTAACGAAGCAGCCCACTGTGTACGAATGACAACACGCTGAGCACGTGCGTTACTTAGGATTGTCAATGCGTTGACAGCATCAAGCAGTGATGCTGTACCGACTTTGTACTGAGCCAGATAGCCGCGATAGGCTCGTTCGCTATATGCCAGGATAGCTTCACTAGAAGGAATTGCTTCGACTGCTGTTGTAAAAGCGTAATAATCAGTAACAACTTGTGTGGCTACTGCCGATAACTGTACCTCTACATTAGCTAAAGCCTCTTCAATTTGAGCACGGATCTGTCTCTGCTGATTAAGGTAAAAAAATCCTTCAAATAGGGGAGCAGTCACTGAAATAGCGATACTATTATTATGTCCATCAAGGCTAGGATTGTGGAAGAAATGGGTGCGGCTGAGCACTCCATTGGCTGTCATAATAGGCATTCCAGCGGAAAATGAGATGGCTAAATCGGCCTCTTGCTGCTTCACTGCAGCGATGGCAGCTCCCAGGTCAGGTCGTCTATACTTAGCAGTCTCCAAAAAGCTATCGATATCGCCAGAGATATTAACGATAGGGAGTTTGTCTGGTAAATCGACAACAGCTATTTTTAAATGAGGCGATAGGCCCAAAGCGATAATCAACTCTCCAAATGAGGTCCTCTCTGCTCCTTCAGCCTCTGCAAGATTTAACTTGGCCTGTTCTAGTGTCGATTTTGCCTGCAATACGTCGGTCAGCGTTGACAACCCCGCCTTATACATTACTTCAGCAGATTTCAAAAGCGTTTTAGCATCTTCAAGGTCTTGTCTATAGCCTACCACTAAAGCTTTATTACCTATATATCCTGTGTAAGCTGTCAAAACTGAAAGCATGACCTGCTGCATAGTAAAGTTATGTTGCCAATCGGCTGCAATCAGAATTTGTCGCGCTAACTCAACCTGTGCATCCCTTCCTCCAAAATCAAACATCAGCCAAGAAGCTGTGATCTCATTAAATAGAGTCTCAATTTGGTTCGATGTCGAAGTGGTAGAACTACTTGTAGAGCTTATCGCACCATTTCCGGTAATATTAGTATTTTGAAAAATAGAGCCTGGAACTGTAGAGGCTGGTCCAGAGCCAGTGCCTTTCCCGATGGTGTTGTTATCTATTGTTACAGTACCCGTATAGACTATGGTAGGGTAGTACTCACTAAAAGAGCCCTCATATCCAAATGCGGCAGCACGTGCTGTCATCCAACTTACACGAGTCGCCGGATTATTATAGAGGGCGATGTCTAAGAGTTCTGGCACGGTTAAAGTTCTCGATAAATCAGCTTCGGAGTAGGGCTTGGGCATGGATTTACAGGGATAGGCAATCCGTCCGCATCTCCATTCCGTGCCGGGAGAGTAGGGAGCATCACCAGAAAACGAGGGATCATACGAAAATTCATTACAACTTTCTAAAAGCAGCAGTAGGCCAGCACTCAAAGTTAGATGCAGGTAATGTCCCATTTTTTCCTAATAGAAAAGTCAATGATCATCACATACAATTAAAAATTTTACTATATTCTGTAAAGGAACTCCAACGTTAGACCCCAACAATTAAACTGGGTTTTGAAAAAATCGAAGGGAAAGTTCGGATGACTACCATAATTGCGGTACTCGTAAACAGGAATCATGCTAAGCGCAAATTGACCGTCACAAGTGATGCGGTAGGTGAGAGGAACCTCCACACGGTACTGTGTATGCGTCCGAATCTTTTGAGTAACAGGCTCGCTATCTGCATCGTGGCTGACATAACATTTAGGTTCATAAGGATATTTTGCCTTAAGGTTTAGTCCTAATTCAAACTGGTCACAGACGAGACCCCATAGGAAAAAACCGGCCGTAAAGTAGGCATAACGAGTGCGAAAATGAGCATGAATAAGCGTTGGATTGACAAAATTATTTTTTTCTACAAAGTAGCCGCCCCCAATGAACGGAGTAAAAGAAATTTTTGAGCACTCCTTCTGCTGAATTGTATATCCAAAACGGCCCTCTGCAGAGTAGTCCGTCAAATGAGACCGCAATGCACTACCCGAACCTGAATGGCCATGGAGTGTCCCATAATCGCCGGCAAACTCCGCTCCCCAGTAGAGAGCATATCGTTTAAAGCGGTCATAGCTAAACCGACCACCATAAATACCTCCTTTTTGCTTCGTTCCGCCCTCTTTTAAGCGACGGACATAGTAGCCTTCTGGACCGATCGAAAATTGATGCCGATTTCGGCTCAAATCATGTCCAGAAATATCCAAAGAGATCAAAAGAAGAATAAAGGTCATCAGAATTTTTATGTGAGATCTCATCAATACACTCGGGTTTTCAAATGGATTATTAATTTATACCTAAAAGAAAAAAATTCAAAACAAAAAAAAATATTGTTACAAAAGAATAATTGAGCGAGCGCAGTGAGCTCCCTGCCCTGCAAGACTTCAATGTTAAAGAGGTAAAAATGAAACTTGTATTTTCTCTAGCCCTCATCATTGTAACAATGAGTGCCTCAGCCAATGACTATCCCAGTGAAATTGAGTACCTTCAGAAATTCGACAGAAGAGCATCCCCTACCCGTAAATACGTTGCTCATGTTTCGTCAAAAGAAAAGAAAGATATCTCTTTTATCGTCAACACGTTAGGTATGGGTTCTCTCATCGAAATCGCTAAACAAAGATCAGCCATTAAAGATGCTGGAAAACGCGTTGACCGTGTCCATCCACTCAACTTCTTAGGAACTATCTTTTCCGATGAACAGATGAAGGCATCTATGCATGCCATGCAGAATCGTTTGTGGGTATGGAGTGAATTCTTATCAGGTGTAAAAGAAAGCAGCGAGGTAGAAGCTAACCGCAATAATATAAAACCAGAATATATTGATGACTTTGCGGCTAGACTTGGCATTTCATCAGCCTCCGTCTATCCATCGATCGCTAATCGTCAATGGGAACAACTTGTCAATATTCTTATTGATATAGTGCCTAGAAATACTGAGACCGACCGTTACGACATGTAGGATACTATGAAGCAATTTTTCTCACGTTTAAGCTATAGTTTTGGCAATGAAGACTGGAAATCTGAGAGAGCGGCCTTAAAAATTGCGCCAACTGACCGCGTCATTTGCATAACGGCAAGCGGGGATCGGCCTCTTCATGCACTGCTAGATCCTTGTCAAGAAGTTGTTGCGATTGACCTAAATCCCATTCAAAATCATCTTCTTATCCTCAAAATGACAGCCTTAAAACATCTGGAATATCAAGATTATCTTGAATTTTTGGGGATCAACCCCGCTAAGGACCGCAAGGTAGTCTTTAATCAGCTTTCAGCCTATCTTCCCGCTGCGACAAGTACATTTTGGCAGCAGCGTATCAAGATGATCGAAAATGGGATTCTCTATCAAGGCACAATAGAGACCCTTCTCAAAATTACTGCCCCCATTTTAAAAATTCTACGTCCAAAAAAAATCTCCAAGCTATTTTCTTTTGAAAGTTTGGCAGACCAGAGACAATTTATACGTAACGAGTGGAGCTCCTACTTTTGGAATAAGGCTTTTGAACTGATCTTCAATCCTATTTTTACTAAGTACATGATCAAAGACCCAGGCCTATACGAAAATCTGCCTTCGACAGCTCATCCAGGGAAATACATCAACGACCGCATCTATAGTAGCCTCAACAGACACTTGGCAAAAGAAAATTTACTGATGTCACAGGTATGCTTTGGAAAAGTCATTGAATCTGCTTTGCCTCCATACCTTACCTACAATGGCTCACAAACCATTCGATTAAATTTGGATAGGATCACTATCCAAAATTTCGACATTATAAACTATTTAGAACATGCTCCAGATAATAGCTTCGACTGCTATTCTCTATCAGATGTCATCTCTTATCTCACCCCTCCCGACTTTCAACGTCTTCTTAACGCCATCTACCGCACAGCCAGACCAGGCGCACGCTTTTGCATGCGACAGTTCATTTCGAACTATTCGATTCCAGACAAATGGCAAGATAAATTTTGCCGCAGTCCTAAACTGGAAAAGCATCTTGAAGAGAACGACCGTTCGATGTTTTATCGCTTTACTGTAGGTACATTAAATAAGCCCAGCGCAGAAAGTCATTTTCATTCGTACAAGGTCAACCAGACATCTTCAGCAGATTTAAGCGCAATAACCTGATCTGTAGATAAATATCCTTACTATACTGAGAGAGATTTAATAACTTTATCAAAAAGAAAATTTTACCTATACCCATTTCATAAGGGTTTAGGTCCAATATGAGCAAAAGCAGCGGTTATCAGCCTATCGAAAACTACGGTGTGATTGGAGATCTACGTACAATCGCATTAGTAGGAATTAATGGCTCTATCGATTTCATGTGCTTTCCCGATTTCGATTCTCCCAGCATCTTTGCAGCCCTTTTAGACTGTCACAAAGGGGGATCCTTTCAAATTACCCCTCTTGAAGACAATGTCAAAAACAAACAGATGTATCTGCCCGACACCAACATCTTGCTCACGCGCTTTCTGTTCGAAGATGGCATTGGTGAACTAATTGATTTTATGCCCGTCGTCGAACAGTTCAAAAAAAATGTACTTATTCGAAAAATCAGCTGCATCAAAGGCGAAATCGCTTTTCGTATGGTCTGTTCTCCACGCTTTAACTATGCCAAAAGCAGCCATAAGGCCCAAAGTAAACAGAACGAAATCATCTTTACGAGCGATGGAGATGATAAGCTAGTCTTAAAATTAACGAGCACCATTCCTTTAAAATTAAAAAGAGGCGATGGATTTGCTGAATTTACCCTCAAACCTCAGGAAACAGCTGAATTCATCCTAGAAAACCTCAAAGACGAGGAAGGGATACCCAAAAGCCACTGTAAAGAGTATGTCAATACACTCTTTACCCAAACACTACAGTATTGGCGTTCATGGGTTGCCAAATCGACCTATAAAGGCCGTTGGCGCGAAACTGTCACTCGCTCTGCCCTTCTGCTCAAATTGCTCATTTCCAATAAATATGGCTCCATCATTGCCGCACCCACATTTGGACTGCCTGAATGGATTGGAGGAAGCAAAAACTGGGACTACCGCTATACATGGATTCGCGATGCAGCTTTTACAGTTTATGCTCTGATGCGGCTCGGGTATACCAGCGAAACAGAAGCCTTCATGAAATGGGTTCAAGAGAGGCTCAAAGAGAGTACTCAAGAAAAACGATCCATCAATCTCATGTATGGAATAGATGGACGCAAAAAAATAGAAGAAGTCGAGCTCAAAAATTTTGAAGGCTACAGAAAATCTTCTCCAGTACGTATTGGAAATGCCGCTCACAAACAAGATCAGCTCGATATTTATGGTGAGTTAATGGACTCCATCTATCTTTACGATAAGTATGTTAATCCCATCTCCTTCGATTCTTGGGAAGTACTCACAGAACAGATCAATTGGCTCTCCGAAAACTGGCAAAATAAAGATCACGGCATCTGGGAAATCCGAGGAAAAAAACGGGAATTTCTCCATTCCCGCTTCATGTGCTGGGTCGCTATCGACCGCGCCATACGTTTAGGAAACAAACGTTCCATTCCGATCAATCAAAAGTGGATAGAGTCGCGCGACACGATTTATCATTCCGTATTCACCGATTTTTGGGATGAAAAAAGACAAACCTTTGTCCATGCCAAAGGCAGTCAAGAGCTCGATGCTTCTATTCTATTGATGCCCCTCATTCGGTTTATCAGCCCCAAAGATCCACGTTGGCTATCTACATTAAAATGTATCGAAAAAGAGCTGATCATCGACTCGCTCGTCTATCGTTATAAACCTGAACAAGCTGTGGAATATGGACTAAAGGCAGGAGAAGGTACTTTTTCACTCTGTTCCTTCTGGTATACAGAGTGCCTTTCTCGCTCAGGACAGTTACGCAAAGCTCGCTACTACTTCGAAAAGATGCTAGGCTATGCCAATCATGTTGGACTTTATTCTGAACAACTAGGCTTTCAAGGAGAGCATTTAGGCAATTTTCCTCAAGCCTTTACACATCTAGCGCTCATCAGCGCCGCATTTGATATCGATAGGCGACTTGATGAAAGCCAAGATTACTGGAAAGAAGAATTAACATAATTTAAAAAAATACGGCGAGGCAAGACCTGCCTCGCCAAAAGTCTTACTCAATCTCTTCTACAACAGGCTGATTCTGATGCGCGTTAAGTTCCTCTCCCGTAAAGACATCTCTACCCACTTCTCCCTTATGATGAACATATGAAACTTTGATGCCATACATAAAAGTATCATGTCGTCCAGTAGATTTTGTATTGTAGCGAGCTATTTTATATTCAAGGGTAAGTTTCTCAACTTCTTTCGCAATATTCTCGAGTGGTTCATCTACATTTTCCATATCTCGGATTTGAGTACCTGAAAACACAAAAACACAGTGATTTTTTACAGGTAAGGTGTTTGATTCTTCCCCATTTCCAGTAAATGAAGCACCTGATTTTATACAATTAAAATAACCTTTATTAGCTTTAATCTCTCTGATCACACTATCATTTACTATTTTAACTCTTGAGACTTCACATCGATTAATCGTCATTCCGATTCCCGCAAAAAGGCCTAACACTGGGTAAGCAACAACGCCTAAAAATAATTGGGTTACTCTCCAGAGAAAGCTTTTAAAACAGGAACTATTTTCTGCCTTGTCAGAGAAAAACTCATTATAGAGTTTTAATGGCAAAGTTAATTCAGCCCCATCTAAATCTTCTGTATCATACAGATTGACAAAACTATGGAATAAACCCGTTAGAAAATTTTCCTTTGGTTTTTCTGGTACAACTGTCTGCTCTTGAGAAGTTAGTCTTGTTGTTATGGTTAAATCTGATGATGACATTATGTTCTCCATTAAGTTTGTTGTTAATTATATTATATCCTATTATTATTAAGAATAATTAAAGAATATTATTGATATAGGTAATTTTTTAACAAAATGTAAGGCAGCTGATCTTTTCACGTTTTTCCAACGAAAAAGGTGTTACTCTACCACGTTTTTCCAACGAATAACGTGGTAGACCACCACGTTTTCCTAACGAATAGTTGCATTATTCTCGGAATTTTCTTATTCTGAAAACATGAAGCGAGACATCTACAAGTTGCTAGAAGAGTGGAAACAATCCGCACGACGCAAGCCGTTAATAGTAAATGGCGCTAGGCAGGTTGGAAAAACCTATGCCCTGAAGCATTTCGGCAAAACCTCCTATAAGAAAATGGCCTACCTGAATTTCGAGAAAGATGAAAAACTTGGCCAATATTTCGAGGAGACCTTAGACCCAAAGCAGCTCATAAAAATTCTTAGTATCTACAAAGAAGTCGAAATCGAACCTATTCACACTCTTTTAGTTTTCGATGAAGTTCAAGAATGCCCTAAAGCACTTAATAGTCTGAAGTATTTTTGCGAAGAGGCAAATGAGTACCATGTTGTGGCTGCAGGCTCACTCTTAGGGGTAAAAACAGCAGGAGAAAAGGGGTTTCCGGTTGGAAAAGTTAACTTTTTACATATGTATCCTTTAACTTTTTTTGAATTTCTTTCCGCTTTAGGCCATGAAAAAACACGTGTGTTTCTTGAAGAATACCATACGTATGACCCGCTGCCAAATCCTTTGCACGAGAAATTAATTCAACTACTGAAATTTTACTTTTACATTGGAGGAATGCCAGAAGTAGTTGCTGAATATGCTAAAACAGACAATTTGAAAGTTGTTAGAGAAGTTCAATTAGAAATCTTGAATGCGTATGAAAAAGACTTTGCCAAACATGCTCCTCCTCATGAGATCATGAAAATCACAACCGTTTGGAAACAGGTTCACCGTCAGTTAGCAAAGGAAAATAAAAAATTTATTTTTTCAGCAATCCGAAAAAGTGCTCGAGGTAGAGATTATGAAGAAGCCATTCAGTGGCTTTCAGATGCAGGACTGATTCATAAAAGCTATCTAGCAGAATCTCCAAAACTTCCCTTAAGTGCCTATGCCAACAATACTATTTTCAAAATCTTTTTATCAGATGTGGGACTTCTTGGAGCTCAGAGTGCCCTTTCTGCACAAACTATTATCGAAGGAGATCTTTTGTTCACGGAATTCAAAGGGGCACTTACAGAAAATTTCATCGCACAAGAACTAGTAGCAACCAAACATAAAGAACTCTATTACTGGACAAGCGAAGGAACAGCTGAAATTGATTTTTTAATCGAAGATGAACAGGAGATCTATCCTCTAGAAGTAAAGGCAGGGACAAGTCAGAAAAAAAAGAGCCTTCTTGTCTACAATCAAAAATATACTCCTTCTAAACTCATTAGAGCCTCTGCCATGAATTTAAAACATGATGGCAATCTCTATAATTACCCTCTCTATCTTATCTCCAATTTTTGAAGGTGTTTGTGTATATAACTCACCTTACGTAAAATTTATTTAACGCGAAGGTCGCGAAGAAAGCGAAGAAAACGCGAAAATTATATGTTTATTATTTGAGCTCCATGAATTGATAATAGCATTTTTGCAGATTTGAGCTTGAGAATTTTACTGTAAATGAATTTTTTTATAAATAAAAATCTTCGCGTTTTCTTCGCCTTCTTCGCGACCTTCGCGTTAAAATAAGTTTTGCGTAAGGTGAGTATATAATTTCGGGCAAGAAAATGGGCATTTGACGGATATATAAGTAAAAGCTATCCTTTCTCTCTAAAAGAGGGATAATATGTCTTTGACTTCAACTCAAATTAATCAGATCCAGCGTAATATAGAGCATAATAATGATGTTTTAAGCGTATCTAACGACCTGAGAGATCTCTATATTATAAATGAAAATGGCCAAGAACGTTTTTATTTATATTGGTATGCAACTAGTTCCATTCCTTTAGTTGGTAGATTTTTTAGATATATTATGAGCGGTGGAGATTCGATAAAAGTCAAAGAAGAATTCGTAAAAGTTATCGATAAATATTATTCTCTATCTCAAGAGTGTATTGCAGAAGTACTTAAAGAAGACTCTCCCTTATCAACAACTAACCTAATAAATGTTTCTAAACAATATTCAGAACTTGCCAGCAGCTCTTCCTATCTTTCTACTGTAGTAAGACATTCTTTTAAAATGGTTGCTTGGTCCTGTTTTCCTTCTGTTAATTATAAAGAAACAGAGCAATTCATCGCTCAGGGTGATTTAAAAAGAGCAAAGATAGAAGTAGAAAAATGCCAAAAAATCTTGGATTTAATGGAGAGAGTGAATGCGATTGACACACTCTACTTTACTCGTAAGGATGAAGAAGCGCCTCAAAAAGTAATCAAAGCCTTTTCTGCATTGCAAAACTTTATCAAAGATCCTGCATTTGAAAATCAGGAAAGCCCTCTTAAAAGCTTTGAGGAATTACTAAAGCAATCTTTTCACTTAGCGACCACTCTTGAACCCTTAAAAATAAGTGAAGATCCAACGATTCTGAAAACACTTAAAATTATTGAAAGAACCGATTTTTCCTTTAGTCCAGAGCTATCAAAACGCACAAATGAATTTAAAACTGTAGCTGAACTCAGAAAAGAGATTGCCGAATTAGAAACAGAGTTTTCTCAACCCTTAGAGCCAAATTCATCACCTAAGAGCCTAGCTACTTTACAAAAACTTACTGCACTTTTGTCAAATAATAAAATTTTATCTGAGATTCCGGAATTCTCTAAATTTCAAGCAGAACAAAAGATTGGGAATAATTATTTTAATATAATTATTAAAGGAGATATTCCAGAAAATTTTGATGCTGTTGTTGAAAATCTTTTTAACAATAATCTTAGCAGACTAGTGTACTTGCTTTCGACCTGCTACAAAAAGAATCCAATGCATAATTTTGATGAAGTTGTTAAAAAATTATGGTCCAAACTAGCTGAAGCTGAGCAGTGTCCTAAATGGGATGAATTTTTAAATGCTGCAAAAGGCCATTGTGAATTTCCTGAGTTCTTAGATTACATGGCTAAACGTCAAGTTGCGGAAGATGATATAAGTTATCAGAAGCTTTTTGTTGCTCTCCAAACTAGTACTCCTTTTCCAACCATTAATAACTTTCGTGACGTTTTTAATCGGCTTTGTGCACTTAACTTTACTCTTGCCTGGAATGCAGTTTGTCAACTTGGCAAAGATGACTCACAGAAAAAGATCTATACTCAAGCGGTTGATGTATTCTATAAACACTGCTTCAAACAGAATCAGCTACAGCTTAATCTTATTCCTGATTCACCGGAAAAAGATCAATTTTTATTGGACTCTTATCGATTACTGATAAATAAAGAATCAAAACCCTATTTTAGTCGACAACCTGATGTCATTAGAGCTTTTGCTAGATCTACGCCTGTATCTTTCCGAAACTTATTAATTGAAATTAGAACCCAAATCAAAAAAAATAAAGAACACATAAATAAAGAAGGCATCGATAAAATTAATGAGCTCATTAATCTTAAAATTACACCTCCAGAGAGTATGGAGAGTACTTTTGAATTTTTGAATCGTCAACGCGAAGCACTCATACAGCTCCTTCAGGGCTTTCATTCTGAAATTCTAGAGGAATTGAAACTTCCTTGTGTGAGTTCTATTATCGAAGGAAATCAAAAAGGTGCTACTGATTATTCCAATTGTGACTGTGAGATTCATGCCTCTTTAAGAGAGGCGATTGTTTTGAGTAGATACAACCTTATGATGAAGAATTTCGATTATGCTTTCGAAGTATCTGATAGTTATGATTTCGAATATCTTTTTAAAAATTATATGGATAAAGGTTTAGAATATTTTATATACTTTAAAGAGAATGAAACACTTATCCATAATGCGATATGTGGCTTTTTAAAGGCTTATCAAGATAATCGTGCCCTATTTAGTGATTCAAAATTAAAGCAGCAAGCCCTCCCAATTATCTGTAGAGGTCTCATTCGAGCTCTTTTCACAAGAGATGAATCATTAGTCGAGAAACTAGCTTTATTGCTTAAAGAGTTTACTTCTCAAATCGAGGATGAATCTCTTCGTAAAGTAATACTTAAAGAAACAGAGCTAAATAACGACCTTAAAATAAAATACGAAGCTGAAAAAATACATATTCCATGTGGAGAAGCTTTAGAATTTGCAAAACAGATTAAAGATCCCACAGTTCGCGATGAGGTTCTTCTTAAGATATATAAGAATCTGGACAAAGACTACCCTTCAATAGCAGACATCTCTGCTATTTATCAACATGTGAAGGAAAAAAAACAAATTCACGCTGCGATGATGGATTTGATCCTCTATCAAAAAGCTGGAGGGAATAGGGAATTTATTTCATTTTTAGGTGTCCTCATCGAAGACGAAAAAATTAAAGATAAAATAAAAGACTTATTAATTAGTCCTAATTAACTACACTTGTAATTTATTAATATCTAGTGTAACATTTCTTTTGATTTTTTATTAAAAGGAATGAGTATGCATCTAAATAACATTGATATTAATACTTGGGCTAATTGGTTAAATATTGTTGCTGATAACAAAGAGATGAGCATTGCTACAAAAGGCAATGATATTCAGCTTTGTGATAAATCCCATTCAAAGAAAGATCCCACTCTTAGAATTATTAAAATTGATGAAATTTTCAGGATTACAGTAACTCTATGTATTGAAAATATAAGTGTATCCAATGAAACCAAAGCCATGATCTCATCAGGACTTTGGGCTCTAGCTACAAAAAATAAAGAAGAAGAATTACCCAGTGATAGCCAAAAACGTTGGAATCCGGAGTGGGCCGATGAAAAAATTGAAGAACTTGAAAAATTCACTCAAGAGATCCTCGATTTTTCCAATCTTGTAACTAAGAATCAGGCAGAAATACGCGGCTTATGGGAAAAGTTTAAAAACACTATTCCTCAAGCAAATCCTGAATCAATAGAATTTTTTATTAACAGCCTTTTAAAGGATGCATCTTATCTTCAAGACCCTAACAATCATGTCTCGATAGCATTAATGTGCGAAAGAGCAGCGCAACTTTATCTTGAGAAAGGTGATGTAGAAGCCGCTTTACGTATTAGAATGAGGGTAGCAGCTCAAATTCCTCCAGACCCTAAGCTGATAGCGATTATATCTGACATCTTGACTCAAGATCCAACTGTAGAAGGCTTTGGAACATTTGTAGATCATGTCGGAACGACTGCTGTTAAAAATGGCAATATTCATTTTAAATTGCGCAACATTGATGAAAGACCACGTGTGATATGCGTCAGTTTTACTGTTTGCCATCATATCCGCTTTCAACTTGGTAAAACTCTTGCTGTTCTAAAAGATAATATGAATAATTTTTTTACTTCATTACCTCAAAATTTTTGTGAGAATGTCATTGAACGTAGTCAATCCAATGGTTTTTATAAATTGTTAAAGGACAATACTTACTCAAAAAAGCATCGGTTCATTATTGGAGATTGTGAAAGCATTACATTTGAGGGAGTAGGAACTGTATCAGTTCCATACTTTGGCATAAGGGCGATTCAAAATGATATTTCTATCGAAATGGAATCTACAGGATCCCCAGAAGAGATGCTCAAAAAATTACATATTATGCTCTGGTCTTTAGGAATGCCTACTGTCCTATTACCTGAAAGAGACCAAGATGTGGCCAGAATGAAGATATTTTCTTTGATGCGCTGTTTTTACCCAAAAATGGAATTGAATTTTACTATTGATAATAAATATTTTGAAATCTCTCCCGAAAAATTGAAGAAAAAAATGATTGAAAAGGAACCAAAACTAAACTCTACTTTTAATGAATATTCAGAGCGGATGTATAAGCAAGTGGTCTATCCTGGAAGAGAGCTATGGGCAGTCCATATTGTAGAAGAGCTGAAACAGCGAGGTGCCGTAGGATTGATGGCAGGAGTTTCTGGAGGATGTAAACGAATTATAAATATTCTTAAACTGGGAGCTCTCTCCTCTTTTGATCGTTTTAAATATTTAGGGTTGATGAAAGATGGGGTCTCTTCTGCAGAAGATTTAATAGAAGGGGCTGGTGATGGAGTTTTTGCACGAGTTATCCCAGAGAGTAACGTTAATGATAAAACACCCGTTTGGCATTTTCCTTACTGTTCAAATAAACAAATTCTTATCGAATTACCTATCCTTGAAAGGACTGGTGGGTATGGATATGAAGATGACAAATTTGGATCAAAGGCACGCAAGCAGTACTATAATCGCAATCCAGTATTAGAGTTAGTTACTAAGATTCAAAACCATAGACCATTCAAGATGATTAGTATTGCAGAAAGATTTATGGGATATAAAAACGAGTTTGTGATTAAAAATAGAGTACCTCCTGAATATATCGCAGGTGTTCTTGTCCAAAGTGAAAGCCTTAAAGTAAAAATGATGAGACTCATGCGTGAAGCCAATATGGTCCATGTGCAAGAGGGTGTCGAATATGTCAACTTCAAAGAGAATGTGCGTTTAGATCAGTTTGTGCACTGTGGCAGTACCTTCAAAAAAGAATTTTGGAATAAGTAGGCACCTTACACACAGCTGATAATAACCGCAGAGCCGCAGGGATCGCAGAGGAATCGCAGAGAAGTTTTTTCTTCACAAAAGTTGTAGCTTCATTTATTGTTGTAAGCCTATGAAATGTGATAGCAGTATTCTCAATTCCATTACTGGTCAAATAATTAGTTTGGCGATAAAGGTTCATCGTTCGATGGGTCCTGGATTGCTAGAGTCGGTTTATTTAACTTGTCTTTGTTATGAGTTGAAAAAGGCTGGTCTACTAGTAGAGCGAGAAAAGACAGTACCACTATTCTATGAAGGGGTAAAGCTCGATCAATCATATCGCCTGGATCTACTCGTTCAAAAAAAGATTATAGTTGAAATTAAAGCTGTGGAATCCATAACTGCGATTCACAGAGCACAACTTCTTTCCTATTTAAGACTCACTGGTTGCCCTATAGGACTATTAATTAACTTTAATGTCGAGCTACTCAAGGAAGGTATCTGTCGAATGGTCAATAACTTTTCAGAAATCTCCGAGTATGCCGCATCTTATACTTAGTAATCAAAGTTCTCTCCGCGTTTGCTCAGCGTTCTCTGCGGCTCTGCGGTGAACCTGCCTAGACAGGCTAAACTAACTCTATCTGTGTTTTTGGATAAATCTCTGCAGTTCAAAGAGCTCTTCGAGATCTTTAGACCGAGCGATGTAGAAGAAATCGCCCATGGTTGCATAGAAGAGTGAAGGGGCGTTTTCGTGGTGGACGATCAGTCCACGACCTTTATCCATAATTTCATCATGAGTATGCGCATAGCTGTTTTTGTACCTGCGGCAGATAGCCATGCAGTGGTATTTGCGGTTAAAAGATTTTTTTGTCGTGTCTCCAGCAATTAGTTCGGCCCACCATTTGTAGAGATCTATATCGCAAGCATAGTTGCACATATCCAATGTAGGACCACCTGGAGGCCGCATATTGACTTCAATGGGAATAAAATGTTTTTCGCGATGGGTATAAAAATACTCGAAATGGAAGAAGCGTTCTTTTACTTGATAGGCTTGGACAGTCTCACGGCCAATTTTTTCCAGTTCAGGAGGAAGTTCACGTAGTGAATAGTAGTATTGATCTAGCTGACCTTGTACAATTTCGGCGATTCCAGCGCAGTAAACATGCGAGGTACAAAAAATAATTTGACCGTCTCTGTCGACTAACCCATCGAAAGAGTAGATATCTCCATGGATAAATTCCTCCATCAGATAGTCTTGAGCATATTTAAAATTAAAAAACTCTTTTAATTCATTCTCATGGTGTATTTTGCGGCATCCAAAGGCTCCTACACCTATGTCAGGCTTAAGCATAACCGGATATCCTAGCTTTGAGCTTAGCTGTAGAGCTGCATCGAGTGTAGGCACAAGATCGCCTTTCGCGGGGTTTAATCCTGCCGAATGAAATACTTTTTTCATTTCTGATTTACGTTTGACCTTTTCGATCTGGTCATTGTTTAGCCCTGGTATCTGAAACTGTGAAGCTAGTTTTGCTTGAGTATGAAGCCAGTGCTCATTATGCGATTCGAGGCGGTGGATAGGTCCATGGCGGTTAACAAAGTAGTCACATGCTTGCACTAACTCGTGGTAATTATGCAGGTCGTTGACTCTATAATAGTCTTTAAGGCTTGTGCGTAAAGGCTGATGAAGATGATCGAAAGGCATCTGATCGATACCGAGTACATTGATTCCTAAATGGGATAAATGAGAACAAAAATGAAAATAATTAAATGGAAAGTAAGGAGATATAAATACTACATTCATATTTCCAGGAATAAACTAAATGAAAAGTTTTTTACCACATCATTCGTGCCCTATTAACTCCTTGCCCGTGCCCGAAAATACCGGTTATCTAACTCTCGAGAGTCTCTCTAAAATAGAATCCCAAGTGGATTTCCATGCTTCGTCAGTGACTTGCTTAGAGCTATCCACTGGAGGATTATAATGTAGCCCTAGGAAGGATATTCCTAGCTTATCTAATTCTTCTTGGACAGTTTGATGATTTTCTAACAGATCGTCTACGAGGAGGATTCTCTCCGGCTTCTCCTCTACCTGCTTTAAGAATGCAGCCAGGGTATCTCCTTTAGAGATGGTACTATTTGCATATAAAACGCCCTTGCTAAAGAGGGGATAGGTTCCTCTGTAAGGAGGGAACTCATTAAAATCTATTCTTGAATCTGCCATAAAGACAAAGTTAATCCCTAATCTCTCGAGCTCTGCGTCGCGCCAGACAGGTAACTCGCCTACATCAGGGTACTCAGAGGTTTCCAAAGCAGTAAAGCCGATAACTGTAGCGCCTTGATGAATGAGTTTTTGAACCATCAAGGCAGCGTCTTTTTCAGTCAGTTGATTCGGTGCTGCGGTAACGACAATAGGGGCTAAGTGATCAGTCTGTACCTCAGATAACTTTTGTTTCTCTTGGTGCAAGCGATCTTTATAAACTTTAAAAGTATTCATTTGAAGGACTGGATTGCTCGACTCAATGAGTGTGTAGTCAATATCAAAAAGAATCCATTCTCTATTGGACAGGGGAGATGAAATATACTGATGAACTTCTTCAAGTTTTTGGATTTCACGGATCTCGCCGGATTCTGAAAGGGTAGCGACGAGTAGTAGTAAGAAGGTAAATAATTTTTTCATTTTAACCTAGGTAATGGCGTGTTGAACAGTCGAGTGTGTAGAGACGCGTATTCCATAAATCACCGCCCCTGTAAGAAGGATAATGCCTAAGCACTCCATCAAAGGAGGGAGTTCCTGTGCAATGGAATAGACAAATAACAACCCAAAGAGTGTTTCAAATATAGTCAATTGTCCTGCCAAGGAGACTGGCAGATAGTAGCTTGCTCGATTCCATAAAAAGGCCCCTGTCCAAGAGCAGACAAAACCCAGAATCGCGCTTCCTATGAAAAAGCTGGTCCAATCGGAATGGACTGCAGGGGCATTATCTTGAGAAAATAGGACTAAAACAATGCCAAAAAGGCCAACCCAAAGGATGGTAGTAACGCCCATCAGAGTAGACCAGTCGTTGGAGCTTATCTCTGGATGAGATTTCAAAAATTGTGCATTGGCTACCACATACCAGCTCCAAGCCATCAAGGCTACCATGCTGCAAAGCAGTCCTAAAACATATTCAAGAGGGGAGTCAACAGCAGTAAAATGGGGCATATTAATCATCACAAGCCCTGCCAAGATCAAGAGAGAAGGCAGCATAAGACTGCGATAGCTACACTCTTTAAGCTTCCAATTTCCATAAAACGCAATCGCAATAGGGCTGATACCTAGTATCAGAGCTGTCACCGCCGGTGTCGAAAACCGCAATGCTAGTACAACGCTGGTATAGTAGACAAAGGTAGACATTAGGGAAAAGACAAGGGCTTTTGACCATATCTTCAAAGGGTATCTACAGGAACCGCGGCAGTATTCCACGATAAAAATAGAGGCTGAAATGATCCCATAAAAGGAATAACGGCCCATTGCTACTTCAAGACAGTTAAAGTCGCCCATATACTGAGGAATAACAAAGATCATTCCCCATATGAAGCAAGCTGAAAGGGCAAAAATAATTCCTTTGATAGATGGAAACATCTTTGGTGCTCTGAAAGATAAAAAACAACTTCTAATATATTGAAAAGATACAATAAAGCACAAGTAATTTTTGTTATTAAAAACTTGACTTATAAATTAGATTTTCAGTATCATATGTATATGACTTTTAACAAATTTCTAAACAACTAAGGAAGTAAGATGAATAAGATTCTTTTTATTTTGGGTGTATTTGCTCTATGTTTCAGCGCATTTAGCCTCCAAGCTATTACTAATTATGCAGAAGTGTATCCTAATAGTCTTCAACATATTCAATTTAAAGGTGTTTTTAGCGGTGACCGTCACGGAAAATTTGAAGGCGATTTAATGGCTATCTTAGAGGATGGATCTGAATGGAAAGTACATCCAAAATCCAGAGCTACTTTTGAATCTTGGTCTATGGGAGATATCGTTCGAGTAAAAGTACGCACTGACTGGTATTGGTTTAAGCGCGAACATAAATTCCAACTCTATAATCACACAAAAGGTCAAACAGTAAATGTAATGCTGACCAAGCATATAGATTATCCATCTGCTTTAAAAATTACTTCAGTAGAAACTTATTTTAAATCTTACGGCTTTGTTCCTCATACAAAATATGTCTTTATAGATGGTGAACTGAAACCTGTAACTAAGTATTCGTATGAACCAACGAATCCTAGAAAAGTTATTATGCTTAGCGACGGAACAACATGGGTCATTAAGGACAACTTGAACGATTTCCAAATTGGATCTCGCGTATACTTAGGCGCTCAAGGCGTACCGAATGTATTTTACGACTTCGTCCTCATCTCAGGTGATCAAAGAGAAGCCATCTGGACTTGGGCACGTCCTCAAAAGTAACTATATCTTAAACCACTGAGCTCACCGGCTCAGTGGTTAACTCTCTATTAATTAAAGATAATGTTTAGTATAAGTTCTATCAAGTTAGATAATCTATTAGCTCTTTCAATCTATGATGCTATTAAAGAAAAGTCTATCCCTAAGCTCTCTCAGATTTTTCGAGAGGCTACGCATGATAGTCTTTATACTGCACTAACTACTCACCATCCTCAGTTAAATCAGTTGACTCCTCTCGGATATGCGGCTCAAGAAGAATTTTCTGAGGGGGTCTATTTTATCGCAGGTTCTGTATCAGCAGTTACACTTGAATTTCTTTTAACTCGATTAGATAGTAAAAATTGGACTCCATTGCATCATATCGCTATTATTGATGATAATGGGGTATGTTATAAAAAAATTAAAAAGCTCAGTAGAGTCAATTCAAAAACAATTACTGAACATTATTGCGAATCTCCCTCTTTTATGCGTCAATGCTTGAAAGATAAGCCTAGGCGCTTTACAAGATCTATCTATGTAAGAACTGGAAATTTAGGTGAAAGAAAGGAAGAGCTGCTTACTTTTGAAGAAGTTAAAAAAAAATATAATAGTATTTTTACCGAGCCTCCTTCTTACTTTCAATCTATCCCTCACTGTACAATAAAATATTTTAGAGACATTTATAAGCATTTTTTTGTTTATACTCGTAATGAACGTAAATTAAATGCAATAGATGATCACCTGAAAAATATCTATATTGAAAGAGGCGAGCATCAGTTGGCCTTAGCGACGGTCACTTATGATGATGAGCAAAAACCACTTGACGAAGAGGTCACTCAGAAAATAGGTTTTGGAGTAGAAACACGCGACAAATTTAAAAAGAACCAATCAATCACTCTGTGCGGTGGTGAGAAATATTGTGGCAAAAGGATATCTTCTATTTATGCTTTTTCTGTGGATGATAATTTGATTTTTTCTGATGGCAAAGAAAGACGTTCTTTCGGATCCATGATGTTACATAGTTTCCCCAATACACGCTGGACAACCACAAAGACTATCTTGGGGCCGCTTCTTAGTGTCAGCGCAAATGAAGATATTCCTAAAGATTCTTTACTGACCGGATTTTATGGAACAAATCATTTTTCATTAATTGGTAGTACTCCTAGCGAACTTTGTCCTAAAGCCAAGCGAGAGTATGAGTATAAGTTAAAAAAAGAAATACATGCTGATACTCGCATAAAGAAGAAGCCGGAGAAACTTAGACGTATATACATAAAAAATCATAGCAAGGATAGTGAAGTTCTTGCTCTTCTAGTCATTTAATCTTTTAGTTGCTATTTTAATTGATTAATCTTATTCTTTATTCCATATTGTAAATTTACATGTAATAAATATGTCTAGTATTAGCTTTCCACATTTTGATAAATGTTATTCATCAACAGCTTTCATGATCTATGAAGCAATTAAAGAAAAATCTTTACCCCAGCTCACTCTAATTTTCGAAACGACTACCGAAGTTACTAAAAATCAACTAAACAAAGCACTACTCACTCATTATCCTTTTATGTTTGAGCTAACTCCTATTGCATTTGCTGCATATATTAACTTTAGCGAGGGTATAAATTTTATTGCTGAATCGGTCTCAGCAGTTTTCCTTAAGCAGCTTTTAAAACAAATAGATACTAAAGGATGGACCACTCTGCATCATATCGCCATCATGGATGATGCTGCCTGTTACAAAAAGGTAAAAAAACTGAGCGGTATCAACACAAAAACTGATGTTACGGATTATTATTGCGAATCACCCTCTTTTATGCGTCAATGCCTGAAAGACAGGCCTAAACATTTTACACCAAAAACCATCTATGTCCATACTGGGGAGTTGGACGAAAGAAAGGAAGAAGCTCTTACCTTAGAAGAACTTATCAATAAGCATAAAGATAGTATTACAGAAGCTCCATCTGGCTTTCAACTGATTCCTCATTGCACAAGAGAATATTTTAGAAAAGTTTGGATCTATCCTAATCAGATTTTTCGAGATGTACAGAGATTAAAAGAATTAGATGATCATTTGAGAAAGATTTTTGCCAATGAGTGTGAAAATCGATTAGCTTTAGCAACTGTAACCTATGATGATAATAAGATTTCGCTTAATGATGTGGTTTCTAAGAAAATTGGTTTAGGAGTTGAAACTCGAAGCGATGGCAATGAAGTTTTTGAAGAGAAAGAGCTGATCACCCTGTATGGCGGTGAGATGCATTATATTTACACAACGACATCGATCTATGAATATATAATTAGCGACTACTTTTCTGCAGATGGCGAAGGGAGACGTTCTTTCGGATCCTCCATCTCTCATAGTTTTCCTAATGTGAAATGGTGGAATGCGTGGACTATTTTAGGTCCAATCCCCGGTATGAAAGCTATTGAAGCTATTCCTAAAAATACCTTACTTGCGATTGATTATGGTCCAAATTATTTTCCAGTGAGTGGCTGTTTCCCCACTGAACTTCGCAGTATGGCTAAGCTTGAATACCGATTTAAAAATGAAATAAGTAGTGATCATCAAAAAAAGACTAAAGCTGATAGAGTTAAGCGTTCTTATATAAATGATGAGAGTAGCCTTAGAGGTGTAGTACTTGCTGAAAAGCTCTTTTTTATTATTCTAAATAGACAAAATCACCGCATCCCTGAATTATTTAACCTTGCAAGCCGCAGAGATATAGCGAATGCTCTTTTAACTCAGTTCACGGCCTATCATCGCCTTAATCCTATCGGTTTTGCTGCAAGGCAGGACAATGACCAAGCTGTCATGATTCTTTTTAAAAAAGCGATGAACTTTCAAATAGCGAAAGAGATGTTACTTCAAGAAGATAAAAGTCATTGGACGGCGCTTCATCATATTGCGTTAGTGACTAATGAATCTTGCTATAGAAAGATTAAAAAAGTGAGCCAGATAGACACAAAACAAAAGACATCTCCAAATAAGTTTTATTGCGAATCACCCTCATTCTTGCGTCAATGCATTAAAGAAAATCCAAAACGCTTTTCTGCTCAGCTGAACATCTATGTAAGAAGTGGAGATCCTGAAAATCCTAAAGAAGAAAAGCTTAACTTTAGTGAGATGATCAGTGAATATGGAGATCAATTTACGAATAAGCCCACCTATTTTCGATCGATTCCTTTTGGAACAAGAGACTACTTTAAAGCCGTATGGCTTAATTCCACTTACCCAAAGCGCAATCCAGTAAAACTTCCTGAGCTCGATCAACATCTATGTGCTATTTACGATCGCATGGAAGAGAATGGCTTAGCGTTAACTACTGTTACACATGACGATAAGGGTAACAAATTACCTGAACGCGTTAAGATAGGATTAGGAGTCACAACTCGCCACGATTATTTTAAAAAGGATAAATGGGTGACTCTTTATGGAGGAGAGTATTTTTATCAATCGAAAAACCCCTCTTCAGATTATGGATATCTAATTTCAGAAGATATAAACTTTTCTTCAGATGCTGAAAAATACCGTTCTTTTGGCGCCACTTTATTACATAGTTTACCCAATGTAGCTTGGGAAGAAATTTGGACTATTTTTGGGCCTTTTACAGGTTTAAGAGCTATAGAAGATATTCCCGAGCGGACAGGCATCACATTAAATTATGGATCAGGCTACTTTAAATGCCGTAAAATCGAGTGTATAGAATTAAAACCAGCGGCAATAGAAAAGTTTTTATCTGAGAATAATTTTGAAACTATTAGATCTAATCCATATGGTGAAGTCTATACACTCTATTTGAAGCAGAATCATCCTGAAATTTATAATAAAAGTTTAAAAAATGATTAATAATAATTTAGGATTTAATGAACTCAACTTTACTCCTTATTCTGAAAAAAAAGCGCTATCCAGTCAATTATTTTTAGCTATTGAAGAAAATAACATTGATATTATTAAAAAATTATTTGAAATATCTTCTAATGATTCTATTAAGAAAGCTTTATGCATTCGAAAATATACCATTCACGGTCTCAATGTGTTTTCCTTTGCAGCGCATAAAAATAATGTTTCTATTGTCAGATTAATCGCCGCAAAAGCCCTTGAACTAGGGATTTTAAATAAAGTTTTAACTCTTGTCGATCAATCCTATTGGAATGCCTTTCATCATCTAGCGTTGATGGAAGACGATTGCGATTGCTATAAAGAGATCAAAAAACTAAGTGGGATTAAACCTAAAAAGATCACTAAATTCTACTGCGAATCGCCCTCTTTCTTACGCCAATGCCTTAAAGAAAATCCTAAACGATTTTCAAGCTCACTCAAGATATATGTACGCAGCGGCCCTCCAAACGATCGCAAAGAAGTAAAACTTAATTTTGATGAACTCTTAGATCAGTATGGAGATCAATTTACAGTAAAACCCAAGCAATTTCGATTAATTCCTTATGGCACGAATGTCTATTTTAGCTATGCCTGGCAAAACTCCGATTATAGGAGTCGCGATGAAACACTATTAGCTGAGCTAGACGCACTTCTGCTTAGAATCAGAGAGTGTGCAGAGGAGAGTGGTTTAGCTATCACTCCTCTCACTCACAATGACAAAGGAGAGCCTATCTCTGTCAAAGTGGGTATGGGGGTAGAAACACTAAGAAAGTTTAAGGCTCGAGAGTTAACTACCCCTTATGGAGGGAGAATGACTTATGAGTTTAATATTATTAATGAGTACACATATGATATTGATGATGATTATACTGCAGATGGAGAAAATTTTCGCTCATACGGCTCGACTCTCCCGCATAGCTTTCCGAATGTTTATTGGAATGATATCTCGACCATACTGGGACCTATTACTTGTCAAAGAGTCTTAGAGGATACACCAGAAGGTACTTGTTTAGCTTTGGACTATGGAGCAGAGTATTTTTACAAAAAGTTTACCCCTATTGAACTTAGGCCAAAAGCTGCTGAGAGCTACATTCCTGGAGATCCAAATATTTATTCCGAACATGTAAGAATAAGCTACTTAAAGGAAAGAGATGGCAGTCAATCCAATTAAATTATATGAAGTATTTTTTGATCAAACAAAGATGCAAAAAACATTGATTCATCAAATATTCAATGCCATCGAAAATAGAAATACTGAAGAAATAAAGCAAATATTTGAAAACGCAACTAACTCTCAGCTACAATCTGCGCTCCAAGAACAAGAACGCACTCTTCGCAATCTTAACTGTATCTCTTTTGCTGCTCATAAAGACAATAAGGAAGCTATCAATCTTATTGTTGATAAAGCAAAAGAATTGAAAATTTTACGTACGATTTTAGGCCAAATGGATAGTAGTGGCTGGAATTTTTTTCACCATGCTACCTTAATGACCGATAACGCCGAAACATATAAAAAAGTAAAAAAGCTTTCCAAATTTAAAACCAACGGAAGCATAGATAGCTACTATTGCGAATCCCCCTCTTTTTTACGTAAATGTCTAAGTAAAGAACCTAAGTATTTTGTAGCAAAAACATTTTTTGTCCGTAGTGGCCCTCCAGAAAAGCGTGAAGAGGTCAGACTCACATTTGATGAACTCATGGCACAGTATGGAGACCAATTCACTATTAAACCTAAAACCTTTCGCTTGATCCCTTATGGATCTGCCGAGTTCTTTAGTCGAATGTGGAAATCATGCGAGGGATCAAAACGCGATCCAAATATCTTAGAGAAATTAGATAGACTTTTGAAAACAATTAAAGATGACAATAACGATAATGGGCTGGCCTTAACCCCTGTGACACACGATGACAAAGGTCAAAAAATAACTTTACAAATTGGAATGGGAATAGAGACCCGTAAAGCTTATGAAACCGGACAGTTAGTCACTCCTTACGGCGGAAAATTTAGATACAAACCTGAGGGGGATCTCTCTCTCTACTGTTATGAAGTTAATAAAAAAGTATCCTTAGAAGGAAATAAGCACCGCTCTTATGGATCATCCACAATGCATAGTTATCCTAATACTTACTGGAGAGATGTTTGGACAAAGTTAGGTCCTATTACCTGTTTAAAAGCTATCGAAGATATCCCCGAGGGAACATTAGTAGCTATTGACTATGGTGAGGTCTATTTCGAAAGCGAAGATTATGATCCTATAGAACTTAGGCCTAGCGCAGTTGAAAAGTATATTCCAAACGATGTTCAAATAGATCCAAAAAATTTTAATACTTTAGCAGAAAATATCAGAATGAGCTATATGAAAGTCTATGGACCAAATGCTCAATCTGATATAGATGAAGACATATAACATCACAAATACTACATCATCTTCTTATCAAGGAAGTCATAGATACTGCGATATTCAAGAAATCGTACTCAATTTAGAGATACTAAAGGCTCTTTTTCGTGTTGCTGCAGCAAGCAGCAATGCAGCATTAGTAAAAGAGAGACAGACTCAAGCGGGTCAAGTGAATCCCATTACAAATGGGCGTAACGTAGGATGGATCATTGTTAATGTCACATCGCATCTAGGGTACACAGTCTGTTTTGTTATCTCCTTTGGCTTCCAATGTGTTAATACCAAAAATCTTACTGAAACAACCATAGTTAATGCACTAGACATTGTTGTACACTCTGGGCAGATGCTTAATAGCTATGCCAACACCTTATTAAAACGCATTGGACAGCTTTTCGCACAATTCCCTGTAGAAGTTGCTGAAATTGGTTTTCAGGCGCAACAGATCAAGCCACCCGAAACCTCTTTTTTACCACGGATCGTCAAATTCGCAAGAACACTCATGAATACATTTTCAGCTAGCGCAGGATCATTTCTTAGCGCTTTCATGGTTGCTCGAACTTATCAATACAGGTGCGATTGACACAATTTGATGCTAAATTTGAAAATTAGGTAGCAAAATGAACCTCTCACGACTATCACTCATAGCATTCCTGGCACTCATTTTTAGCCCTTTTGTGATTTGTAAAAAGCTGGATGCAGCCTTTTCGCCTCCCATCACAATTTCGAATATACTTGTCTCTTCAACAGATTCTGAAGTGGCTATGAACCTTTCTGGAAATTCTGTAGCCGTATGGATTACTTTTACTGGCACAGAATTCTTTATTGAAGCTGCCGAACTGCCCTCTGGAGGTTCTTGGACATTACCTGTCACAATTTCAACGACAAGCTCAACCCCCGTTTTCTCACCCACAATAGCCATTAACTCCTCCGGCTATGCAGTTGCTTTATGGATCCAGTCGGACGGAACAAACTTAAGAGTTCAAAGCTCCACATCGCAGTTTGGAGGGCCCTGGTCCACTCCAGTTACAGTGTCGAACCCAGGCACCGATGCCAGCAATCCACAAATAGGTATTGACGAATTAGGCAATGCTGTTGCCATTTGGGTGGATAGTGACAATATTATAGCCTCCTCACTGCCATTTGGAGGAAGTTGGTCTGTACCTGTACAAATATCTCCCGAAGGCCTTGACTCTACAAATCCAGTCCTAGCTATGAGTGCCAATGGCCAAGCATTTGCACTATGGCAAACAGTAATCGGCCCCCATACTGTCATTGAAGGGTCCACACTCACATTTGGAGCAGACTGGTCCTTTTTTGGACAACTTTCTGCATCAAGCATGAGTTCCACAAATCCCACCGTCGCCGCCGATGCCAATGGTGATGCTGTTGCAGCATGGTTACAGGGGAGTAATCCAGACGTAATCACAGCCACATTTATTCATGATATAGGTTGGTCTACACCCTTTCCGATTTCAAATCCTGCCACTCAAAACAGTTCACCCTTTGCTTCAGTTAATGCTACAGGAGACGCCGTTGTTGTCTGGCTTACCCAATCAAGTAATGAATTAGTACAGGCAGTCACTTTTGCCTTGGATCAGGTCCCCACTTTAGTCTCGACGCTCTCTGTTACGGGTCAGGATGCCCAAACTCCTGTTGTTGCTGTTGATCCGTTTGGAAATGCCTTAGCAGGTTGGTTGCGCTCAGATGGAACAAATGTTGTTGTTCAAGTTTCTATATTAACTGCACATGGCTCTTGGTCAACTCCACAAACACTTTCTTTAGATGGAAATGATGCTGGAAGTATTTCTTTAGGAGTAGATACCCATCAAAATGCTGTCGTTGTTTGGTATGAAGGAGGACTGACAGAGCATAAGGTTAAAGCTTCCATAGGAACAGATGTTTTACCAACACCACCATTTCCACTACCGGCAAGCAATCTTGTAGGAGGAGTGCTTAAAAACCGATTTGCCATGCAAACAGACCGCATTAATCATATCGAGTGGCAAGCCAGCACAGATCCTACAGTAGTTGGATACCATGTCTATAGAGATGGAACACTGATAGCTACAATCCCACCAAACGCACCTTTGATGTATAACGATCATAATCGAAGAAAAAACCAACCAAATGTCTATACAGTCACAGCCTTTAATGCGGATAATTTAGAGAGCGATCCTATTTCTATAATTTTGCCAATAAAATAGTTATGCATAGGTGCGATGAGATCTCATCGCACCTAAAGAGAATTATTTCTTAGCAATAGCGTCTTTAATGAACGCAATAATTGCAGTGATAACACCACCACTCACGCCGCTAACACCAATATTTGTTAAGATGGAGGTAAGATCTAAGCCTTCAGCACCCGATGCACCCGTAGCACTAGCACCTAGGATACCTAAAGCTTTAAGAATGTATTCGCCAGCTCCGCCACCAATAAGACCGATAATCGAGTTAGCGACTGTACCCAAGTTTTTTTCGGTAGGAACAGCAGCACCAGCCACGTTTCCGCCTACGGCTCCACTGACCAGAGAGATAATCAAATTGATAATTTCCATGTAAAACTCCACATTGGTTCATTATCGCTTTGTATTCATCCATTCTAATTTCTGTCAAATGCACTACT
>JABDDJ010000015.1 GCA_013287645.1 Chlamydiota bacterium | reverse complement strand
AAGTACAGAACTTGTCACAGCCACGGCTGATGGAGATGAATGCCTTAACCTTATCGTCGCGCTTAGCAATGGAGTAGTCAAGTTCAAAAGTAAACTTGTCATCAGTGCGCGAGGTCTGTTTTCCGGTGGCTAAAACCTCGTCCAGCACATTGTTGAGGTCATGGATGTTGTTAGTTCCCAGTACAAAATCGATATGAGGCAGTTTTTGGAAGAGCGACTCCTTTTTTGAATTGGCCATGCAGCCTGTGACGCCGATGATGGAGCGGTTATGAGGGGCGCGACGGCCAATCCGGCCCAGTTTTCCCATGACTTTACGTTCAGCCAGATCACGAATTGAACAGGTGTTGAAGATGAGCAGGTCGGCTTCTTCTTCGATATCGGTCTTTTCGAGTCCACGCTGTACTAGCATGCCTGACATGATTTCGCTGTCGAGTTCGTTCATTTGACAGCCGTAGGTCCGCACATAAAAATTTTTTAGAGAGCGCATGATACATCCAAATTTTCAGTTAGGAAGATGATACCCTGAGCGATTAATTTTTTCCAGCTTAAGATTTATTAATATTATCTTTATGTAATATTAATAATAATAATTTAAAATTAATATATAAATTAAGGTGAATTATATGTCGTTAGTTGATACTAATAGTTTTAAAAATAAAGTTGATATATGGTCTCAATCGGGTATAGATCCTGCTCAAATCATTCAAGAGAAAGGTCAAAATATTCAATTTACTTCTTATGAAGAACAACTCATTGAAATGATAACTGATTTAGATGATGATAATGTAGGTATTCAAAAAATCAAAAAAAAGTTCGTTGAAATAAAAAAGAATGAATACCAGAATAGCTCAAGCAAAATAGTACAGCTTAACTATTGGCATGAGGAAAAGTTTAGATTTACACGTACCAATTTTATTGATGTGATTATCAGTAAAATCATTCATTTATTCAGCTATAATTCTTGCCATGTCAGTCTTAATCATTTTAATCCAGATGAAAAACTCCTTTCTTGGGAATATCATGGTAGAGTTGATGAAAAAACGTATGCTCATACTTCACGCTGCGTAGAAATTCTAGATTTAGATCTGGACACTCTTTTTGGTTCAGGTATTACTCCAGCGATAAAAGAGACCTTTTACAAAACTTTAAATGAATATTTAGACACGGAGAGTGCGAAAAAGAGTAAAGTTACTCGATTCTCAATCTTTCATATCTTTTTACATAGAAAGAGAAAAAAGGTAGATCTTCAACATTATTTATCTGAGAATTTGCAAAAGATGCAAAAAAACGAAATTTTGGATTCGAATTTCTGCTCTTCAGCGCCGGTTATTTTAATCATATTGGCACACCTAAAAACTTGCCAAGAGCACAATCTTCCACTTCCAGCAGACTTGACACACTACGGTCTTTATGCCAATGAAAACATGGCAAATATCACCCCACAAAGACTGAAAGAAACCTTCGTTGCTAAGAACATATTCAAAACACACCTCAGCGCCTTTAAATACGTCGATTAAGTATTCACCTTATGTAGAGCCGGCCTTTTCAGGCCTTTCAATATAACTTGCTCATTCCCCAGGCCTGGCGGCCTGGGCTGTACAGAGAAAGAGCCCTTCGGGCCTAAGCTTAATCCATTTGCTAGGCCCGAAGGGCTCTTTCTCTGTATAGCCCAGGCCGCCAGGCCTGGGGAATGAGCAAGTTATATTGAAAGGCCTGAAAGGCTGGCTCTGCTAAAGTCATGCAACTCTTGATTTTCTTTCTGTTCATAAAATTAAAAAAGAAGACATTATACTATTACCTTCAGATTTTGTGATTTTTGACAAAAAATCCAACGAATTTTCGTGATATTCTCACGTTTTATCAACATATCGTTGCTCAATACCAAAAAATTTGCTAATTTAAAAGCATGGAACGAGAATTTTATCAGAAACTACTTCAGTGGAAAGAGTCGAGCTTGCGTAAACCTTTGGTACTACGTGGAGCGCGTCAAGTAGGAAAAACCTATATTTTAAACGACTTCGCAAAGCGCGAATATACGGATTACATCTATCTTAATTTTGATGAGAATCCTCATTTTGGGAGTTTTTTTGATGAAAATTTAGACCCTGACAGAATCATCAAAGAACTTAATATCTATTTCAAGACAACAATTAAGCCAGGGCGGACATTAATCATCTTAGATGAGGTCCAAGAATGTCCTCAAGCGTTAGCAAGTCTAAAGTATTTTTGTGAAAAAAAGAATGAGTACCATGTAGCTGCAGCGGGTTCTTTGCTTGGAGTCAAATTAACGAAGGGATTTCCTGTAGGTAAGATCAATTTTCTCGATCTTGCGCCTTTGAATTTTTTTGAATTCTTACACGCTGTCGGAGAAAGTGAGTTGGTATCTATGCTTGAAGAGATGCAGCATCCCATTGCTCTTTCGGAGATATTTCACAATAAGTTAGTCACTCTTTTAAAATATTACTTTATTATAGGAGGTATGCCAGAAGCTGTTTCTACATATTTGAAAACTGAAAATCTTGAACAAGTTAGGTCCGTACAAAAAGAAATTTTAGATGCATATGTTTTAGACTTCGCTAAACATGCCCCAAAAGAAGATGTGATAAAAATTATGGCTATTTGGGACTCAGTCCCTAACCAACTTGCTAAAGAGAATAAAAAATTTATTTTTTCCGCCATACGGAAAAGTGCTCGAGCCAGAGAATTTGAAACATCTATAGAGTGGCTAAAGAGTGCAGGACTGATCATAAAGGCCAATCACATATCAACCCCTAAGCTACCTTTAGATGCCTATTCTGATAAGCAGGCCTTTAAGGTCTTTCTGCTTGATGTAGGCCTACTTGGTGCAATGAGCAGACTAGACCCAGTCGTTATTTTGGAAAAAGATCAACTCTTTCAAGAATTCAAAGGTTCTTTAACTGAAAATTTTGTAGCCTTAGAACTGCACAACAAGCATTTTGAAGGACTTTATTATTGGACAAGTGAAGGCATCGCAGAAGTTGATTTCGTAATCTCCACAGATCAACAAATTTTTCCACTCGAGGTAAAGGCTGGCTTTTCCAAAAAAAAGAAAAGCCTTTTAGTATTTCATGATAAATTTTCAAAAGAAGAGAATGACACTTTAGTGCTTTCAAGAGCTTCCTTAAGAAATTTTGCTCTAGATGGAAAAATAATTAATTACCCTTTATACGCCATTTCCCTCTTCCCTTGCTTTCGCTATACCTTTTTAAATACGTCGATTAAATAGAAGAATGTGGCCAGTTTTGAAGAATTTGTTTTAGCTGTAATATAACTCCTGTTTACGAATAGCTTTACTTACCTGAGAGGCAGAATTATAGCGAGATAACCGCTGTGAAACACTTACAATTCAGTAGTCGCGCCATACTGTTTCATTAAATCTATTAAAGGACTACATAAAGTTAAATTTTTATTATCTTTAATTAACATCTGGAGTGGTGTTAATCCTTCTGTATTTACAATTACATTTTTAATGTTTAAAGCGTCTTTAAGTGGTTGTAAATCGCCTGACAATTCACATTCTTTTTTCCATGACTCCAATAATTTCATAGTTAACGGTACGAAAACTTTCGGGAGTTGATTGCATTTTATACACAAGGCATGAAGTGGGGTTATTCCTAAAGCATCCAAAATGTTAGCTTTAATTCCTTGCTTTGTAAAATATTCACAATTCAATTTAATGGTTTTTGCGTCATAACAATTCAGTAAGCCTATCAAGTCTGCTTTCGCGCCTTTGTCAAAAAATATTTTAACTATTTTTGATTTACCATGCTTATAGGCGTAATGCATCAGTTTAGGATCTGGATTCTCTACCCACTGGAGCAGTCTTGGACGCAATTGACAAAGTTTTTCTAAGATTTCTTTGTTATGAAAATTCACAATAAAAAGTTCATCATAAATTTCTTCAAGATCCATAAATTCTTTGATTATAGGTTCGTTTTCTATTTTTTCAAGAACCTCTAAAGAGCTTAATAAATCATATTCTTTCCAAGATGAAATAAAGCTATTACACAATTTCAAAATTTCTTTATGTTCTATGGAAGGATTCTCTTGCAAGTAATGGGCTATTACACACCCTAGTAAAGCCATGATTGCAGCAAACCATGCGCAGTTACCCACTACTTGTTCTTTTTTATGGATATATAAAAATTTTTCTAAACCTAAAAGATCATTAAGCCCATTCTTAAAAAATTCAATTTGATCCTCTTCTCTCATTAACAATTTTTCAGCTAGATCTCTGTTAGAAAAAATTCGTTTTACAGCTTCTGAGAGATTTGATGGATTATTAATTTTATCGATTGTGACTCCTGATTCTTCATCGCAAGCTTCTCCTCTATTGCCTTTTATCAAAAATTGATTCGTTAGGACAAGGGCTGTGGCATGTCCACCAAAAAAGGCTGTCCAGCCAGAAGCAATTGAAACAATGCCATTTTGCCCTAATTGTAAATAAGTATCTTTCTCTGTAATGCTTGCAGAATGACGTATGATTCTAGGGAGAGTATAGAAAAAAGGAGGTAGATCTTTTTGGTTTTTTAAGTAATTTTCCAAAGAACGAGCAACTTCTTCATAAGTTAAACCAGGTAGCATTCCTTCAAAAGCATTCCCTTGCAATGAGAAACGTAAACCTAATAAACGCAAACTCGTCATCAGAGAAGTGAGGCCATTATCCGCTTTTTCTAATTCGGCGTGTGTTTCCAAATTATTTTTATTTTGAAAAAGGATGAGTGGAGTTTTTCCTTCTAAATCTAAAACACGTGCATTAGCCCCTTTTTGAAGAAGTAAAGGAATGATCTCCTTTGCTTTCTCGCTTTCAGCCGCAAAATGCAGATAGGTTTTTTGAAAGATTCCAAATTTACGTTCAAGATTTATTCCTATTTTCAAAGCTAGTGCGTAAACTGTTGGGTTATTTACCGCATGCAAAAGAGGAGTATTATTAAGTACCCAATCTACTTCTTGATCCAATTGCGCTCCATTATCTAAAAACGCTTGAATAAGAGCTTCTTCACCATTATCTAAAGCAATGTAAAAAGGATTGTTATGGTAATTATCTACAAATTTAATAGCTGGATAGGAAGCTCCCTTTTCTAATAATAATCTAGTTATAGATACACTTTTACCTTTTACTGCGCGCAGTAAAGGTGTTATTATAGGTACTTTGCGGTAATCATGTGGGTCAATAGCAGCTTTATTTACATCTAGGCCTTTTTCTAATAATAATTTGCAAACTTTTTCATATTTTTGAACGACTGCAAAATGAAGGTATGTATGGCCTTCAGGTGTTTGGTAAGTTAAATCTGCTCCGTTTTCTATTAAAAATAAGGCAAGCTCTTCTGAAGCTTTCAGCTTTTGACACTGATACCTAACTTTATACATTTCATCTGGGATTTGTCTTAAAGCTATAGATAAGACAGGATGCTTACATGAATTTTCCGGATTATTGATCGAAAAGCCTAGTTTTACCAATCTTTTGCTTAGGTTTAAATCCTGTAATAAAACGGCTGCTTGTAAAGGAGAATAGAGAGATTGATCAAAAAAGTCTTCAGCAAGTTTATTTTCAAGACAGGCTTTTGTAACTGCGTTCCATGCAGCTTTTTCCTTGCCCAGTATTGCAATGGCAGTATCGTCTATAGTTGAAATAATATCTGATTCAGCACTCTCTGATTGAGAAACAAATTTTCGATTTTCTAAGCTAGTTGGTTTGTGTTGAAAGGTCAGGCACTGAAAAACACTTAAGCTTATACCTTTGATTCTACAGCAAAAATTTGCAATACTTTGAGTAATTCCACATATAAAATAATTTAGATTGTTTAACGCATAAACAAACATTTATAGCCTAAAATTAATTTAATTTTTTATTATAACTTATTTATATTAAGATGTTATAAAGGCAACATTTATCGATTAAGTAAACATATTATGTAAGGACGCAAAGACAGGGGACTAGGACTTTAAGGACAATGAGGACCTTGAGGACAGTGACAATTGATTAAATGTTTTTGTCCTCAAAATCTTCATTAATCGTCTCTGTCCTCAAGGTCCTCATTGTCCTTAAAGTCCTTGTCCCCTGTCTTTGCGTCCTCGCTCTTGAACTTATATGTCATACTATGTATAATTATCGTGGAGTCTTAACTTTTAAACAGGAGTGTTATTATGGATTCTCTAAATAATGACCTGGTAATATATCCAGAGTCATGTACAGTGTGTGTTAATTCATTCTTTTCTTTAGCTCTTCTTTCTTTCAAACGCCGCAAGCGCGTCTAATATCCCCCTTTTTTTGTTTTTTACAGTTTTAACGTGAATTTCGTCTGATCATTTTTCAGATGGAAAATTATATATTTTATTAATCCTTTTTAAAGGAATTTTTATTATGATTGGTCCTATTTTAGGAGAGCTAACTCCTTTATTAAACATGTTGCCTGGAAATCATCACCAGGTTGAAAAAAAAGAACAATTACTAGTTAAGGTATTGAATTATAAGCTAATCGTTAATTTGGCTATTAGTGCTTTAGAAGAGGGATTGAATTTTAAGGATGGTTTGGTGGGTGAAAATGCTTGTCAAACTAGATCGGTAATGTTCGCTGAATGGGCTAACGAATCTAATTTTGTACCGACTGTCACTAAATATATCACTGAACTGAAAGATATTGATCAGCGTTTACAAGGCTTAAACCAAAAACATCTTACAAAAGCCTCTTTATCTGCATTTTTGGAAAAGCATCAATTGCAAATTACTCTTCCTAAAATATTTATTGCCGCCGCAATGGCATATCAGCTTTTCATTACTAAAGAATGGGAAATCAAATTTGCATTTAATTCTGTCGAAAACAGAATTGACCTTATTGCAAATGAAAAAACAGTTCCTACAAAATTGTTATCTTTTAAAGGGAGTCAGGTCACAAAATCTTTTGTAGAAAATATTGATAAGCATTCAAGAAAATTACTTTCGCTCTATTCCATTGAGTATGTTCAGGGGATTGTTAATCAGCTTCCTTTGGATAATGAAGTGGAGGAATTAAAAGTTCTTGCTCATGCAGTCAGAGATGATGGAAATGGGCGATCAGCCATTCCTTGTTTCGCCTACATGGATATTTTATATCGTCACTGTATCAACAAGAATATACCGATTCTTTTAAAAGTGTCGAGCGTCGATCCAAATACTCTTTTACCTGGAGAATTTATCTACCTCTATTACGAAGTGGATGGAGGTGAGTTTAAACACCGTGAAGATTATCAAAATGCTCCCCAAAATCTAGGGGTTGTGGTGATGGAAAGCTATGCTATGGGACTTGTTCACTTGGATAATGCCACATTGAAAAGAGAACTTTTGTCACATCCTTTAAAGGAAAATGTTTTAGGAAACGATGCTGCTCACCATCAGTATGCTGGGGACAAACAAGATAAATTTAGACCTAAAAATGTCCGTTGTGAAGACTACCGCTCTATAGCATTAGCAAAGGGTTTTTGTAAGGAGAACCCAAGGTTATGCTACATCGATCATGTCTATGCAGATACTCTGTTCCATCAACTTCAATTATCGGTGAAGAAGCCATGAAACACTCTTGGATTCATCTTACAAGTATTCAGGTAGGCGGATCAATCTGCCTGCCTGTCATCATGATCGGGCATTTGCTTTGTCAGCATTATGGCTTGTGGGCATCTTTACTGGCTATAATGGCGGGCAATCTGATCTTGCTGGCAATAGGCTTAGTGTCTACATCTATGGGTGCAAAAAGTAAAAAAAGTACTGTAGAGCATGCGTCGTTGTACTTTGGAGAACAAGGTAGCCTTTTGTTTGCTTTGCTGATGGTCATCTGTTTGTTGGGTTGGTTCGCCATCCAGCTGAACTCGATGATCATGGTAATGCAGGAGTGGGGATTCGCGAATGGGTATGTTCTCACGGTAGTTATAGGAGCATTGATCACGTGTCTAGTCATGTATGGACTTACTCAAATGGCGCGCATGGCAAATGTATGCGCTCCATTATTACTTGTGACGCTAGGCTATGCGCTCTACATGGCGCCTATTCCTGACTCGTTTGGGATAGATAATGCTGCATTTAAGTGGGAGGGCATTTCATTGGTGATGGCTACCTCTATTGCGACTGTGATTGATCTACCTAATTTCTTTCGCTATGCGAGATCTCAGCGTGATGGTATTGTGAGCAGTATTTTACTGTTTGGAATAGCCACTCCTTTGATTGAAGGGATTGGGGTCTACTTGGCCTACAGCCTTCCTAATCTGTCGTTGATGGAAGCTTTGCATACAAGTGAAACGGGAGCCATTGGTATTATTTCAGGGCTATTTCTTCTTTGTGGGGGATGGATCACCAATAATGCTAATCTGTTTTCGGCTTCAGTAAGTGCTGAAAAGTTGTTGCCAAAGCTATCTGAAGCAAAACGTGTGGCTCTTTTAGGCGTTGTAGCCATATTGATCGCTTTGACAAATCCTGCTGGTTACCTTGAAGAGATTGTGAATGGGATGGGTATCGCTGTAGGTAGCATGGGAGGCGTTATCATCACAGGCCATTTGTTGGGCGTCTCCAATAGACATTCATTCTTAAGTTATCCACTTTGTTGGATTTGTGGAGTATTGATGGGCTATGTCGCTCTACTTACTGGAATAGCTTTATTAGATGCTTTTTTAGTGGCCTCACTAATGACTGGATTAAAACAAATTATTGAAACAAGGAGGATCTATGCAACAGATTTATAAAGAAGATTTAGAACTGTTAGCGCTGGGGAGTGCTGTGCTGGGATCTGGAGGAGGAGGCGACCCTGCGTACGATCTGTTAATGGCTCAGTACGCTATGGATCAATATGGACCTGTTAAACTCATCCGAGTTGAGGATCTGGCTCCTGATGATCTGATCGCTCCTTGCGATTTTATCGGCGCTCCTTTGGTTGCAGTTGAGCAGTTGCCTCAAGGGGAGGAATTATTAAGAATTCTGGAGTTGATTCGAAAAACTCTTGGAAAGTCTGTGACAGCTCTATTACCTAGTGAAATTGGGGGTGGAAACGCTTTTGTGCCTTTGACCATAGCTTCTCGATTAGGTTTACCAGTTGTCGACGGAGACTTAATTGGAAGGGCTTTTCCACAGATTCAAATGTGCACGGCTCATTTAACAGGAATTTCACCCACACCCGCTTTTTTAGCAGATGGTTTGGGAAATAGTGTTGTGGTGCATGCTAACACTAGTATGGAGCTTGAAAAAATCGCGCGTCAAGTAGCAATAGCGATGGGATCGCACTGTGCAATGGCATCTTTTCTTATGAATGGAAACCAAGCCAAGCAAGCTGTTATTCCTGGCTCTATCTCAAAGGCATGTAAAATCGGTGCTGTCATGAAGGGGAATGATCCTATCCAATCCCTTGTAAATAGTTATCACGGAGCTGTACTTGCTGAAGGTATGGTTACAGAGATCAATCAGGATATTCGGGATGGTTTTTTAGAAGGCACGGTGAAAATGGGTACCCCTCAAGGTACCGTGGAAATCATTTATCAAAATGAATACCTGGTTGCTAAAGTGCAAGACTCCATCTTGGCTAGCACTCCAGATATCATCACTCTTTTAGAAAGTGATAGCGGTACGCCCATTACCAGCGAATCCTTAAAATATGGGCTGCGTGTACATCTGATCGCTCTACCTGCTCCTAAGATATGGACAACCACTGAAGGGCTTCAGTGCGTAGGCCCCCACTATTTTGGATTTGACTTTTCCTATTCACCGGTAAAACAAGGAGGACATCATGAATTTTTATAGAATCGGCATCGACATTGGAGGAACCAATACGGATGCTATCTTAATGGATGCATCTCAGCATCTGATCAGCTCTATCAAAGTGCCTACCAGCCAAGATATTGCTGAGGGATTTACTCAAGCGCTCAATCAACTGCTGCTTCAGTCCAAAGTCAAGCGAGATGAAATCCAATCTATCTCCGTAGGTACCACACATGCCACTAATGCTATTCTGCAAGGCACTCACCTAAACCGTGTAGGTGTCATTCGCATCGCAGGCCAAATGCCGACTGCCATTCCTTCGTGCTATGGATGGCCCACAGCCCTGCAGAAGGCTGTATTTGTAGGTACAGAGTCTATTTCGGGTGGATTTGATTGTCAAAATAAGGAGATCACTCTCTTTAACTCAATGCAGGCAAAAGATGCCATTCAAAAGCTACTTGAAAAGGGTGCAGAGTCTCTTGCTATCATCGGGGTCTTCTCTCCTATGAATCCTGACCATGAACTTCTCACTGCCGAAATCATCAAATCTATCTGTGGAAACTGCTTTCCCTACGCTCTTTCTCATGAAGTGGGAGGGATAGGGTTCATCGAACGTGAGAATACTACCATTCTGAATGCTGCCCTGAAAAGGGTCATGTCTGAAGGATTTTCTCAATTGAGCAGAATAAAAAATTCCCTAGGGATCTCCGGCTCTCTCTTCTTCACTCAAAATAATGGGAGTCTAATCTCAGTCAAACAAGCGATCGATAACCCCATTCTTACCATCTCCGCTGGTCCCACCAACTCTTTTATCGGCGCTAGCCAGCTAACAGGGCTGAGAGATGCCATCATCGTAGATATCGGAGGCACCTCGTCCGACATAGGTATGATCAAAAAGGGCTTTCCTAAACGTAGCCTAAACATCACATCCATTGGTGGGGTAAAACTCAATTTTTCTATGCCTGACGTCCTGTCCATAGGTCTAGGTGGTGGTAGTCACACCTCTTTAAACAACGGGGATATCCTCATCGGTCCTCTCAGCACTGGGAGAAGCCTATTTCAACAGGCTCAATGCTTCGGTGGCTCTCAACTTACTCTAACAGATGCTGCCATCATAGCTGGTCATCTTGAAATAACAGGCGCATCCAAAAAGCTTATCTCTCTATCTCAAGAGGACGCTTTTTCTATCCTAGAGCACGCCTTTATACGTCTAGAACATGACATACGTCTTATGTCCGGAAACAACAACTCCCTTCCTGTGATTTTAGTGGGTGGGGGAGCGTCCATTTTCAAAAATAAACTTGATCATCGCGTACTCATCCCTTCTCACTCTCACGTTGCCAACGCCTACGGCGCCGCCCTGGCCGAAATCACCGGCACCATCGATAAAGTCGTCTCTCTCGAACAGCGTGAAAGCACCCTCGAAAAACTTCAACATGACGCCACAAATCTGGCCATTTCCAATGGCGCACATCCGCAATCCACCCAAATATGCAACATCGAAATCATCCCCTACCACTATTCGCAAAAGCAAATAGCTCGGGTTATCGTTACCGCATCGGGCAAACTGAATGAAATATGTTGGCAAAAAGAGGATAAAAAGGTACCATATGCTCAAAACAAGTCAGAATTAGAAGTTTTGGAATAAATATGCTGCATCAAAATAAAACGTTTATCGCTAAAAATAACGACGCCGACCTCAAATGGCTCGTATTAGATGCGTCAGGTAAAACGCTCGGTCGCTTTGCTAGTGAAATTAGTAAGATCTTGCGCGGGAAACACAAACCCACCTTCACCCCCCACCTCCTCTGTGGAGATGGTGTCATTGTGATCAACGCCGAAAAAGTCGAAGTCACAGGCCATAAAGAAGCCCAAAAAGAATACTATGACTACTCCGGCTACCCCAGTGGTGGAAAGCTCATCCCTTACCGCCGCATGAAAGAACGCCACCCTGACCGCATCATCCGACGTGCTGTCCAAGGCATGATCCCCCGCAACCGCCTCGGCCGTGCCATCATGAAGCGTTTGAGGATTTATAAAGGTACCGAACATAACATGCAGGCCCAAAAGCCTATCGCCGTAACCATGTAAGGATTGTATACTACTATGCTCGAAGAAAAAGTTGCCACAGGTCGCCGCAAAACATCCGTTGCCTCTGTTCGCCTACGCCCAGGCTCAGGTAAAGTAGATGTAAATAACAGACCTTTTGATTCCTACTTTCCTCTCGCCATTCAGCGTGACGCCATTTTAGCTCCCTTTAAAGCTGTTGGCGGACATCAACGCTACGATATGATTGTACGCGTGAATGGAGGTGGTGTCGAAGGTCAAGCAATGGCTATCCGTCTCGGAATTTCCCGCGCTCTCGTGCAGGAACGTGAAGATCTCCACCATGACTTCAAAGTGCATGGCTACCTCACTCGCGATCCTCGTAAGAAAGAACGTAAGAAGTATGGCTTAGCTGGAGCCCGTAAACGCTTCCAGTTCTCCAAGCGTTAATAAGCTTTACCAGAGTGTTGTTTTTTTTTGATCTTTAGGCTATTAAAGCTTCGGGGATCGAAAAAAAACAAAACTCTGGTTTAGTAGGACATCGGGCAATCCGATGTTTACTATCTTTGTTTTGAATTCAACATAACAAAGGAGCTTCTCATGTTCTCTCTCTCTCGTATACTTCCTTGTGGATCTAGATTTTTGACACCATGGCAAAATACTTTGCCTAAGTACATTATTCCCAATGCTTTAGGAGAAGGACTCTTTTCAAGATTTATTCAAGTACATTCGTACAACTATCCATCATTAAGGCCAATTACGTTTTCATCGAATACCCTTCAAAACTTTGGACAGTCACAAAGGTTTACTCATAAGATTTCTAATACTGCGTCTTCTGTATTTTTCGAAGGAAGCATCTATGCAAAAGAGGGCGAACCACTAGAACTTAAGCAGATCCACTTTTTAGGCAAGTATAAGGGTAAGCCTTTAACAAATGAAGTTTCGTCTGCATTCGCCAAGGATTCCGTTGCAACAATTGATAAGCATGTGCCTGTTTTAGCTCGTTATCTTTCATCTCTTTCATCGGATTGTTTAAAGTTTGGGAGCTGGTCTCAGCAGTTTAAAGAAACATTCGCTGATAATATGATTGCATATAGTAGCGCATTAGCAAAACTAACAGATGGGGAAATTTCTCAAATCAGTGAAAATAGAGACCTCATAGGTGCTTTTATGGGGATTAATGTTATTTTTGCAGATATCTATGTAAAAGAGCTAAATAAAATAGCGCTCCTCATTCCCAAAAATATTTCTGATAAAGAATTTTATTCGAAGAAAGAAGTTATTGATTTTAATAAAAAAGCAGAAGACCGCTACTACGAGAAAAAATCTGCTATAGATAAGATTTTCAATTTTTCTTTTAGCTTGACCTGGTTCAAGGCATAGCCATCAGGTAATGCCTCTGCGTTGAGCAGAGGCAAAATTCTCTGCGCTCCCTCTGCGTTCCCTGTGGCTGTGACTCTGCGGTTATTCCCTGACTAAAGTGAGTTAGTTATCATAAGTTAAGTTAATTATTCTTTTGTTTAAAATTATTATTAAAATTGTAAATAATGTAAAATAAAAATTGAATGAATAATTTACTAACTAAGGTATTAATATGGTTGGGAATATTGGACCTTTAAGACAGGTAGTTACCCAAGGAATTCAAAAAGGGTTACAAAAAGGATTCCAAAGAGGATTACAAAGAGGGGCACAAAGTTCAGCTAGCCGGTTTAAAAGCATTCCATCAAGCGCTGTTCAAAATCAAAAACAAAAATTTAGTAGTTTTCAAGCTCAAACTGCTCATACACAACATCTACCTAATCGTCACATAACAGTACAAAAGCAAACCAATATTGAATCAAAAACTTTATTTGAACTCCCTGATCAAGAAGATCTTGCATCTATTCCCCATATTGAAAACCATGAACAATATGTTCGAAGTCTATATTTCGTTAAAAATCATATTACTAAGAACAAGCAAAAAGAAATCGATCGTAAATTAAACAGCCATCTCATTCATGAAACAGAAGCTCCTAAGAGTCGAGAAATGATGAATACTCTCTTTGAGGGTTCATGGCCTCCTCCCAGTGAAGCAAGTCCACATAAAGAATATAGCGATATCTTTTCTCCAGATGCTGATCCAAAAATGATTTCCGAAGAAAATAAAGAATTCGTCCACCGCAGTACCCAATTTCAGAAATCTTTACAAACTGTACTAAAATCAGGCACAAATGAGCAAAAGCTTGAAGCCTTAGAAGACTTTGTTTATAACCATCATTCTAAATATGGTAGTGGCCTCAATCGATTCAATTCACACGAACAAACTGAAGTTTTTAATCTATTCTGGAATTTAGGTGGCTACGATCATATGGTTGAAATGATGGAACAATCAGAAAATACACATTTCAAACTTAATCCATTAAATATGGAATTTTATGTTAAAGCTCAACTTAAAGGAGACTATTTTAATCCTCATAATGCCTTAGCTGTTGCTGACATACTCTCTGAACGAGATCCCCAATCTTCTGAAGCACATGCCATCAAAGGATTAGTTTATACTCATATGAAGAATGCCGCTTTACAAATGGGGGAAATGTTAGCGAAGGGAGAATATGACCCAAATATTATCAAATTGTATGGAAAATGCTTTGATAATGTTACTATTGATCTTAAATCGTCAGTTGAAAAGAATTATATTAATGCACTCATCAATTCAATGAGTCATTATGAAAAAGCCTTTACACTAAGCTTAGACCCTCGTTACGGAAGCCGGCTTCTCCATCGACAGCTCGAGGCTGAGAGTTGGGAAGAAGTCGCAAAAGAAACAGCAAGAATGATACAAATGGCCAGCATACGCGATGGTGGCATGCATTCAAGAAATTATGCTGTAGTACAAGCACTGTTAGAAAGCGCTTATGTCACTAAAGATTTTGAAAAGGCTTTGCCTCAGATAGAAAATAATCTTCTTCAACTTTGTACTACAGAAGCGGTTACGAGAAATGTTATGATGAGTTTAGAAGATCTTTCTAAACATTGCTCTCATCCACGCCTAGAAAGTTTTTATGAAATTCTTGAAAATCACCAGCAATCAATTGTTGAAAACACTTTTGACGCAAGGGTAACTGAGCTGGCTTCCATGGAAGTTCAGGATGAACGAAATACGGAGACGATCGCTTGGGAAAGTGTCACTTATGATTTTAAGGGTAAAGTATCAAATTTTGTCCCAGGAAATTTCAAATTTTCAGGAGCGCTTCCGGCGCATAACATCAACCGACATGACCAAAAATTTTTCAGTGAGCTTTTGAAAGTACCTCTTCGAGAGATTTCAAATGAAATTCCTAAAGAAATTCTTGATAAGTATGATACTTTAGATCAAATTTACGATACAAATGTGATTTTGACAGTCATAGATATTATTTTAAGAGATCGATTTAACACAGACAAATGGGACCTAGAACGTCTTGATTCTGAAGGACATAAGAAATACGACGATCTGACTGCGGCTTTAATCGCCGCTGCTGGAGTCGGTACACTGGATCCCAAGGCCAGAATGGAAATCTTAGATTCACGTACTAATGTTTCTGCTCAATTAGCTTATGGTCTAGGGGATTGCCGACAACATGCTCAAGTCAAACAATTTTTCTTTGATATGTGGCAAAAAAATCAAATTGATTTTCTATTAAGTACTGCAGATCATGCGATGCGACATGGGGATACAGAATTATTAGATGATTCTCTAAAGGAATTTTATGAACTTAGCTCCTATTCTCTAAAGATATTTAATTGCGAAATACATCTTCCTGTAGAAAAAGAGGGGTACGGTCCACGTTTTGTCGATGGCCATATGGTAAAAAATGAAGAGAATAAATTTGTGAAGGCCGAGCCACATACATTGAATTTGCTATTTAAATATGATAATACAGGCAATATCAATTCAATTCGATTGAATGATGCTTTCTATCAGACAACATACCCCTTCCAAGATAAAGAAATTGATTTTAAAGGACGAGATTTCAGATCACAAGGAGTCATTGCGGGAAATGTCGATTTACTCGATCCTAAGACAGGAAAACTAGAGTCTTCCCCCATTCGTATGATATCTTCTAAACATGCCAAACGTAATGTCGATCAATACGATGCAGGAAGTAAGACTAATCGGATAATAGGACTTCCTATTCAGAGTTATTCAGCAGCTGAAGCTTTAAAGCAACGAGATAAATTTGAAAAATTTTTAGAAAAATTAGAAAAATTCTGGGTAAGCCAACATTAAATATTTGCAAAATAAATTCATTTAATTTATTCTCATTTGCATGTTTAATATAACTAATTACATTAAAAGTCCTTTTCTAAATCTGCTTGAATCGCTTCCTTTTAAAAAGGGAAGTGCTATTTCTCTTCGATACTTTAAAGAGAGACAGCAAGGTAGAGTTACACAAAAAACTGAACAGCAATTCTTAAGTTGGACGCTGTCACGTTCAACAGATTTATCCATTGATCCTCTTGACAACTTATTGGAAAAAGTCAAAAAAAAGAATGAAGTTTCGAACAGCTCGAGTGAAATTATATCAGTTTTTTATCAATCTAAAAGACGAAGAGAGTTCGACCAAATGGTTGAGATATTTGACTCTTGCCAAGATTCAGATTTCAAACTCTCATTGCCTAACCTTACCTCTTACGGGTACGCGGTCTTAGGTAGTAATTATTGTCATCCGAGACGAGTTGCTTCATTAATGTCAAAAGCTGAATCTCTGGCCTCTCATCCAAAAGAAATTGCTTATTCGCGCTATATTCGAGGTTTAGCACAAGCTATTAAGAGCCTTTCTATAAAAGACTTTCTTTTTGATTGGCAAAGGACAACCATCACACCAGGTGTTGCTGAAAGATTTGCACACTGTTATCCTGACATACCAGCTCTTACGCAGGACAAATTATTTCAAAAGTACACGATAGAGAGACAGTTATCTCTTGATGACTTTAAATCTGCTTATCAATTGATTCCTTCACTCGAAAATGGAATTTCTTGGATTTATCAACTCATTGAAAATGGACAGAAAGACGAGGCTAAAAACCTTGCAAAGCAGTTGTGGAATAGCAGAAATGAAGAGCCTTATTCATTTGCGCTTGATGAGCAAAAAAGAGAAGATCTTTGCGTCGTTGGCATTCTTGCTGAAGCAGACGTTGAAGATATTAATGCTTTGTATAATAACAAGCTCTCAAATACCTTATTATTTTTACAATCTCACTTCCCTAAGATTAATTAAACGCAAAGACGCAAAGAAAGTAAAATTTTCTTTGCGCCTTTGCGCCTTTGCGTTTAATTAACGGTAAGATCCTCGGGGATCATGGAGATGGAGGCATATTTGCCGCCCATCTCACGTAGAAGGGTTTGCCACAGCTTGTCTGTAGAAGTGTAAAAAATATGTTTGGAAGAGGCGGGGTGGAGAAACCAGTGCCCATCTAAAAATTCTCTTTCTAGTTGGCCTGATGCCCAGCCGGCATATCCAAAACAGAGATTGATATGTGGTCCATTTTCATCGGAAAGGGAGTCTTGAAGGAATTGTAAATCTCCGCCTAGAAAGACTTCGTCGCAGATTTTGAGAGTTTGGTGGGGGATTTTCTCACTATTATGGAGCAGCATCATCTGGTTAGTCTGGACGGGTCCGCCAGCGCGGATGCCGACATGGGGGTTATTGAGGGCATTGAGATTGACAATCTCTTCGGGGAGTTCAAGGGCTAGGCTTTTATTGAGCAATAGTCCGAAGGATCCATTAGGATTATGTTCGCAAATGAGGATGACGCCACGAAAAAAGATGCCAGATTCTATGTCTGGCGTGGCGATCAAAAAGGTACCACGCTGGATCTGGGCGTATGGCATGCTCTCCATAGTTAATTCCTCAACATGAGGCATTATCCTCTCTTTCTCTAATTTTATTTTACGCTTTTCCATAGCTATCGACAACAGGGGGCAACAATCAACTCGGTTCTGGGAAGTTGTTCATCGACGAGTTGTTGGTTATACATTTTTAGCGATTCTTCCATAGCAGAAACTCTCCTAAGAAGTTCTGCGTATACCTTGGCGAATTCATTGTCGTCAAGTAGAAGGCCGCAAGGATAGAGTTCTGAATTTCTATCGATGACCATGCTGACCCGTTCTAGCGAGGTGGAGATGTTATCGATTTCGTCATTGAAGTAGTTGCGGAATTCTTGTGGGGAGCAGAGTTTAGCTAGGAGGTTCATGCGCCGTGCGCGTAGTCGTTGCCAGCCTTTATCGAGATGGAAGAGTAGGCCATAGTGGTTGATATCGTCGAAAATGACCTCACCTTTGTTGAGAAGGGCTACAACGCGTAAGTAGAGATCATCATCGGAAAAGATTTTTCCAATAAATCCTTGATTACTGTTGAGTTTGATTGTAAAGGAGTCGATATTGTTAAAAATTCTTTGAATTTCTTTAGGTTTGTCCAAAGATTTGGCGATATTTCGCGCATTTGCGCTGGTTGCAGCGAGATCATTGAGAGCGATATCGACAGTATCCCAAGAGTCGAGGACGCGATCGGATAAGGTCGTTATATTTGCAACTGCATTGGTGAGACTCTCGGGCTGATTGACCGCAGCTGTTATATCTCGTATGTTTTGAGTGACATCTTGGAGCATGGTGGAGAGTTTGTGCATGTTAGCTATGATATCGGAAATCTCTTTGGGCTTGTTGAGTGAGTCGCTAATGTCGGCTAAGTTGCTAGCAGTGCGTGCAATGCTTTTGAATGTGTGTTCGTGCTCTAGCTCATCCAATATGCGGTTGATGTTATCGAGAGCGTCGTCAAATTTGCTTGCAACGTCTCTAAATTCTTTGAATGTCTGTTCTACCGATCCTGTCTCTGTAGCGTAAAGGACCTCATTTTCTACTGTTCGGACCTTTTGCGCGGGTTTTGGAGGGAGGGGAGTGATGGCAACGGACTTTTCTCCAAGTAGTCCTGAAGTGCGTAAGGAGAGTTCATCGGTGTTAAAAATATGAATGGATGAGTCAATTTTGAGCTCTAGTTCATAGGGATAGATGATGCCGTCATGAGTGACTCGGTAATCTTTTTCTCCAGAGACCTCTTTGATTCCGACGACTTCACCCACCGGTTTACCGCCATAAGTAACGCGAGTACCTAGGGTTACTTTATCGATATCGGGAAAGCGTACATATAAAATTTTCTTCTCATCGCCGACAGAGGGGTGGATAAAGAGCATGAGAAATGTGACGATGAAAATGGCAGCCAAAACAAAGACTGCAATAGTTATATTTTTATAATGGTCACCCATTTGTTAGTCCCTCACTCATAGAAACAGAAGCATTTTTAAAAAAGGCATGTAGAAGTGGATCATCAATTTTGAGAAATTCATCTTTTGGAGCAATGTGGAGAATTTTTCCTTCATGGTGAAACGCTAAACGGTCTCCTACCTCTAGTGCAGAGCGCATGTCATGTGTTACAACTATGCTAGTGGCATTGAGCTCTTTTTTGGTTTTATTGATAAGCTCATTGATCTGCATGGCGGTAATCGGATCAAGTCCTGTCGTAGGCTCATCGTATAGGATTAAGCTTGGCCGATAAACAATCACTCTGGCTAGAGCTGCGCGTTTGCGCATTCCTCCTGATAGATCTGAAGGCATCTTTTCTTCTGTTCCGGCTAATCCTACTAGGTCTAGAGCATGGGATACGCGCTCTTTGACCTCTTCTGGCGATAATTTGGGATAATGTTGTTTTAAATAAAACGAGACATTGTCTCCAATAGGCATAGAATCGAATAGGGCGGAGCTTTGGAAGAGCATGCCCATATGGCGCATGACTTCTACATTGGCGTTGAGATTTATATGTGTAACGCGTATGCCATTGACTTCGACATAGCCATCATCGGGTTTTTCAATTCCAATCAGCTGTCGCAAAAGGACGCTTTTACCTACTCCGGAACGGCCAAGAATGACAACAGTTTCGCCATCATTGACGTCGAGTTCAAGTCCTTTGAGGACCTGAAGTTTGCCGTAGCGTTTCCATAGATTGCGAACAATAATCATTCTTAAAACCAATAATCTAATAATTGAACAATGAATTCATGCGAGTTATTTAAGCCTATAGTGATGAGAAAGTTAGAAATCAAGATCACTGAGTAGCAAATCACTACGCTATTAGTCGTCGCACGGCCGACTCCCGCGGCTCCGCCTCGCGTGGTCATTCCGCGGTAGCAAGAGATAGTAATAATGATAATTCCAAAAATAAAGGCTTTAACAATGCCGCTAATGAAATCGAACGTGGTGATATGTAGAGGCAAGGGGTCGAGAAAGCTATTAGAAGGCATGTTATAGTAATCGACGGCAATTAAATATCCGCCTGCAACGCCCATGATACAGCTAAAAACTGTTAGAAGAGGAAGTACGATTGTGCCTGCAATAAAGCGTGGAGCAACAAGGTAGCGCAATGGATCGACAGCCATACTACGCATGGCATCGATCTGCTCTGTGACGCGCATTGTGCCTAATTCCGCACACATAGCAGCTCCTACTCTACCTGTGACCATAAAAGCTGTTAATACGGGGCCTAATTCGACCATCATGGCCTTGGTGACCATTAATCCTGTCGCGCTGGCTAAACCCTTGTCTGATAGCTGAAAGAAGCTTTGGGCTGCCAGCACCATCCCGGTGGAGAATCCTGTGATCGCTACAACGGGGAGTGATAATACCCCAATTTCGTACATCTGGTCTCTAATAAGCCTCCATTGGGGAGGTCTACGGATAGAGATCCAGAGCACTTGGAAGATCATCATGCAGTAGTCGCCAAGTGATCCGAGCGTCTGTAAAGTCCAGGATGCTATTGCCATAAATCAGTCGTTTTTAGTTTCAATATATATTCTTAGTTCTATAAATAAAAGTATGCCTACTTTAAATCCCTTGCCCCTGCCCTTGCCCTTGCCCTTGCCCGGGATTTCTATTCTATTACTATTTTTTCTTTTCTTCACACAATCTCTCCATTCAGAAAAAGTATGGGATAAGTGGGTAAAAGACCAGGGACCAGTCTGGGTCTATGGCCAGGGAAACTACTCGTTACTAGGATTTAATCCAGCAGTTGACGCTTTTTTAACAGATCCATTTTTTATGCCGCGCTTTGCCACGGATGCGACTGCTCAATTGAATACTCGTTTTGATTTAGCGATGAAGCATGCTTGGGGATTTAGTGGCTTTGGCCACACACATATACCTACATGCCAACAGGTTACGACAGCTCCACCAGAGTGGCTATTAACGCTCAAGGATGCGGCTATTCCTGCATATACTTCCTGGAAGTGTTTTCTTGATATCCGTAAGGAGGTCATCTCGATTCTCAGTGCACTCACAGATGATGAAAAAGAATTTATTCGAAATAATTATGCCACTTTTTTCTTTGGTAACTCTAAAGACGAGACTTACGACTTTTTTACGACGGAATCTATCCTCCCTTTTCTTTTCTATAATCTAAGCCGCAAGGTAGATCTTGGCGCCTTAGCAACTCAAGAGCAGCGCTTAGCTAAAATTGCGCAGTATCTTTACGATATAAAAAATAAATTTGATGGACTACCTGGCAATCTACACTTTACCTGGGAAGAAGAGGGAGCCAAGTTATTAATTTCTGGCACAGACAACGATATCCACAAAGAGGATGTGGACTTCCTTATCGATATCGGAGGCGATGATATCTATTTAAACAACGCTGGCGGTACCAAAGGGGTATTTCCTGTTGCTTTAGCAGTTGATTTTTCAGGAAATGATACCTACATAGGTGATGAAGGTGTGCAGGGTGCAGGTCTTCTGGGAATTGGTCTGCTAGCCGATTTTGCAGGTAACGACTCCTACACAGCAAATCGAATGGCTCAGGGTGCAGCCTTCTTTGGAAGCGGTGCCCTCTGGGATCAGTCTGGAGATGATAATTATAAAATCCATTGGTTTGGTCAAGCTGCGGCTGTATTCGGGACAGCCATGCTCTACGATGCATCTGGAAACGACCGCTATCAAGCAGATGGAATGGCTCAGGCAGCCTCCTCAACAGGAGGGGCAGCCTGGCTGATTGATCTGGGAGGCGATGATGTCTACCGTTTGGGAAATCCCAACGATAAGGGCTGGCACTCTGGCATGGGTATAGGACAAGGTGGAGCTGCAGGAGTGCGTACTTACCCCTGGATAAATTCGCCCAGTCTCTACGGTGGTCTTGCGGTACTGTATGATGCCGGAGGAAATGATAAATACTATGGAGCCTGGTTTTCGCAAGGTTCAGCCTACTTCATGGGTGCAGGCATCCTTGTCAATAAGGGAGGAAAGAGTTCTTTTGAGGCAACCGTTGATAGTCAAGGTCAAGGACTACATTTGGCTGCTGGGCTTCTTTTGGATGAAGGGGGAGATAACAGTTTTCGGGCCGATTGGGGCAGCCAGGGGACTGCGGGAGATCTTTCAACGGGAATACTCATCGATCCGAAGGGAAATAATACCTATATTTCGCGAGAACATAGTCTAGCTACTTCCCGAAAGCCCTTTGCGCTAGGTGTTGTTTATGAAGAAGGAAATAACACTAATATTTATGGAAAAACCAGCTTAACGCATATTGCTCCTCCTCTGATGCCATTGGAGCGTTCTAAAGCGTTATTCATCCATGCAGAGGACAAAGAAAATTGGCTCTCTCCATTACCGTTAGCGCCTCGAGGTCTATTAATTCCCTACGATTCGCGAAGAGGTTTTTTGGTGAAGGGTTCAGTAGATAAATTAGATCAAATCATTAATCCTAAAGTACTTATAAATTCACTCGTCAATCATGGCTATGTAGATTCTCGTAAAAAGCTAGAAGCTCTAGATAACTTTCGATTTTCTCACGCCTCGACCAATCCCGATGTTAAAGAAATTTCTAACGCACTCCTACAGCCCATCCAAAAACCCTCCGATTACGATCCCTCCGTTGTTCTCTACGCCTTGCAGTATTACTACAATACGCGTGACAACATCGCTCTTAACGATGTCGAGAACGGCCTTAAAAATAATAGTTTTCAAGGGGGTTGGGTGCGTCAAATGGCTCTAAAATATGTAGATTCTCTCGATGAAAGCAATGCCCTGACTCTCGCAAAAAAACTATCCTCACCCAGTGAAGGACTCTTTGTCCAAGTGACTGCCGCATGGATTGTCGCCAAAAATGCCAACGAAACCCTACTCCCCAAAATCAAACAGCTGCTATGGTCTAGACATGAAGCCGTGCGCTACGCTACCCTTAAAGGGCTAGAAGAATCGAAACAAAAAGAATTAACGCCTTATCTCATTCCTTTAGTAAAACATTTATTAAACGATAAAAGCCCGCTAGTTAAAAATGAAGCCACAGACCTTCTCAAACAACTTCGTTAATTACGAAGAGATGCGCTATGCCAATAGTCAAGGCGAACTCTTGCAACGCCTTAGCGACGAACGCATCACCGGATCCACCTTTGAAGCTCAGGCCAATGCTTTACAGTATTCCCTACGACAAAAGAATATGGAGAAAATCCTCCAAAAATTTGTCACTCATCCCCGCCAAATCCTAGAAGTCGGTGCTGGACTTCTCGATAGCAATGGACGCTCCTTTTGTACCAAAAGTTTGCCTGAAAATGAGGCGAGTCATGTGATCTACTGCGACTCCAATCCTCGGCTGGCAGAGGAGAGTCCAGAACTTATCTGTCTAGACATGAAGGAGTTAAGTAAAGCATATCCGCCTCACGGCTTTTCTCATGTCCTCAGCTGCAATGCCTTAGATACTCTCAATTTAGACGATTTAGAAGCCGCTCTCACTGAAATTAAAGTCATTCTCCAGCCCAAAGGCTCTCTAGTCCACTGTTTGAATTTTGAGCCCTATATCTTTGCCTTTTATAACGATATCTTCTTACATAACACAGTAGCTATCCCCTTTATTAACGAATTAGATGCTCACCAGGCCCTTATTATTAATCAAACGAACTATCCTTCACATCCGTTATTAACTGCAGCTAATGCATTAAATCCCCTAGAAAAAGAAAAGTTTTGGTTAGGAATACTAGCGTTAGATAAGGGGGGAGCATTAAAGAGTATTGCTGAATCTTATCTCCCCTACGGTAAAGTCATCGGCGCCTACGAACACCATATAGAAAGTTTAAACAAAATCCTTTCTAAATTAGGATTTAGTTCTATTACTAACGAGTTAATAACCTCGGAACAAACTATCCCAGTTCCTAGTAATTCTCCCCTAGCAGGTTTAAAAATTGAATGCAGTCCCAAGGGAGTTTTACAACTGCCTATCCAGCAACCAGAAACTGCCATCATCATCATTCACACCCATGTGACAAGTGCTATGAACAGGTAAAAGAATTCTTACTAAATTTTAAAAATAACAGGATAAGCAGGATCGACTTCGTCGGCAGGATATGAAGGATAAAAATAAACATCCTTCATATCCTGCCGACGAAGTCGATCCTGCTTATCCTGTTATTTATCTCTGTTCTTTATCTCTCGATGTTTTCTGTTGGTTAATGTCTTCCTGTATTGTTTAATGTTCCTATAAATTAGATAATTTGTATAATAATTATGTAATAACATGGGTTTTCTATGAGTTATTCTATTTCTCATGATGCTTTAATTGACTCTATAAACGATACAACTAATGCAAATTACTATTTGAATGTAAAAGATAAGAAAATGGTCAAAATCGAAGAGGGAGCAGAATCAAAGCCAGATCTTGTTTCTAAGGGATATGAACTCCACTCTAAAATAGAAATAAAAAATATCCTAGCTAAAGCTCTTCTTGTAGATGTTGAAAATTTTGATGACACAAGGGATCACGTTGTTTCTCAGATTAATACTAGCACTAATATGGAACAAAAAATAGATCTCCTCATCGAATTAAAAGAAAAAATTGAAAATGAATTAAACTTTATTCAATCTAAAGAAGATGCCTTAACAGTCCCAGAAGATGTTAAGAAAGGTCAGTACAAGAAAGTAGCTAAAGAGGTCCATGCTGTTGCCAAAGATCTTCAAGAAACTAAACAAGATCTAAAAGAAATAGACAAGAAAGTAAATGAAAAATTAAGGTACTATCAAAATATATATAAAAAAATTGAAAAGTTCAACTCTAAACTTGATTCTAACATAATTGTCGAATTCATTCAGCTCCGAGATAACGCTAGTAATAAAAATGAAGAAGAAATTTTAAATAGTGTTATTAACTCTTGTTATAAAAAATGCGTTAACTATTTAGACACAAATCTTCAAAATAAAAATTTTGATGCTATAAGTGAAATGATGATTGATCTTTCCCAACTAGATGAAGAAGAAATTTCTGACTATTTTAACAATATCTTTATTAATACAATTACGGAATTAATAAAAAAAGAAGATATAGAAACTGCCTCGAGTTTAATATCAAACTTTAGAAAGCAAAGTGAAAATATCGATGAATTAAAGGTGCTAAATGAGGAATGTTTTAAAGTATTTAATAATCAAGTGCTTGAATTATCAAAGAACACTGATCCCTCAAAAATAGTAAAAATAATTAATGAATACTTAAATTTTATCGATAGTTATCCTATTTCGACTGACGATTACTTGAAGATAGCTTTAGAAACTAACAAATTAGTAGAATCATTAACACTTAAATTTAATTTGATGTTAGATCTACTTAAAAATTTGGATGAAAATGATTATCACAAAATGATCTCTGCGACAGCTCGAGATGGAGTTGTCCTTCTAATGCAGGGGGATACTCAAAATTTATTAGCTATCAAGAGTGCTCTCGATGTATTACTACTCAAGATCACTGAGATTAGTGCACATTCAACGAAAAGAGTTTACAACGCATTTGCTCAAACTACCATTGATATTAATCGCACTCAGAGTACTCTCAATAATCTTATAGATTCTTTCAACGACTATCATTCCGTTATTGCTGAATATATAGATATATTCAACGAACCAAATGCATTGAAAAAAATAGATAGGTTTTCTGAATTTGCAGAAAAAATTCAAAAGGAAAATCGCATACCACCAGAATTTCAAATGGCCTTCCGTAAAGAGATAGCACTCTCTCAAAATCAGTTGATTAAACTTGAAAAAATTTCCGATTATCTTAAAGCTTATCCTGATGGTGTAGCTTACTTTGTCACTATAGGATCGCGATCTCACGAATTTAATTTACATTACAATTTCCAAGGTCCTCAAGTTCTCCCATTTAAAAAAGATCAGAAAAATGAATTTTCTTACGAAAATATCAAATCTTCTATCCTCGAAGAGCTAATCTATAAGCTTCAAGACAGCCAAATTCTTCCTAGCACAACGACAGGTGTTGCAATTCATATAGATATTCATGAAATGTCTGCTACGCTGATACAATCCGCTGCTCGTGGATATATTACACGAAATAGAGTGATCCTTCCTACTCAACTATTTCCTCATTTAAATAATCGCCTTAAAAATAAATTGTCATTAGACCAAATTGTTGACATCTCGCGTGCTATCAGCCGTGAAATTAATACAATGTCAACTGATCCGGAGAAACATAAAGGTAAAAGCGTAAGAGTTTCTCAACATAAAGTAATGGAATTTCCAGTCTTTTTAGGGAAAGACTATCAAACATACTACAACTTCACTCCTTATTACGATTGTTGGCTTGAAATGTCTGAGAAGGGTGACAAAATTAAACTGACAATGTCAGAACTTAACAAAAATTCTCAAGTAGGAAAAGGGGGATATAAAGGGATTCATAAAGCGGAGAGTTTTGAAATTGATTTTTACTTAGAAAAGGGAAAGCGTAAAGGTTCCTATGACCCACGTGTATTCGTAGTGCCCCTAAATACTTCTGCTAGGTCTGCAAGAATAACTGAAGGACAAGAAATTCAAAAGAAGATGCTTGAGAAATTCAAAGGTATCAAAATCGTTGAAATTCCTGAAGCAAGAGCTCCAAGCGCTGATTCCTCAGTGGCCCTTCCAGAATGGACAATGCCATGGTACAATGCAGACATGGAAGAGGCCATAAAAAAGGCTAAAGTTCCAGTAGACATCGACAAAACTACATATACTCCCTACTCCTTTAATGATTCTTTAAATGCTCTTTCCACAGTAGGAGAAGCCATTGTAGCAATGCATGAAGAAGGATGTGTGCATCGTGATCTAAAGGCATTGAATATTCTTCTTAAGCCTAACAAACAGGGAGAATTAGAGGGATTTTTAAATGATTTTGACTTAGCTTGCGAAATGGGCTCTAGCAAAAATTATTGGAATTATGAATTTTGGGATCCTCTATCCCGAAGAGGGATTGTCACACCAGCTACAGATCTCTACGGATTAGCATTAGTATTAGGAGATTCACTATCGCCTAATTTCAATAAAGAGTTTGAAGACCTTAATAAATTTGATAAAGCTCGGCTTGATCATCATAAAAAAATAGCCCTGAGCAGATTGCAAAACGGCGGCACTGATAAAGAAAAAGCAGCAGTAGAACGCTCCTTTGAAATCATTGAAGACATGGTGATGCTCTGCAAAACCATAGATACGTACTTTAAACAAGATCCTGATCTAACAAAGATTTTTAAATCCGGAACATTGGACGAAAAGAAAGCAGCTTGGAATAATTTAATAGCGCAAAATTTAGTTCCTCACTCAAAAGAATTTCTCACAGCAATCGATGAAGTTAAGGCTATTTTAAAATAGTTTTTTTTAATTGAACAGAGGTGTTTATATGTCGTTAGTAGGCGGCGGATCACCCTTTAGATTTAATGAACTTTTTAGTAATGTTAAAAGCAATCTTACTAAAGCAAAAATTGCTCTTACTGGAAAATCAGGTAATAAATTAGATATAAAGTCGAAATTAGAATTTGCAAATAAACTACAAACAGAATTTAAACCAACTGATCATGCAAGATTTAATAATATTAATTCTGCACAGATGTCGTTAAAAGACAAAATTGAAAACCTTAAAAGTTTAAAAAATGACATAGAAGTTGAATTAAATGCTATTAAATCAGGACAAGATATTTTAAAAACTAAAGGTTCAGAAAAAAAATTACATAAAGGGACTGAAAATAAAATTGAAATTATAAGACAAAAGCTATATTCAACTGAAGCAAGCAGAACACAAGAGAAAGATAAAGTAGAAGAAGGATTAGCATTTTACACTAAAGCGTTAGCAATTTATACAAAAATTGATAATAGGGTTAATAAATTTGAAAGTTCATCAGATTATAATTTCATTATAGATCTAATAAAGTTAAAAAATGAAACCAAAGATGAGACGCAGCAAAAGTTAATTAACGCGTCAATCAAGGTATTAGTCGACCAATTTCATAATGAACTTAAAGATAGTTTAAGTACTAATAATTTCGAAAAAGCTAGCAAATTGATAACTAACTTAGTCAATTCTTATTCAGATCAAAACCAAAGTCTTGACGATAATTATAATCAAATCCATGCCGAATACACTCAAGCTATTCAAGATAATATCGATCAAGGAAATTTCGATAAAGTAGGTAAAATGTTAATTAGCTTAAAATCTGAAGCTAATAGCACTCCTTCGTTAATGCTTTATGATAACAACTATACAACCTTTAATCAGGCATTAAGCAAAAAAAATGAACAAGCGCGAGATGAGGTTTCTAAGGCTTTCATATCAGGTGATCGTGAGAGAATCAATAACGCACTTAATCAACTTGATAAAATAAACTCCTCTTTAGAAAGCCTATCCAATCATATCGATAGTTTAAAAGATCCTAAATGGAATCTACTTTTAAAAAATATAAATATTCAGATACGGCTCAATAATCCTCACCTTGCTTTTAAAAAGATATCCAATGAAAAAAATTGTTTAGGTAAATTAAATAAATTATTTGAATTAGCTGATAATGTTCGAAAAAATATTAATTTAGTTCCTGAACAAAAAGAAATAATTCTAAAAGATACAGTTAATTCTCAAAAACAATTAATAGAAAAGCAGTTTCCAGAGTATAAAAATATTTTACCAAACGACGCAGCAAAATATCTAGAACCTTTTAGAGAAGGCGCTTACTTTATCTCGAATGGTTCAAACCCTAATCAATTCAGCATCCATTATAATACAAAAGAGGGCTCTCAAACTCTCACTTTTGCTGAAAATAAGAATGGTCAACTGATTTATAATGATAATAATCAAACAATCGAAGCTTCCACAGTCAAAGAATTTATCCAGAAATTGCAAAGTCAAAATGTACTTCCTAAACAGATGACTTCCTGCGCAACCTATGAAGCTGCACAAGCAAAAATAGCTGCAGCATGGAGAGGTAAAAAAACCCGAGATGTTGTTGTTCTTCCCAATCAGATTATACCTTTAATGAAAGATCAACTTCTAAGTGATGGATACACAATGGCTGATGTCAAAGATATCAGCCGTGCAATCTGTCGCGAATTGAACGAGATGTCGACTAACCCTGCTAAATACAAAGGAAAAAGTGTTCGCGTACCACTTGGGCAGATTTACCAAGTACCGGTTTTTACCAATGATACCGGCGAATTAAAAGCTAAACATAACTGTTGGCTAGAGATGTCTCCAGATGGAAAAGAGATCAAACTTCTGATGTCAGAAATAGAGTTTAAGTCCAAATTGCGTGAAGGAGGATTTAAAATAGTTCATAAGGCCCACTCATTTGAAATACCGTTCCATTTAGAACAAGGTGAACGCAAGGGCACCTATGACCCTTATGTCCTTTATGTCGCACAACCGAATTCCCAAACATTTAAAAATAAAGAGGAAGAGATCAAAGTTGGTCTATACATTCAAGGAGAAATGCTTAAGGAACCTGGAATCTATATTGTCGAACTTCCCCAGGAAAGAACAGAGAGTGCAGATCCTTCTGAGCCAAGGCCTTTTGAACTGAAAATCCGATGGTATAATTCCGATCTTTTGGATGCGGTAGAAAATGGTTCAGTACCTCTTGGTTTTGACAAAAATGCACCTACACAGGCTTTTACTTTAGAAAACTCTTTAGAAGTAGTTTCAAATGTGGCTAGGGCTGCAGAATCAATGCATGCTAAAGGATACGTTCACAGAGATCTGAAAACACAAAATATTCTTGTAAAAGATAATCACGGATATCTAAATGATTTTGATCTAGCTACTCAAATAGGGTTCAGTGACAAGTTTTGGGACTATGACTATTTTGATCCCTTAGGCCGTACAGGTTGTTTCACTCCAAGTGTAGATGTGTTTGATTTGGCATTGGCATTAGGAGCATCTATTTATTCTCCCTATGATTTCGTTCCAACAGATTTGAATGGAAACCCCAAGTTAAGCGAGCAGTTTGATTTTGTCATTCATAATGAGAAAAAAAATAAAGCCCTTAGCCAACTAGAAAAGAAATGGATATCAAAAGCAGATAAAAGTAAACGTGAAGAGTTAAGCCGTCTTGTCAAGTTAACAAACCAATACACTCAAAAATATTCGCAAGCAGTCGAAAACATGGTAAAGAATGACCCAATTGCCTCTCCAGAAACAAAACAAACTTTTCTACAATACTATAAACAAAGAGTTGCTGTAGAAGAATCCTTTGATTTGGTTTGGAAAACGCTTGAATCTACACAAAATCTAGACAACTTTATGAAACAAAGACCGGATATAAAGAAAATTTTTGATACAGGTACCCTAGAAGAAAAACAAGAAATATGGAAATACATTAACGACTCAGGAATTTTCCCTTCTACTACACAATTTTGCGAAGAGCTAGAAGCCATTAAGCAAAGATTAAAGTCGTAATTAAAAAAAAGTTCTATAGGTTTTATATGGGCGAATCTGAAACAATACAGGGTTCTGTCTCCATATCAACTGATAATTTAGTTGATTCAATAAAAGATAAATCTTCAAGTGTTTATTATTTTAATATGTCATCTGGAAAAATGGTTAAAGTTGATAAGTATTCTGACTTACAAAAATTTAACTATGATCCTACTAAGTTAGGTTATGTGCCCTATTCTAAAACTGAAATTAAAAACATATTAGCTAATGATCTATCCAAATCTGTTAATAATCTTGAAAAAGAGAAAAAAGAGGCTTTTACAAAAATTAAAAGTAGCCAATCCTTAGATGAAAAAATTTCTATTTTAACAGATCTAAAAAAGCGTATTGATTCTGAAATAGATTTGATCAAAGAAAATGCAAAGGTACTTGAAACTCCTAATGCAGAAGAGAGAAAACAACAAGAGAAGATAGCTCTCGTTGTTGATGGAATCGCAGAAGGCCTTAAGCAGATAGGGAAAGAGACATCCAAAGAGGCAGAAAAGGTCGATGATCTGTTGAAATTCTACACCTCTTTAAAAGAGAAACTAGCTTCTTTTAATGCTAAAGATTTAATTGAACTGCGCAATTCCACCAGAGATAAATCGCAAAAAGAAGAGATTGATCATGCTGTTAAGCAGGCATTTACGCATAAATTAGCTCAAGATAACTTTGCAGATTTGGGAAGAAACCTAAAGAACTATGTAGAATTTGAAAAAGCTATTCCAAGAAATCGTCACGAAGAGGCAAGAGCTAGCCAAAGAAATGGAAGACCATTTAAAGTTAATCGAAACTTCCCTCACAAAGTTAGAAATAGACTATCTCTTAGCTGATAAACAAACATATGCGCGTTTAAATTCTCAAGAGATACAAAATATTCTTAAATCAGTTAAAGAATTGCAGCCTACAATAAAAACTCTTGCTCTTTGGATTGAGACACCAAAATCTCTAGAAACTGTGAGTGCTAACCTAAACAATTTGCGATCTTTCTTTGAAAATACGCATGTCACTTTGGAAAAGTTGACTAATCTACTCAATGAAAGAAATAGTTTAGATAAAATGGATAAATTTAATGCACTCGTTAATGAGCTTCAAAAAAATGCATCCATTCCCCCAGAATTTAGAGAAGTATTGATAAATAAAACCTTGGAATACCAGAAAGAATTCATTAAGACACAAGTGCCAGCATTTAAAGAAATTCCTTCACAAGATACCTCTAGTTATCTAAAGAAATTTTATACTGGTGCTTATTTTATTTCGAGAGGCGAAAGTCAAAATCAATATTCCATTCATTTTAACTCTGAAAAAGGTCCTCAAAGCTTAAATTTTGTTGAAGACGCTAAGGGTCAACTCATTTGTAATACTATCAAAGCTGCAAATGTTAAAGAGCTAATCAAAAAACTGCAAAGTGAAAAACTCCTTCCTCAGTCTATGACAGCATGCTCTGATTATGAACTGGCTGCAGCAAAAATGGATGCTATTAGAAAAGGTATCCAAACGAGAGAAAATATCGTACTGCCATTACAGATTTATCCTCTACTTCAAGAGCAGCTTAAAGCGAATGATTACACAGATGATGAAATCATGGATATTTCTCGAGCCATCTGTCGTGAAATAAATACGATGGTAAGTGAACCTGACAAGTACAAAGGAAAAAGCGTTCGAGTCGCTATCGATACAAAGTATACCTATCCGGTCTTCTCAAGAGAGCAGTATGAGAAGTCTAGAGAGTTCTCCTTTAAACATAATTGCTGGTTAGAGATGTCATCAGATGGAAAAGAAATAAAACTAAAGATGTCAGAACTCAACGATCAATCTTTGTTGGGAAGAGGTGCCTTAAAATTCGTTCATGGAACACATTCTTTTGAAATTCCTTTTCATCTAGAAAAAGGAGAGCGAAAAGGAATTTACGATCCTCGTATTATATTTGTGCCTACAGCCAAAGAAAGTATACCTAAAATTATTCAGGGTCTTGAAATTCAACAGAAAATCCTTGAAAAAGTTAAAGGAGTCCATATTGCTGAGCTTCCTGTATTAAGAACTCCTAGCGCAGATGGTTCTAAAGTACTTCCGGAATGGAACCAGACCTTTTACAACGCTGATTTACATTTTGCATCAGCTATCAAACTAATACCTCTTGGACTTAGTAAAAATTCTGGAACTAAAGAATTTACTTTTGAGGATGCTTTAAGGGTGCTCTCGCATGTAAGTGAAGCTGTTCAAACACTTCATAATGAGGGATGTATTCATCGCGATCTTAAGGCAGCAAATATCCTTGTAAAGAATAAAAAAGAAATTGAGGGCTACTTAGGCGATTTTGATTTTGCTCGCGAAATGGGTGTAGGCAATCCAGGAGATTATTTTGTTTGGGACGCGTTATCAAGGCTGGGTCTCTTCACCCCGGCAGTTGATCAGTTTGGATTAGCTTTCAGTTTAGCCAGTACAATATCCCCAGAGTATTGGAGAGTCACTCAAGATCTTAATGATATAAACTTGAAAAATCATCAAAATCATCTAAGTTTAGCCATAAAAGATTTTAAAAACGAAAGCTTAAAAAAAGAACCTACACTGCAGTCCTTAATGCATCTATTGGATGGCTCACCACCTTTATCACTCGAAGAGAGTATTAAACAGATGGAGGCTATGCCAGGATTGTCAGAGAATACAAAAAATGCCTTCCTCAAATTAGCTAAAACAATAGAGGCCTATAAAATGTCATTCCAGCTTGTTTGGGATACTTTCGAAGCATGCCGTAATCTTTATCAAAAGCTTTATGTAGACTCAGATTTTCAAGATATCTGGGTAACCGGGACTATTGAGCAAAAGAAAGAAGCTTGGCAGAAAGTTGTTATCGATCAAAAAATATTTCCTTCTGACGAAGACTTTTGCAAATCCTTGGCAGAAATCCAAAAGCTATACACATCGTAATGAAGAAAGAAGAAATTAAACGCAAAGCCGCAAAGGCGCAAAGAAAAAATTTAACACTATAGTGTACCCCATTGTCTAGACAATGGGGTACACTATATGTATAAAAATTTTTCTTTGCGCCTTTGCGGCTTTGCGTTTAATTTCATTTGTTTAACTTAAGGCTTTTGAGGGCTAGGAGGACAGCAATGGTGCCTTGTCGCGTCAAGACTTTGGGAAAAGATGTATCGGGATCTTCATCGCTATGCAAATTCATATAATTTAGCACAACTGCACAGGCTTGGCGTTTATTCTCTGGGCTTTTTATTATGCGATTATTACATGTTAGCACAATGTTTTGCACATGCACATTTGGTTTCCAAAAGGAATTGGGCAGGGGATGATTTAAAGCAAACTGTTCAATAAATGCCAACAGCAGATCGTAGATAGGGTAGCCGACTTTATCAAACAAATTTTTCAAATCTCTATTGTACCATTCATGATAGTTGTCAATCAGACTGGGAGAATTTAGGACATTGTAAAAGCCCTCTTCAACTTCTTGTGGAGTTCTATAATTACTAAATAAAATATATTTCTCAAATTTGTCACTGAACAGTGCAATAGCTGAATTAGGGACAACAATATTCTTTTCTTGCAGGAACTTCACAAATGCTTTTTTAATATGAGTTGTTTGAATGCCAACCTCTGCATAATTTCTAGCTTCCAGGCTGTTTTTAGGGGTATATACCTCCACAGCCATCTCATGAACTGTACCCTCTTTTAAGAGATCTCCATACGATAGCGAAACTTGATCAAAGGGATAATCCTCATAATTAGCTCCCTTCAATAATCCTTTTAATACGGAATAGAGCGAAGAAAGTGCCATTCCCCAGCGCCAAGAGCAATAGCAGAGAGCTTCTACTACTTGCATGGCAATCACTAATTTTTCATGCTGATTGGGAGTTTCATCGATGATCGCAATGATCTGCGTTAAATAAGCGCGAATTGCATCGTAGAAGGCTTTGAGTTCTTGCGAGTCATTGGAAAGACCTACTGGTGGTTTATTATCTTTTTCATGAGCATAAAATTCTTCAATTTTTGCATATGTTTTTGGATGATTCAGAGGGGTTGTCCCCATGATAGGGTTGATGTAGAAAGGGGATTCAGGATCCTGGAAATTCACCATCTTGTGATATTTTTTTATGACATGAATATCTTTACCCTCAACGATAGGAGGGATAGTTTCAGGAGTAAACTGACTAGTTCTATTTAAGAGATCATCTCCTAGGGAAAATAGTTTGATCTCTTCAATATTTTCATCGATTTTTTTGAATTGTCTTGCGATCTCTTCAACCGAATGGATCTCTACAAAACAGAATCGATTTTTAAAGAGTGGATTACGATAATAGACCGCATAGCTGAGGCCCTCTTCTTTTGCAAAGACAGCAGTCTTGGCTTTAGGGTTTTGATTAAAGGCTTGGAGACAAATTTGCGAAAATAGACGTGGATTGTCAAATCGAATTTGCAAGATGTGAAATGACTTATCTTTAACAATAAAAGCTTCCAAGGCGTCATATAGTTGGATGATTTTTAGCAACTTACTAAAGGCATTTCTAATGGAATTTAAGGAGACTCCTCTTGTCTTAATGACATAAGGCTCATTTGTTAAAGGATGAGTAAAATGAACTTCATGTCCCTTATTTTCATTTAATTTTAGCCAAGGAGATTTTTCTGAAGACTTATTCATAAAGGGAACAGTTCCCGGATCTACGCATATTATTTTCAGTTCATCTTTGATTAGCTGTTGATGTTCTAAAAGAATTGTATGAACCTGTTGAAAAAGATCTTCCACAGTTTGATCAGGATGAACAGACAATTTGTGAAGAATAGGGTCATCATCGAGAGATTTAAGATGGACATACATCTCTTCTTTTTTAGAATCAGCTTTAATAGTATAGAAAAATTTGAAATTCCACTGTTCTTTTTCTAACGTCAATTTGCTTAATGTTTCTGTGAGGAGTATCTTTATTTTAATATGGCGGTGATCATCAAGATATTTTTCTGATAGTTCTGGCAAAGGAAGATAATCAAGGACTCCATAAGTATCATACCAGACATAGTTAATGCGCGGCATTTCTGCACCTGGAATTTCTTCAACTGCAATGGAAATTTCAAAAGGATTATACTGCTTTTCAGGATCATAGAGATATTTAGAAGACTTAACTTTCTCGGCAAAAAGTTTGACTTGTTGACACATTTCATCTATTTGATCATCGGGAGGAAGGATGCTCAGAAACTCATGGGTCTCTTCTTCTCTAAAATCAAAACTGATAATCAAGGATTGAAATTCCTGGATAGCCTCTTTAGTATATAAAGGTTCTAGAAAGGTATCAAGCTGTTGATCAGAGCATTCTCTATAGGGAATCAATAGAGTTTTAAATTTAACACCAACAGGCGAAAGGACCAAAGTACGCACCTCAAGAAATGTATCGTCAAAGCTTTTAAAAATAATCCGACCCTTTAAAGGTTTAAGTAGGTCTTCAATGATTTTTGCTTGTTCATTTTGTAGATCCATAGCCGTTACATTTAATTGATCGTAGGAATAGGTATCGATCCTATCAGGTAAAATAACTCCTACCTGCTGCTGTCTGTTATCTTTTAAATAGACTCCAATATCAAGTTTGTTTATTTTTGTTGGAGTATCCGAACTAAAAAAATAACCTTTAAATTTCTTTTTTAATTTAGTTTTAATTGTTTGATGGTCATTGACATGGTCAAGAAACGTAGTAATAAGAATGGAAAGATTAGCAAGATGATTTATTTCTAGATCGTGCGACTTATCTTCGAGCCGCTGTATCCCATCATTGTAATAAAGAAAAACTCCTTTGTAATCTAAATAGAGCAAGCTTCTATCAAAGTTGCTAATTTTCCTTGAATATACACCGTAGTATTCTTTCACATCCTTTACAAAACGTATTTTCGGTTTTCCATCGTCATACAAAATCTCATTAAATTGATTCACCATTCTGATGAAACATAATTTACGCACATATTCATTAGTAGAACTACATAGTACTTTCCTATTTTTCTCATACCCTTTGTCATGCCAAATAAGAAAATAGGAGCTGCTAAACCAATTTGCTTTAACCAATACTTCTCCAGACAATAAATTTATACGCATCGTTTCCAATGGTTGATGACTAATGCGTTCCGGAAACTCATGTGCAAGAGGCTGATTGAGGTCTAAGTAAGCTGCTGGACTACCAGTTGCAGCTCTCATCACAGCTATGACTTTGTCAAATTTACTGGTACGATCAACAATTTTCTCTGGAGTAAGTGAAGAGAATATCCTCCAAAAAAAGGCGCTCAAAAAATAACTTGATAATGCTCTTCCCAATTCATAGCGTCTGTCTTTGATTCTATTAAAAATAACTCTTTTATCTAAATCCCATAATTTAGGAAAAGCCTTTGCTAGCGTTCTTAGCTTTTCATTTGTAAATTGATCATTTTGTAAATAAAACCATGACCACCAAGGAGTTTCCGGTGCTACGTCGTTTAATAAATTAAGTTGTGTTGGATTCATAAAAACTGGCTCCTGCTATGACTCTTATATTAATCTAAACGCAAAGTCGCAAAGTCGCAAAGAAAAAAAATTACAGTATAGTTTACCCCATTGTCTAGACAATGGGGTACACTATACTGTTAAAATTTTTCTTTGCGTCTTTGCGACTTTGCGTTTAGATTAAAAAAAAAGCCCCTGCGAAAGTTACCTCTCGCAGGGGCTTACTAGCTTAAGGACCTAAGTCCTCATTAGTTAACGATCGTGCTCTCTTGTTGAGTGATCGGCGTCGTGATCGATGCAGAGGATACCTCAGCAACGACACGTGCATCACCCGACTTCATCGCACGTGCATTGATCTTATAGTTCAATGTTTGACGTGGTCTGAAGTTATCATAAGGAGCAAATGTTACTGTTTGGCCATTGACTTGTCCTGGTGTGTCACCGGACGCATCTATTGGCTGGATCTCTGGTGGGAAATGAACGACAACATTTACATTGTTATCAGATTCGGAACCTTGGTTCACGATGCTGATGCAATAGCTGGTCATTTCGCCTATGCAGATTGGATCTTCTGTATCGCAGATGCAAACTGTAAGTGCAGGACGTCCTCTCCAACGTGTGGTGAACTCTGCGCAGTCGTTGCAGCCTTGGCAATCTGTAACGCTAACTCGGTTAGTGAAGCATCCTGGTGTGCAGGTAGTCAACGTGATAGCGAAGCTAGCTTTTTCGCCTGACTTCAACTCACGCATCTTCCATACAGCCTGATTGCAGCTAACAGCTGCGCCTGGAGCAGCAACGATTGATGTTGCTGTAGGTGCAATATCTGTCACTACAACGTCTGTCAATGTCTTATCACCAGTATTTGTCACAACGATGTTATAGTCTGCATTTTTGCCGATCTGAACCTCTTTTGGTCCAGTCTTTGTTATCTCTACAGCGCAGCAAGCGATGCATGTGCATGCTTGGCAGGATGTGGACTCAGCATTGCATGCTGTGACAATCGCGCTGTTGCATACACGACCACGCTTATGTGCGCAGAAGTTAACATTGACTTTCTTGGACTGGCAAGGCTCTAAGTTTCCAAGGCGGAAGCAGAGTGTGCGTAGGCCGCTGCTATGCTCAAGTCCATCTGGTACGTTGTCTGTAACAACAACATCTTCAGCTGTGCAGCTTCCACGGTTGGTGACTGTAATTGTATAGTTTACAGGATCTCCTGGGCAAACTTCTTCTGGACCGCACTTATGGCAGACCAAGATTGGTTTAGCGCAGAGGATGGAGCAGAAGCGTACTGGTGTAGCTGTGGCACAGAAGCATGCGCACAATTCGCCTTCACAGTCGCAACGTAGCCATACTTTTGCAGGGATGCACTGGTTTTTATGCATAGCACCGATGTCCCATACAACATTGCGTCCATCTACATGAGCTTCTGGTACGCTTCGGATGAAGCTAACACCTTCTGGCAAGTGTGTAGTGACGACAACATCGCAGACATCATCGCAAGCATGAATATCAAACTCTAATGGGTACTGATCGCCAAGCATGCAGAGCGGGCGGTTGCGGGCGGAGACGGTGATCCCGTCGAAGCACTTCAACTCGTTTTGCTGTGGATGTTTGCAGCGGACAGGGAGTTTGCATGGCTCGCAAGGAGGGGGACATGGAGCTGGGCAAGCTGGCTTGCATACAGGCTCACATGGTGGTTTGCAAACAGGTTCACAGGGTTTTGGGCAAGGTGCTGGTCTGCACACAGGTTCGCATGGTCTTGGGCAAGGTGGTTGGCACCCGCCTCTACCATTACTAGCCCACATCATCGTCGTTGCGCATACGAAGAGCAACGCGGTGAAGTAACGCAGTATGTTACTCATTTAAGACTCCTTAGTTGTGAGGTCTACTCGAGCTTTTCATTAGCACGTGGTAGTTTTTTTTCAGTCCTCTGGTTGCAGAGGGAATCGCAAGTAACTTTAGTAGTGCTGCCATAAGTAGGGGCGAGCGCAATATCCATCGTCGTCACAGCAATCATCTTCGTCGTCGAGTACGGGTCTAGGGCAGTAGGGACGAGGAGGGGAGCTTTGATTGCTACAGGTATCGAATAGGGTTCCACAGCAGCAGGATGATAGAAGTAGGGTAAGGGAGTAAACGAGTAGTGCGTTTAAGAGAGCTTTCATTTAGAGACCACCGTGGATTTTGTTTATTTTCATTAAGTACCGGAGAGGAGAGACTCCTACCCGGTACGTTGTATAAGCCTTAAACCGGAGCTATTAATAGCAGCAGTTGTCAGGTGCGCAAGGTCTTGGGCAGCATGGTTGTGGACAACAAGGCTTAGGTGCGCAGCAAGGCTTTGGAGGACAGCAGGGACGTGGGCATGGGTTGCAGCAAGGATCACGATCGCAGCAGCAGCCAGCTAACATCATTGTTGTAGCAGCTAAAACAAACAGAGAGAAGAATTTCTTCGTCATGATACACCTCTTTCTAGTTAGGGTGGTTAATTTTCATATCATTGTCCTTTGAGGTGATCCTGTGGGATAAGTATCACGAGGTCACTCTACAAAAAAGGATTTACCTTCTGTTCATACAGTGTTGGTAAATAATTCTTCCAGAAGAATCTGCTAAATTTTAATAAATTCTTGTCTTTTTTGAATGTAAAGTATTGATTAGAAGAGGGTTATGACTTTAATTTCCCCGTCCATCCTAATTTCTTTCTTAAAGTAGAAAAATAGTCATATTGAGATAAATTGACTAATTTGAAGCTCCGGGCGGCAAGAGTGACGAAGAACATTTCTCCATTTGACATGGAGAAGCTTCCTACACCATCGTAAGTGACTTCTATGGGGTTATGTTCGCTGATGTATTGGATTTGGATGTTGTGGCTGGGCATAAGGACGATAGGTCGGTTGGAGATGGTATGAGGGCTGATGGGAGTCAAAACAAATGCTTGCAGTTCTGGTGTAAGGATGGGACCACCAGCGGCGAGAGAGTAGGCTGTAGAGCCGCTGGGAGTGGCAATAATGATACCATCGGCCGAAAAAGTGTTGAGGTAGTTGCCATCGACATGGATAACTAGATCGATGAGGCAGGGGTTTTGAGCACGATGAATGACGATATCATTTAAAGCGAAACATTTTTGACCAGAAAGAGTGGTGCCCTCCATCATAATGCGCTCGTCGATGCGGTAGTTTTCCCTTAGGATAGCTTGTAGACAAGGATAGATATCTGTGATCGGTATGTCGGCCATAAAGCCAAGGCCGCCCAGATTAATGCCTACAACGGGTGCGGTAAGCTCAGGATGAGTATGGATATAGCGTAGGATGGTTCCATCACCGCCAAGTGTGATTACGAAATCTACCTCTTCTGGCTGGATGGTGCTGAGAGGAATAGCGCCGATCTCTTCAGCTTCGTCATCGCGGGCGACGACGGTGACATTTCTTTGGATGAGATATTCTCTGATTCCTATGGCAATGCTTTTGGACTGTTTTTTGGTCAGGTTGGGAAACAGTGCAATAATCATGATGGTTCCGGAATTGCAGTGGCGAGACGATGCAGTCCGAAATGATTAGTAATTTTTTTAGTGATTTTGTCTGGAGTTAGATCAAGTTCTTTGAGGATAGCGCTATGGCTGCCGTGCTCGATGAAGGCGGGTGGAATGCCGAAGTTGAGGGTTTGAATATTGTGATAGCTGTGTGTCATGAGAAAATGGTTGATGATGGCACCTAAGCCACTTGATAGAGCATGTTCCTCAATTGTAACGATGCGCGTATGTTTTGTAAGCAGATCAAATAATAGGTCGCTATCTAGAGGTTTAATAAAGATCGGATCGAGAACAGTGGCTTCGACGTCCCACTCTTTGAGTAATTCCCGCACTTCAAGCGCTGAATAACACATATGACCTAAGGCGATGATGAGAAGTTTAGATCCTTCGGCAAGGATCTCCCCTTTTCCAAGAGGACGAGGCTTTCTCGGGGCATCAGTTACCTCAGTCGGAAGGTTGGGATAGCGGATTGCTGTAGGAGACTCCCACGCGAAGGCAGCATCCATCAGATCCTTAAGCAGATCTCCATTGCGCGGTTGACAAATGACCATATTAGGCATCGCATTCAGGAAGGCGATATCGTAGATACCATTATGGGTTGCTCCATCAGCACCTGCGACTCCAGCTCTGTCAATGGCCAGTACCACAGGTAGCTCTTGCAGGCAGATATCGTGATAGAGATTATCGAGGGCACGTTGCAAGAATGTAGAATAGATCGAGACGAGGACTTTAGCTTTATGGCGGTAGGCGAGGCCTCCGCTAAAGGTGAGAGCATGCGATTCAGCTATTCCCACATCAAAGCAACGGTCGGGATATTTTTGCATCATGCCATCAAGGCAGGAGCCTAGCGACATAGCGGGAGTGACGGCAACTAGGTTAGGATCGTGCTCAGCCATGTGTAGAAGGTGTTTTCCAAAAATTTGTGGAAAAGAAGGCTTCGAGGAGGTCGAGACGACAAACTTTCCAGTATCGATATGGAAAGGTTTAACACCATGATAACTAATCGGATTTTCAAGAGCTGCCGGCATTCCATGTCCCTTGTTGGTCAGGACATGCAGCAAGACGGGCCATGAGGAGTTTTTGAGACCTTCGAGCGCGTGCACTAAGTCTTTAATATTATGACCGTCGATTGGACCGATATAGGACATACCGTAGTGTTCGAAGAAGACGGCAGGGCTGACAAGGTTTTTGATGGAGCTGGAGATTTTATGTCCTTGCCGGGCGAGAGCAGGTCCATAGCTCGGGATTTTAGAGACCAGCGAGTCGATTTCTTGGTGGATACGGTGAGTGAGAGGATTGCTGATGATGCGGCTTAATATATGCGTGATAGCACCGACATTTTTGGAGATCGACATGGCGTTATCATTCAATATGACAACGAATTTTTTTAAGTCCTTAGGCAGATTATTCAAAGCCTCTAACGACATTCCGCACGTTAAAGTCGCATCGCCAATAATAGGGATCACATAGAAGTCATCTCCCATGAGATCACGCGTTGTGGCAACACCCAGTGATAAAGAGAGGGCAGTTCCGGCATGGCCCGCATGAAAGTGGTCATACGATGATTCTTTAGGATGGCTGAATCCGCAAAGACCTTGATGCTGGCGAATCGTATGAAACTGTTCTTTGCGACCGGTAACGAGTTTGTGAGTATAGGTTTGGTGGCTGACATCCCAGATGAATTTATCGGTGGGAGAGTCAAAAACTTTATGGAGAGCAAGAGTGAGTTCTATCGAACCAAGGTTAGAGGCGAGGTGGCCTCCGTTGACAGACATGACTTCGATGATACGTTGTCGAATCTCTGCGGCAAGCTGTGTAAGTTGTTTAAAATCAAGCGTTTGTAAATCTTCCGGAGTAGCGATGTGAGATAGGATAGAATCAGTCATCAGCTTATTTTACTTTTAAGGTAAAGAAAACGGTTCAGTTTTAGGGGATCCACTTTCATCCACTAATACCTCACCATTCCGATTTTTGATCAACTTTTCTATTCGCTTTTCTGCATCATTTAATCTTTTTCCGCAAAGGGTGATTAACTTATCCGCTTCTTCGTAGTATTTTAACGCCTCTTCAAGAGGAGTCTCTGGACTGTTCAGTTTTTCTAAAAGTTCTTCTAAGCGTAAAAATGCAGATTCAAACGAAAGCTGCTGCTGCTCAGCAGTTTCGGGATGTTTTTCTTTCACAACTCGACCCTATCAATGGTTGCTTTAAGATTCCCCTTGGCCAGGCGAATCCGAACTTTATCACCACTATGTACCTTTTCCCCATTAGTTATAACCGATCCATCTTTTTCAGCAAAGAGAATGCTAAAACCCTTTTTTAACAAATGCGCCGGATCGATGGCCTGCAGAGTTTGCTGAATGCCTTTTAAACGTTGTCGCTGTAGGACCATACGTCCATAAATAAGTCTGTCAAATGAGCGACCCCAATCTACCAATAGCTGACGCAGGTGTTTTAATCTCAGACGAGGATCCCGAGCTTCAAGCGCTTTTCGATATCCAGCAAGTTTCAATTTTAAATGTTGAATCCGCTGCCGAAGTGAGCGGTCGACTGCCGAGCGGCACTCATCCATCTTTTGCATCCAGGTGCGCACATGGTAGACCAGCGCTTGCTGGCACTGTTTTTGGAGCTGGTTAAGATGCTTCTGCTGCTGAAGTTTCTCCGCCATCACCATCTCTGCAGCCGCTGTAGGCGTCGATGCACGCATATCAGCCACATATTCTGCAATTGTATGGTCTGTCTCATGGCCTACAGCGCAAATCGTCGGTATCTTGCTGTGAAAAATCGCTTCAGCCACAATCTCTTCATTAAAGCTCCAGAGATCTTCCAAGCTGCCACCGCCACGTCCAATAATGATGACATCGACCGGTAAACGCTCGTTAAAAAATTTAATCGCCTGAGCAATTTCTTGAGCAGAGCCTTCACCCTGCACCTTGACAGGGTTAAGGATAAGATTAAAACCACCCCCGCCCCGCCGTGTCAGAGCATGAATAATATCTTGAATCACCGCTCCGGTTGGGCTGGTGACTACCCCAATCCGTTTTGGCAAAAATGGAAGCGGCTTTTTAAACTCTTTTTTAAACCAGCCGCGCTGATGGATCATTTTCTTAAGAGCTTCTAGACGCAAGAGCAGCTCACCCAATCCCTGCTTTTGCATTTTACGGATGACAATTTGGTACCGTCCACCCGGAGGATAGACATTAAGAGCTCCCTCAACAATAACCTTGTCACCATTCTGTGGAATAAAAGCTAAAGAGGTTGCATCGGTGCGGAACATCACCACCGAAATCTGCGCATACTCATCTTTTAAAGTAAAATACCAGTGGCCCGTTTGTTGCTGTTTGCAGTTGGAGACCTCTCCAAGTACAGTAACAGAAGGAAATTCAATCTCAAGCTTGTTCTTAATCAACGACGTTAAGGCCGTGACGCTCCAAGCTTGAAGATTTTCCGTAGCCACTACCATTAGTCACCTTGAGGTTTCATCCAGGGGAAGAAGAGTACATCACGGATAGACAGAGCCTGTGTAAACAGCATTACCAGACGGTCAATACCTATTCCAAATCCTCCTGTGGGAGGCATTCCTTGACAGATCGCCTCTAAAAACTCCTCGTCTGTTGGAGCAGCCTCTTCGTCGCCCTTTTCGCGACGGTTCTCCTGTTCTTCAAACAACGAGCGCTGTAAAAGAGGATCGTTAAGTTCTGTATACGCATTGCAAGCTTCACTGCACAGAATAAATGTTTCAAACCGCTCCACAATGCGCTCTTTGCGTAGAGCTGGATCGCGATGCAGTTTACATAAAGGAGTTGTTTCGATCGGATGATCAATAATATGGTGCGGCTGAACAAGATGCTCTTCGACATAGATTTCAAAAAGAGCTGCGATAAGTAAACCACGTGAAAGCCCTTGGACCTCTTTTGGAGCGATATGGCCCGAATCAATGAGTAGTCGTCGCATCGCTTCTTCATTCATATTGTCTACATCTAAATGAGCGTAATGTCTGAGGCTCTCTTTCATTGACATGCGGATCCAGGGCGTTTTCAGATCCAAAGTGACGAGCTCCTCTTTTCCAGGCATAGGCACTTCAATTTTCGTCGAATTAAAAAGATGTAAAGCAATTTTTTCATACAGCGTCTCGACATAACGCATGATATCATTATAATCCCAATAGGCTGCATAGGCCTCTAAAAGAGTGAATTCAGGGTTATGGCTGCGGTCGATTCCCTCATTACGGAAGACTTTACCCATCTCAAAAACACGCTCCATGCCCCCGATGATCAATTTTTTTAACGGAATCTCTAACGAGATACGCAGAAACATCTGCTGATCCAAAGCATTCAACTTGGTGATAAATGGCTTTGCTTCGGCACCTCCATAAATACTCTGAATGACCGGTGTCTCCACCTCGAGGAAGCGATTAGCCTCCATATGCTTGCGGATTAAAGATAATATTTCACTGCGCATACGGAATTGACGATGCACTTCCGGATTTGAGATCATGTCTAGCCAGCGCTTACGGTAGCGTAGCTCCTTATCAATCAATCCAGAATGCTTGTCGGCTAAAGGAAGAAGAGTTTTGCAGAGAAGCGATACATTCTTACCAAAGACAGTTAATTCACCCTTATTTGTATAAAAGACATTCCCTTCCACACCAATAATGTCGCCCAAATCAAACTTTTTTTCGATCAGCTTAAACGCATTTACTGGCGGATCACCCTGTGGATGGTATCCAGGAATTTGTGTGGCCTCTTGATTGAACATGACCTGAATGCGCGTATGGCCATCTTGAATCTGCGCAAAAGCATTTTTTCCCATCGCACGGAACAGCACCAGCCTACCCGCAATCTTTACTTGAGGAGTCTTGCCGGCAGCAGCATCTTCACTATGTCCAATAGAGGCATCAGGATAGCTTTTACGCACCTCTTCTATCGTATGTGTGGGACGGTATTCATTCGGATAAGGTTCAATACCTAGGCTACGCAGTTCTTCTAACTTGCGGCTACGGTTAATATACTCTTCATGAGAGAGGTACTCAGGTTGACTGGAAGACATTTTTATCCTATGAGGAAATTTGTTGAGTTTCTTGTGAAGGTTTAGGGCCAGAGCGGACAAAATCTAGCCTAGCATAGACATAGACTGTTGTGACCACAATCAGGAACATGTAAAGCGCATAATTAAAGATAAATAACTTTGTTTGAGTCGAGGCATTGTAAAAGTCATGAAGCCGCTTAAACATATATTCCTTTACAATACGGTACCTATTAAATCGTAGTCTGTATGGTCCGTGATTTTAACTGAATAGATTTTTCCAAATTCTGTGACTTTGCGCCCATCATTAATAATGACTTGCCCATCAATATCAGGACATTGGCCATAATGCCTGCCCACCATTAACATTTTGGATTCAGGATGATAGCCCTCGACGACAGTTGAGATTACTTTGCC
>JABDDJ010000014.1:44771-46043 GCA_013287645.1 Chlamydiota bacterium | reverse complement strand
TGCAATCTTCTTGTCTGCGCGGATAAGCAGTGCGTAAATGTTCAGGTAGTGAACGGTATATTAATTGAGGGACTTGTTGAATCCATTTAAACATTTTTTCAGCGTGTCGCCATGTGGCGTCAAGGAGTAAGATCCCTCTATCCGCATCTTCTAGGCTAAGGGAGGGTGCGTCTAGGACAAGTAATACATATCCTTGAGCATTAGGTACCTGCGCAGAAGGATAGGTAATAAACTGACAGTCAAGTCGATTTTCTAACCCTCGTAAACTACATTTTTTAAGGTTTTCTCGCCTGTGCCGAATAATAATTGTAGGAGGATAAGTGCTCATGTGACTAGCTAAAAAAATCGATTCGCACATAGAATACTACAATTTAGAGAAAGAACAAAGGTAATCCTATGAAAACCCTAACTCTTGCTGTTAGCTGTCTAATGTTAGTAGCCCAATTGAATAGCCTCGGTGCAGAGCAACATGCGCAAAATGCTATACAGTGGCATACAAATTATGAAAAAGCTGTGGAGCAATCAAAAGGATCGAGTAAACCCATGGTTCTTTTCTTCACCGGCTCAGATTGGTGTGGATTATGCTCACGTTTAGAGGAGGAGGCACTGGATACGCCTGAATTTGCTCAAGCCACCAATTCTCAGTTTGTCTTCATAAAACTTGACATTCCTCTCTTTCATCCCTTTGACCAACGTTTAGCAGCTCAGAATAAGGAATTGCGTAAAAAGTTTGATATCCGGAATTTTCCCACTCTAATTTTAACGGATGAAAATGGTCGCTTAATCGGCTCTTCAGGCTACAAAACGGGCAATGGAAGAGAATTAGCCAACCACCTGCTACGCATTTTAAATGATTATCGAATCTACCAAAATCGCATCGCGGAATTGGGTCGTGGTCAACTATCTGAACAGGATCTGCAAAAACTTTATGAGAAAGCTAAACAGCTGCAGCGCGAAAACGATGCAAACGCTGTGCTAAAAATTGGTCTAGCTAATGACAAATCGATCTATTTCCTTAAAGAATCCTACCGTCGCTTAGCTGAAGAGGGCAAAATCCATGACGCTGACGCTGAAAAAATAAAAGAGAATTTGATCGCTTTAGACGCAAACAACTTGCAGCACGTGCCCTATGATGTGGCTGTGATCGAGTTTGAAACCTACTGCACCGAAATGGAAGCCAAAAGCTTCACGCCCGAAACTGTTGTCTCCCCTCTTCTCAACTATATCGAAAAGTATCGAGATCAAGACGCAGATAACGTCTGGCGTATTCAA
>JABDDJ010000014.1:40254-44761 GCA_013287645.1 Chlamydiota bacterium | reverse complement strand
CTAGATAATAATGCCCTATCTAAAGCTCTAGAGTACGCTCAGGACTCTTATCAGGCTGCTCCCCCAGCTGTCCAACCGGATATCGCACTAGCGATCGATAACATCCAAGCGCAAATTCAACGTAAGAAATAGGCCTTCTAACTCTGCTTGAATCAAGGCAAATGCTGCCTCTTTCGCATAGCTCCTAGGCTTAACCACACAGTCATATCCCTTGGGGATTTTATGCTGAGCCTGTCTAAAAACCTCTCTCACAATCCGCTTAAAATAGTTGCGCTCATGGGCCTTCCCATAGCGCTTAGTAGCTGTAATGCCTAGTCTTGTTAAAGAAATAGCTGAAGGAAGGTACTCTATAATGACATACTTACCCATCAGCTTTTCGCCTTTATGCCCAACGCGCATATAATCGCGTCGCTCTAAAAGGCGCAAAGCCTTGGGAAAGGTCAACCGCTCTTGGCTCACACGCGAGTCAACTGCTTGCGCCCTTCTCGGCGACGACGGTTAATTATTTTGCGACCGCTAGCTGTGCTCATACGCTTACGAAAGCCATGCTCTGACGCGCGGCGCCTTTTACTTGGTTGGTAGGTGCGTTTCACTGTCAATTCCTCTTACTTTTAGAGATTGTGACGCTATCATACATTCTTGAAGAAATAGATGCAACAGAGATATTTCCGTTGAAAAGAAATCGCCCTTGAAATATAACTTCTCTATATCGATATTTTTCAACACAATAGAGAGAGAGAGTTAAGGCATGAAAACAAGAGCCTCAGTCAAGGCAGACCCCTCCAAAGGCGATAAGCTCGTCAGGAGACGTGGACGCCTATATGTTATTAACAGCAAAGACCCCAACCGCAAACAGCGTCAAAAAGGTCCAGCCCTTAAAAAATAGGAAATGTAACTCATGGCAAAAAAGTCATCAGTCGAAAAACAAAAACGCCGCGAACGCACAGTAAAATTAAAGTTTGAAAAACGCAAAATGTTACGCGATCGCAGTAAAGATTTAAGCTTGGCCGAAGAAGACCGCCAAGCAGCGCGTGAAGCGCTCAATAAGATGCCCCGAGACTCTTCGATTATCCGCTTGCGCAATCGTTGTGCATTGACAGGCAGATGTAGGGGTTATCTGCGCAAGTTTGGACTTTCCCGACTCTGTTTCCGCGAAATGGCAAATAGGGGTTTGATTCCGGGTGTGACCAAAGCTAGCTGGTAGCAATTATAAGGACCTTAAGGACTTCAAGGACGTTAACGACTGTCCTTGTTGTCTCTATCGTCCCTATTGTACTTATGTCTATTTCTTAGTTTTTCTTATTCTCAAGCTCTTGCCAACGATGAAATAGCTTATCAATTTGATGGTGCGCATCGGCTAATTGCTTGCAAAGCTCTTCTAGCTTTTTGGGATTGGTTTGAGTGGCTGTTTCAGCGGCCAGGGCTTCTAGTTGTTCGATTTCTTTTTCAGAAGCTTCTATCTTATTTGAAATTTGTTGAAGTTCTTGCTGTTCCTTAAAAGTGAGCTTCGGGCTCTGTTTGGCTGCTGCAGCTTTTTTAGGAGCTTCTGCAGGGCCTTTTTCCACCGGTTTGGAGCTTTTTTTGATCCATTCTTGTTTTGCTTGTTCCCACTGTTCCACGCTGGCAAATTGATAGTTGCCCTCACCACAGCCTAGACCAATGATCTCTGTGGAGACTGTATCTAGCATACGTCTGTCATGGGTAATTAATACAACAGCCCCAGGGAAGTCTAAGAGGCTCTCTTCAAGGACTTCTAACGTTTCAATATCGAGATCATTCGTAGGCTCGTCAAGGAGCAATACATCGGCCTGTTGCAGCATCAAGCGCGCTAAAAGTATACGTGCGCGCTCCCCTCCCGACAGCTGGCTGACAGGCATGAGCATACGTTCGGTATGAAAATGGAAACGTTTGGCCCAGCCGTTGACATGGATCTGTTTTCCCCGGTACTCCACCATATCGCCATTAGGGGCTAGACACTCTTTGAGAGTATGGGTTTCAGGCAGTTTTTCGCGATGCTGATCAAAGTAAACAATCCGTATCCCTTCCGCATATTTAAGGGTGCCGAGGTCTGGTTTTTCTTCTCCCGCTAGCATCCGCAGAAGGGTGGTTTTTCCACTGCCATTATCACCAGCAATCCCTAGGCGAGAGCCAGGCGAAAGAAGTAGATCTAAACCTTTAAAGAGCACGCGCTGATCAAATTGTTTTGTCAGGTTTTTGGCGACGATAAGTTTGCGTGATTGTAAGCCTGCGGCATCAAACTCCCAATCTTCTTTGGGACGAGCTTTTTTGCTTCGCAGTGTCTGAAGTTCATCTTGTAGCGCATGTGCCTGCTGTATCCGAGCTTGCTGCTTTGTGGTGCGCGCAGCGGGTGATTGCCGTAGCCAAGCGACTTCGTTGCGAACTTTTGAGCGTAGGCCTTGTTCGTACTGTTCTAGAGCGGTAAGGAAATCAGACCGTTTTTCGAGGAATGCGGAGTAGTTTCCCTCATGGGCAAAAAGTCCTTTAGGAAAGGCTCGATTGACCTCGATCATGCGATTGGTAACTCGGTCTAGGAAGAGACGGTCATGGCTTACAACGATGTAAGAGAATCGCCCCCTTTGGAGAAGCTCTTCGAGCCAAACGATAGAGGCGATGTCAAGGTGGTTAGTGGGTTCATCGAGAAGTAATATATCCGGATCGATGGCCATAGCTTTAGCGATATCAAGTCTTTTTTTCCATCCTCCAGAGAGAGTAGAGGCTACTATGGTGCTGTTTTCAAATCCCATTTTGGCGAGGACTATTTCTGCAGTTAATAGCTGGTCATCGTGAGATTGGTGCGGAAAGTAATCTTTTAGGACTTCTAGAATAATAGAGAGCAGCTCTTTGTCAGGGTATTCTGAAAATTGAGGCACGTAGCCGATGCGAAGTGACTGCTTCACAACGACCTCACCATAGTCTGGCTTATCCTGTTTAGCGATGATCTGCAGCAGGGTCGATTTTCCAGAGCCGTTAGGTCCGATAATTCCTAGCTGATCCCCTTTATGTACCGTAAAGGAGAGTTTATCAAACAAGATGGCGTGGGAGTGTGATTTGGATAATTCCTTACAGCTTAAGAGGACTGTCACTGAGCTCCAGAGAGTGTTTTCTGACTGCTTGAGCGAGGAGGGTGCCTTGCTCTTTTGTTTGAGATTGCTTTTTAGAATCGATAAGTTGATCGTTTTCGTCAAATGCTTTATGGGCATTAGGGATAAATATCTGATTAGGAAGAACCAGGACGCGGATATTTCCTAAAATAGAGCGCAGGTGGACTAGGCCGCGAATACCCCCAAAATATCCTGGAGAGGCGCTCATAATGCAAGCTACTTTATTTTTGAAGACGATCAGGTCTTCTTCATTAGGCTGAGGACGTGATACCCAGTCGATGGCATTTTTCAAGACTGCCGAGATGGAGCTGTTGTACTCTGGAGAAGCTATCAGCAGCCCATTGTTTTCCAGCATCAAATTTTTTAAGCGCAGAGCGTTAGGAGGCATGCCCTTTTCTTGCTCTAGGTCGCCGTCGTAGATAGGCATAGGGAAATCAGCTAGATCTATAAGAGTGACATCTGCGCCAGCTTCACGGGCGCCTTCGACGGCAATTTTGACAAGTTTTTTATTGAAAGATCCCTTTCTCAAGCTTCCCGCAAAAGCGAGTATCTTTGGATTATGATGATTCATGCCTACATCCTTTTTTCCCTACTATAGCAACAAGAATGATTTAAATCTCGTTAGTTAAAAACTGATATTCAAGATTAGCAACTTTTTGATTGATCACGGGAACAGGTTTTTTAAAATTTATTGTTGAAGCAATCGTAGAGATACATAAATTTCTCACTATTCCAAACCTTTGACATAGCGTGGGCAAGTTAGGTATATTTAATTTTAATGTTTTACGTCCGTATATATCAAATCCTACAGTTCCATCAAAAATTTCTAAAACATTGGAAAAAACATAACAGGGCTCATCAAATACGGGGGAAAAATTTAAAACAACACCCTCGTTATACCGATGTGGGTAATAATAGTAGCATGGCAGCTCCACTTCTTCATTCTTCTTTTCTATTTTGTCTAATCGATACTCAATAAAATTAAGCCATGTTTGCACATCGAAAGCATCTTGTCTATTAGGATGGACCTCTTGTATTAGTTTTAGAGCTCTCTCCTTTGCTCTCAGAAGTATGTCATAAACAGATCCAATATGATATAGATCATTCGAAGGCTCAATTTTGAACAATTTAGGATAAGTTAATGTTCTAAAAAGTCGTCCTATTGTATCTCTCCACATAGAGGCCATGCGGATGACTACTCCTTTTTCTGAACTCGTAAATTCATCTATTGAGTTTAGTATTTTTTCAAATATACCCTTAGAGCTCGCTTCAGAAATAAGGCCACGTTCATGAAAATAATAAAAACAGATATACGCTGCTATAACCATTGTCGCATCTAATTTATTAAAGCGCTCCAATGCAGCCATAAATGCATTAATATCCGT
>JABDDJ010000014.1:0-40154 GCA_013287645.1 Chlamydiota bacterium | reverse complement strand
TGAAAATAATAAAAACAGATATACGCTGCTATAACCATTGTCGCATCTAATTTATTAAAGCGCTCCAATGCAGCCATAAATGCATTAATATCCGTTGAACAATTAAAATACTTCTGAAACACATACTCAATCATTAATGAATTCGATAATAAATACGTAGGTTCATAAGCCTCCCCTAGTATTTCAGATACTAAAATCTCGTTTTCTGGGTATACCGAATTTTGGCTAGAAGAACTTGAAGAACTAGAAGAACTCGAAGTGACAGGAGCTGTGGTATAGAATTTTTGTAAAAAGCCACATTCTAAATTTGCCACTCCAAAAGAAATCTGCATAATTTTCGAGTATAAATTTGTTTCAGAACCGATCAAATAAAGAGAACATATTCTGTTATAAACAACGGTTGATAATTTAGGTATGTTTAAGTTCAAAGCTATATCATAGCCCATTGAAGTAACTGTCTTATCAAACATTTCAATAACATTTGAAAAAGCATAGATTATTTTACAATTTTTTGGAGGATTCAGATATACGTTCACCTTTCCTTCATTATCCGATCCAGGAATATAGTAATAAAACGCTAACTCCACTACTTCTTTTTGTTCAATTTTTTTTATTCTGAGTCTAATAAAACGGAGCCATTCTTCAATTTCAGCTATAGAAGCGTTATAACAATTAGTAATAATGCCCTTAAGTAATGCTTCTGCTTCAATTTCAGCGCTTTTTAGTACTTCATAAACTGAATTAAAGTAGTTTTCACTGAGTGACATTTTGAATAATTCAGGGTAGACAAACTTTCTAAATTCGTCACCATACTCATCAAGCATCATCGATGCATTACGTAGTAATATCCCCTTTTCAGCGCAAGGTAACTCAGTAATGGATTGCCTTATTGAAGTAAGTTCATTATTTGCCCAGATACTATAATCTAGAGGAGGGTTTTGCTTAAGGACGAATCGAATATAGACAAAAAAAGTAATAATTTTTTTTGCATTTAATGGAACATCTTTAATTACCTTCTTGACAGAGTAAGCGGTAAGCCTATATCGATATTCTAGTTGAAACCAATAGCTTGGGTCTGAAGAATAAGTCCACAAATTGGTAGGTTTGTACATCCTCCATAAGTCAGTTTCAAAGAAGGGTTGACAGTTACTATCATCTGGAAATAAGGAAACACCTAGTGTTTTAGAAAATATGCTTAGCAAATCTTTTGATACAAAATAATTAAAGCTAAATAATCCAATAGAACCATTAATTCTATAATTAGAAGTAACTTCAGGCTGGTTCAAATAATTCGAATAAAAATAAATTATATTTTTGAAACCCGTTTTATCTACATTAAAAATTTTACTTTTGTTATTATCATTCGAGGTAACTATAACTTCAATTGAGTTATTATTAGAATCACCCCAACCTATAGCACTCATCATACAATACCTTGAGTTAAAGTTTATATTCTAACTAGCCAAATGACCCCTTTCGCAAGCTATCTGCAAAAATGAGTATCTTTGGATTATGAAGATTCATACCTGCATCCTTTTTTTCTTAGCTATAAGAATGATTTAGAGCCCGTTGATTAAAAACCTATATTCAAGATTAGCAACTTTTTGAGTGATCAGGGGAACAGGTTTTTTAAAATTTATTGTTGAATTGATCGTAGAGATACATAAATTTCTCACTATTCCAAACCTTTGACATATCGTGGGCAAGTTAGATATATTTAATTTTAATATTTGATGTCCGAATATATCAAATCCTACAGTTCCATCAAAAATTTCTAAAACATTTGAAAAAACATAACAGGGCTCTTCAAATAGGGGAGCAAAATGTAAAGCAACACTCTCTTCCTGCCGATTTGGGTAATAATAATAGCATGGCAGCTCTACTTCTTCATTCTTCTCTATTCTGCATAAACGATACTCAATAAAATTAAGCCATGTTTGCACATCGAAAACATCTTGTCTATTCGCCTGGACCTCTTGTACAAGATTAAGAGCTCTCTCCTTTGCTCTCAGAAGTATGGCATAAACAGATCCAATGTGATATAGATCATTTGAAGGCTCAATCTTGAACAATTTAGGATAAGTTAATGTTCTAAAAAGTCGCCCTATTGTATCTCTCCACATAGAGGCCATGCGGATGACTATTCCTTTTTCTGATCTCGTAAATTGATCTATTGAGTTTAGTATTTTTTCAAATATAACCTTAGAGCTCGCTTCAGAAATAAGGCGACGTTCGTGAAAATAATAAAAACAGATATACGCTGCTATAACCATTGTCGCATCTAATTTATTAAAGCGCTCCAATGCAGCCATAAATGCATTAATATCCGTTGAACAATTAAAATACTTCTGAAACGCAAACTTAGGGGATAATGAATACCATATCAAATTATTAGTTTCATAAGCCTCTCCTAATACATCAGATACTAAAATCTCATTTTGAGGGTATAATGAATTTTGGCTAGAAGAACTTGAAGAACTTGAAGAACTTGAAGAGACAATTGCCGTGGAAAAAAATCTTTGTAAAAAGTCACATTCTAAATTTGCCACTTCAAAAGAAATCTTACTAATAGTCGAGTCTAAATTTGTTTCAGGTCCGATCACGTAAGGAGAACATATTCTCTTATTTACAACAGTTGATAAATTAGGTACGCACAAATTCAAAGCTATATCATAGCCTATTGAAGTCACTGACTTATCAAACATTTCAATTACATTTGAAAAGGCATAGAGTATAGTACAATTTTTTGGAGGAGTCAAATAGACGTTCACCTTTCCTTCATCATTCGACCCAGGAATATAGTAATAAAAACCTAATTCTACTTCTTTATTTTGTATAATTTTATCTAATCTTAATCTAATAAAACGGAGCCATTCATTAATTTCATCTATAGAAGCGTGATTATTACTATTAGTATCAAAACCCCTAAGTAATGATTCCGCTTCAATTTCAGCGCTTTTTAGTACTTCATAAACCGACTTAAAGTAGTTTTCACTGATTGACATTTTGAATAATTGAGGGTAGACAAACTTTCTAAATTCTTTCCCATACTCATCACGCATCATTGAAGCATTACGTAGTAATATCCCCTTTTCAGCACGAGATAACTCAGCAATTGAGTTCTTCATTAAAGTGAACATATTATTTGCATGGATTACAAATTCAAAAGGAGGATTTTGCGAAAGAAGAACGTACCGAATATAGACAAAAAATGTAATAATTTTTTTTGCACTCATTGGAGCTTTTTCAAATTCTCTCATGACAGTGAATGCAGTAAGGTTAGTTGGATATTCTAGTCTAAACCAACCACTTGGGTCTGAAGCATAAGTCCAATAATTTGTAGGTTTGTACATATTCGATAAGTCGGATTCAAAGGAGGATTGATAGTTACTTCCATCAGGAAATAAGGAAAGTTTTAGTGCTCTGGAAAATATGTTTAGAATATCACTTGATACATAATAATTAAAACTAAATGTTCCAAAAGAACCTTTAATTCTATAATTGGGGCTAGCTTCAGAATTGTTCAAAAAATGAGAATAACTTTGTGTTATATTCTCGAAATCATTTTTATTTACATTGAAAACTTTACTTTTATTATTTTTATTCAAGGTAACTGAAATTTCAATTGAGCTATTATTATTACAACCAACTCTTCCTAGGCTGCTCATACTGACGGGCCTTGTGTTAAAAATTTATATTCCAGCTCTGCGATTGGAAGTGTAATCATGGGCAATTCACGCTTTATATCAAACTTATGACCTACTACGTAACAAGCAGTATGTCTATTCTGATAAGGTTTAGTCGGGCCATGTACAATTATCCACAAATGAGGGATGTTCACAATTAATCTATTTTCGTCATTTTGTTCTAGTGTATAATTATCCGCGAACATCTCAATCACATTTGAAATTCCATAAAAGACTGCTTCATCTTTTGGAGGAGCCATATGAAGTTCAATATATTTCTTATTAGTAAATATAGGTACATAAAAGTAACTGGCTAAATCCACTTCAACACCCTCTGTTTCAATTCTATTGAGCCTGTATTCGATAAATTTAGCCCAATTTCTATAGTCTGGATCAACAGAGTACTTATTAGCATATATTAAAGCATTTTGAAGAACTTCTTTTACAGAACCACATTTATCTAAATGATCAAAATTGTCTATATTAAAGAGATAAGGATAAATATTTTTGCGAATTTCTTTTCCTTTAGTTCCATCAATCATTGAGGCAGCTCTAATAAAAATTCCCCTATCAACGCTTGATAAGTTATTTAGATCACTGTTATTTATTTTGTCGATAAGTAGAGATGGATTTTTCCATAAGTCTGTAGGGCTAAAAGCCTTCCATAAATCGACCTCTTCAGGAGAGGCACCTGAAGGTAGAGGAGGGTACTCCTTTACTTCAACGATGTTAGGATTTTGTAAAATAAGATTAAGCACACGTTGTGTAACTATACAATTCTTTATTTCTGATTCATAAATAATTTTGAAAATATAATTATTAGGGATTTCAGAACTGTGAAAATTATATGAAGAATTATGAAGCAGTTCATTAATTAGATCTTTATTGACTTCATAATACTTTTCTTTTTTTGTTTTCCTAGAGGTTATAATCACATGCACTTTGGGTTTTAGTTCGGCGACAGGCTGAGATAAAAGAAGTTGAGGATTGATTGTATTAAGTGAATACACAGTAACCTACTGATTAAGAAAAAAGGACTAAGTTACTACCTTATTATTAAGAAATGATTAAGAAGGGGTGGGTAATCGTAAACTAAATAAACCAGATTAAACGCTGAGGCGCAGAAATTTAAACGCAAAGTCGCAAAGTCGCAAAGAAATTATTTTATTCTTTGCGACTTTGCGACTTTGCGTTTAAATTTCTGCGCCTCTGCATTTAAGCTGGTTTACCTAGCTTACAACATAATAAACCCATCACCTGGCTTTTTGGTTGTAAATTCATTAATTTTTGCCGTAGTGAAAAATACAAAAGAAAGAGCTAAGGTTATGGGTACAAATGGATGGGAAGTGATAGCAGCGAAAATGGATAGACCACAAAAGGCTTTAATAGCTACATAGGCTATTAATTGAACTAGACCGCCAAAGGCGTAGATTTTCTTAACTAGATTCTTTTCTTTGAGGAGTTCGAATTTCTCATTATTGTCTTTTGACACAGAAATTCTGTTCTGTAGATCATTTTGTCTATACATTCCCCAGACTAAACCTACTATTGGAAGTAAAGCAATAGCGGGTACTTTATAGGGCTGTTTATCATTAAAAGCGAGATCTATTAAGCGTGAACAAAAATTAACATTCATGTTTTACCTAGTTTTTTGATAAATAATAACAGATCAATTATTACTTTGCCATTTAAAATTTGCAGCTAATGTGCCTTTACAAACTTGGTCTTTTATTTCGGGCTGAAGGGCAATCCTTAATTTGACACAAAGACAGTCTGGCTCGTAAGAATGTTTTGCCTGAGCGAGTTGAGGGTTGCCAAGGTCTTGCTCTAGATTAATGCAATGGGTGCAATCTTGGAGATTTTTGGAATAATCTTGATAGATAAATTGATAAATTCCTTTATATCCTTTAATGGCTTTTACAAAATGAACAACATGGCTATGCTTGGTGAGTTTTCCCCCTATAATAAAGCCAGCGGGCTTATTATCCACATAATAGATCCGCCCTTCAAGGTTTAGAAATTGACCCCAAAGCGTAAGAGCCTCATTGCAGGCAGAGACATCTGCAGGATCGGACTCTTCAAAAGAGCGTTGCCATTCAGTAAGCACTACTTTCGCATCTGCAGTATTTTGGATGCTGAGTGGCTCAGCTCTCCACGCGTAGGATTCCATAAACTGCTTTACTAGATTTCTTTTACCACTAAGTTTACGGCCTGGATATTCCCGCAATTTTTCTAATGTATAGATGTAATCGGTATCTGCTTCGGAGTTAGTAATTAAAAAAATATTTGGTGGAAAAAGTGGTCTCCACGTATTTGGAACTGGATATAAATAGTCAGTTTGACAAAGCTGTTGAAAAAATTCTAATACAGGCAGTTTATGGACGGGCTCTGTTACCATTAGGTAAGTACAGCCATCGCGATGAACACCTCTCACATAAATGCTTTGGCCAGTAATGACTTTGTACTGGTGCTGCTCTCTAAATAGATAGACGTTGGGAAAGGAATACTCAGAGAGTCCGATATCAAGAGCTAAAAAGTGCTCAACCAGCATCTGCTGATCATTAAGACTGACCGGTTCGGCTGTTATCATTGATTCAAATCACATACTAAATGCGTTATTAGAGGATCTTTGTAAGGCTGTTTTTTAAATCCGCATTTTTCGCAGATATGAATCATCCCTTCATTCTCATGAAGAACATGTGCTTCCAGAGTGCGAATTTCCTCTTTGCGTGCGCATGTCATCAGTTGTTTTAAGAGCAAAGTTCCTAATCCTTTATTGTGGAAAGAATCCGCAATAATCATTTTGAGCTCACCGTGACCAGGACGTGCGGTGTGGCTAAAACGTGCTACGCCCATAATTTTATGTGAAGGAAGCTCTGCAACCAGTGCAAGCTCATGGTCATAGTCGTTAAAGCAGATGCGTAGGAGCCTCTCGTGTGCAATTCTGTCGTTAAGGCTGACAAATTCAAAGTAACGTTGACGGATGCTTTGCTCTGAGAGCTCTTTATGAAATGCCACCATAGCGGGTTCATCTTCAGGGCGGATGGGCCGTAAAATAAAATCTGTACCATCAGTTAATTTATTTTTTGACACATATTCGATCGGATAGGGACGAATGGCAAGCGGAGGTATCGCCTCCTTGCTGAGCTCCTTTCCATGCAAGACAATACGGGCATCAAGAGCGACAATCTGTGTAGGGCTCACCATCATAGGATTAATATCGCATTCACTGATCCAAGGGTTTTCGACGATAAGCTGGGAGAAATGGACAAGAATTTTTTCCAATGCAGCCATGTCCACACTCTTACGTCCCCTCACACCATGTAGAGCCTCATAAATCTTTGTTTTAGCCATGAGATGACGCGCTAAATTAGCGTTTAAGGGCGGCAAAGCTAATGCTCTATCTTTGTAGACCTCCACAAGCTGGCCTCCCGTACCAAAAAGAATCACGGGGCCAAACTGCACATCACTCATGCTGCCCAAAATAAGTTCGTAACCATCGCGGGAGATCATCTTCTGCACAGTCACTCCCTCAAAGTGGCTAGCGCCGGCTTTTTCTGTCACAGAACGACGGATCTCCTCAAAAGCACTGCTTACCTCTTTTTCCGAATTCAAATTTAATTTGACACCGCCCACTTCTGTCTTATGCGTAATCGTATGGGAATGCAGCTTCACAACACTTGGAAAACCTATTTTTTGAGCTGCTGCGGCAGCTTCTTCCGCTGTTTTAGCAATCGCTGTCTCAACACAGGGAATATGATAAAGCTCTAGAACACGCTTTGACTCATGCTCTGTCAACAAAGACCTGCCGGATGCACGTACCTTTTCAATAAGTTGTTTTACCTCGTCGCGCGAAGATTCGCTCACTTCCGTGTCACGGATGGCAGGTACCTCATACAGGTCTCTCAACTGCCTGCTATACTCCCACATCTTTGCAAAGGTCCAGGCTGCAGCATCGGGATATTCAAACGTCGGAATGCCTGCCTGATTAAGCAGCTCTACCCCATTTTGGACTGTGGCACCACCCATCCAGCTAGCAAGCAAAGGCTTCCCACTGCCATGGCTATAAGGCCGTAAACATTCTGCCGTGCCGGAAGGGTCTGTCACATCCTGTGGAGAAAGGATCACTAAAATCCCATCGGTCGATTCATCTTTCATTAAAATATCGATCGCTTTGCTATAACGGTCAGGACGAGCATCTCCCAATAAGTCCACAGGGTTACTATGGCTCCAGGCAGGTGGTAAAAATCCATTTAACGCCTCTACTGTCTTAGGACTGAGCTGCGATAATTCTGCTCCACTCATCACAGTAGCATCCGTCGCTAAAACCGCTGGACCGCCTGCATTTGTGACGATGGTCAAACGCGGTCCCCTTGGTCTTGGCTGCCTTGAGAGTACAGATGCCATGCTAAACAGACCCCCAATCGTATCGACACGCAGAACACCCACTCTCTGAAGCGCAGCATCAAAGACATCATCGCTGCCCGCTAAAGAACCTGTATGCGACGCTGCTGCCTGAGCGGCCTGCTGACTTCTACCCGCTTTGATGACGATGATCGGTTTTTCCAAGGCGATTTCACGCGCCGCCGACAAAAATGAGCGCGGATCACCGATCGTTTCCATATAAATCAAAATGCTTTGCGTTTTAGGCTGAACGCCTAGATAGCTAATTAAGTCACCCCAGTTCACATCAGCCATTGAGCCTATCGAAACGAAAGCGCTAAATCCCACATGCTCCTGAAAGCTCCAATCTAAAACAGCTGTACACATAGCCCCCGACTGACTGATAAACGCGATATTCCCCGGAAGGGCCATCCCCTTAGCAAAAGTCGCATTGAGACCAGAGAGCGGACTCATCACACCCAGACAATTAGGCCCGATGATGCGCATTCCACCCTTTCTAGCGATTTCCAAGACCTTGTTTTCTAAAGCAAGCCCAGCTTCACCCAGCTCTTTAAAGCCAGCCGAAATGATAATCGCCGCTTTAATCCCCACCTGAACACACTCTTCGATCACCTTTGGCACAGTTGCAGCCGGAGTAATAATGACGGCTAAATCCACCTTTTCAGGAAGCGCGCTAACAGAAGGATAGCTCTTTTGCCCCAGTACCTCAGGACGCTTTGGATTGATAGGATATACCTTGCCCTTAAAGCCACCCGAAAGTAAGTTAGCCATCATCGTACGCCCGACACTGCCCACATCATCTTTAGCCCCAATCAGCGCTACCGAATTTGGATTGAAGAAAGCATCCAAAGGCTCGGAATACTGCTCCATAAAGTTTTGAGAAGGATCCTTTGGAGAATGAAGCTCTTCAACTAGCGTGCTCATGAAAACCTCACTTTTTTGCTTCAGCTTTGCGAACAGCACCCACACCAGTAATTGTTTGATGGATGACAGGATCACCCATATAAGTGACAGATCCGACACCCGAAATATCCACCTCGAGACTATCTTTAGCATTTATTTCTGCGTTGCCCACACCGTTGATCACAATCTCTGTGAATTTAGTCACAAAATTATAGCCCTTATATGTCCCAGAACCAGAAATATCGATCGACTGATCATCCGCATTTCCATTTAAAATAATATCTCCGCTGCCAGCAAGGTGAAGAGTCAACTTCCGGACGGTAGCGTCAATATTTACATTGCCTGCACCCGATAGAGTGATGACAAAGTCTTTAGAAATTAATTGGTTAGAAGAGTTGATAGTGCCTGCGCCAGAGACATCGATACCCGTAATATTCTTCACGCTGATATGGTAAATAATTTCTTTAGAAGGAGAAAGAGACGCATTCTTTTGCACCTCAATCGTTAACACACCCTTATCCACATCAGTCTTTATGTACTGCGTCAGATTATCATCAGTCTCAACAGAGAGGATATCCCTATCTTCCTGCGTTAAAACAATAGTCCCCACTCCTGTCAATACAACCTTTGAAAACTGAGCAACCTTACGCTCTTGAGTGACAATATTTCCAGACCCTTGAATAATTCCCCCACCCCCTTCAACGCATGCAGCTACCGCAATCACCAATATAAGATAGATAAGTCGAAGAAACATGCGATCACTCCTACAAAAACTTTATTTTATCTTGTAGGACATTCCCGCATTATTTGCCACCGAGCCAATATTTCCTTGTCCAAGTTTAAAAATGCCTTGTAAATATATTTGCTGAATGTTTATAGTTGATGTTTAAAAAAAGGAGTTAATTGTGTTTAGATATTTTTTTATATTAATCTGTTTGTTATTGTCATTTTCTGGATTACAAGCTGAATTGGCCATTCAGAATTATAAAATTGCTATAACGAATTATAAAAATTTTTATTATGACAAAACAATCACTCTCGATCATGATAATGTAAAAGAGGCTACCGCTGAAATTTTATGGAAAAAGCTGCCCGAAGGTAGCGCTCATATAGTTCTGAAAAATCGAGAAAATGAAATTATCGGTACTGCAACAGGTTATCGTCGAGCCGATGATGACAAAGGCAATATTTATTTCGACATTAGAGACGCAGATGGCAATCTTCTAGGAATAGTCTGTGCCTATTGGAATCCTTGGATTTATAAATATCCCTATAATGCTACTCTTTTTTCTGGTGAAGGTGTTCCTTTAATTGAAGATGTATTCCATTATTATTCGAACGGGTCCTCTTTTCGCATCCCAGGTACAGACCATCTTGTTTCAAAAATCTACAGAGATGGGTTTTTATCAAAAAATTTTATGAGTGAAGTCACGGATTTAAATTACTTACTAGATATAAACATACATCCTTATACATATATTCTTTACCAACTTATTCGCCGCGAAACACCAAACATGGCTTATTTGTCCTTTTTCCCTGTTAGGGAGCTTAGGTAGATAATAATATTCAACGCAAAGGCGCGAAGACGCAAAGACTTCAGACAAAGATACATAAACACAAAAAAAAAGTAACATGATAGGCAGGATCGCTTCGCGGCAGGATAAGCAAGATAAATTAAAGAATAAAAGAACGATATAAAGATAAGAACGATATTTTTTTATTTTTTTATCGTTCTTATCGTTATATCGTTCTTTTTTCTTTATCTCTTTAATTATCCTTCATATCCTGCCGCGAAGCGATCCTGCCTATCATGTTATTTATTCTTTTTCTTCGATTAATTATTTAATGCGATAGAGGAAGTCGTGGTCTTAGCTTCTGTGGGCAAGACACGGATTTCTCGCTGGGGGAAGGGAACATCAATGCCATACTTGCGTAATGAATTTTCGATTTCCCATAAGTAAGAAGTATTCATTGACCCTTTATGGCCATATCCGAAGACATTCACCCAGACAACAAGTTCAAAATCTAATGAACTGTCTCCAAAATGGACAAACCAAACCTGTGGCTCACTATAATGTGCAGAATTGCGCACGGTGCAGGGTACTTTTTCGGCAGCTTCACTGACAGCTTGTGTAAGCAGCTCCTTATCTGTTCCATAAGCAACACTAAAGGGTATGTGCAGTCTTCTAAAGTTATCTTGGAGTGACCAATTGATGAGTTTATTGCTTAAGATTTCTGAGTTAGGCACTACGATATCTGCTCCATCACCCGTGTGAATCACTGTATTTTGAATATGAATTGAAGTCACCTGTCCATACTGTCCATCGGCGATCTCTACCATATCGCCTACTTTGAGTGTTCTGGAAAACATGATGATGAGGCTGCTCAAAAAATTATTTACAATGGTCTGCAAGCCAAATCCAATTCCGACGCTCAAGGCGCCTAACACAAGCGCTAAATTACTGAGACTCAAACCTATAGAAGCTAATGCTAAAGCAAATCCTATACATAGCACCACATAATGTATCAACCGATCAATAATAAATGCCGACGCCTCTGTAAGATGCATCTGGTCTTTCTTCATTCTCTTTAGCATCGTTCTCAGGAAATGCGACAAGCAAAATGTCACTAAAATGATCGCAAAAATACGCAACAGGCTCATCACTGTGATAGGCACACCCCCTATCTTGATCAAGGGGGCATACAACCACCCCACCACCGGATCACAGCAGGTATCAAACCATCCTAAAACGGAATAATACCAATAGAGGGCTGTCCCGCCTTTTTTAGCCTGCTGACTTTTAAGCTGCTTCACCAGTAACTCATCAAAAGTCAACTTAAGCTCTAATTGTTTCAAAACTTTAAGTGTCTCTTGAACTGTCTGTAGCCTTACTTGCGATACTTTTTCATCTCCTGCCAAGGGCTGCAATGCTCGAGTATACTCTTGCTCTGTCTTTGTTCTCCAATCTGCCAACTGTGCTTTAATTTGACTTAACTGATCTTGCCATTCGCCGAGATCTTCTAGATCTTCTGAAATTAGGCTACTTTTCGCTTGATAAAAGATTAAATCTGCTTTAGATAATGCCTCTTTAGCTAAGTCTAAAACAGCCTGCTGCGCAGATAAAAATCCTTTTGAACGTTCTAAGGCTGTATCTCCAGAAGCACCTACAGCATTCATTTCCGAAGTCAAAGAGCGAAATTGAGCTGCTTTTAAATCAATACGTGCCTTTTGAATATCTTGATCTAAATTTGCAATGTCCTCTTTCTTCATTAACAAGTTTTCTGAAGCAGTCGAGAGCTCTTCCTTAGCATGATTTAACTCAGCATTAATTTGAGTATATCTCTCACTGCTGATGCGGATATCCTCCTCCATAATTGCCAAAGCCGTCCTGAGCGAAATGATCTCTAATCCTGCCATCTCCTTGGTGACATTAGCCTCATGCATTTCAAGATAACTCACTAAAAGAGTGTCGATATGTTTACGGACTTTATTAGTGCGATCTTTAAGTTGCCGCAGTTCTTTATCTTCTTGGGCAAGACTCCCTTCCAACTCTTTTTCTGAAGCGGCAATCTGTAAAAACTGATCGAAACTATAGCTATTTAATAACGGAGGGGCTGTATACGTAGAGACTTTTTGATTGCGTAATCCAGGAAGTGCCTTTAAATTGATCAAGATGCGCTGTAAATGCTCTTCTATTTCCTCTTTGTTCTGTTCGGGTGTCTCTGTGTACAGTTTCTGCATCAGCACATCCGTCGCAGCGACTCTCTTGTCTAACTCTGGACCATCAACCTTAAAATAGTTCCACCAATTAGGATCTAACTGCATAGGATCAGGCGGCTGGAGCTCCTCTGAAGTAGAATCTTTTGACTCGGTGAGCGATACTAAATCCTCTAAGCTAAATGCAGCTTCAAGAGACCCTTGAATAAGGCAAAAAATAAAAAAAATTCTTAACAAAAATGATGACATCTAAACCTCAACTTTCTTCTTCGGAACCCTCTGAAATGAGTGTAGGCTTAATACGTACCTTTTCGACTGTCCTCTCCGACGAACGCAAAACTACCAACTCAAACTCGTCATTATGAATGACAAAACCCTTTGATGGAATTGTCCCTGCACAGTGAAAAATATACCCTCCAATGGTATCATAATCGCCATCCTGAGGAATATTTATTCCCAACTGCTCTTCAGCATCCAAAATACTCATGCGCGCATCGACAATCCATCCACCCTCTGTCTGCATGTAGAAAACTTCTTCCTCGTCATCATATTCATCTGCAATCTCGCCCACAATCTGCTCAAGAATATCTTCAATCGTCACAATCCCTTCCGTTCCACCATACTCATCTACCACAATAGCCATATGGACTTGTTTTTTGCGGAACTCTTGCAGCAAATTTGAAATGCGTTTTGTTTCAGGAACATACAAAGGAGTCTTCATAATCGACTGAATCGGAGCCTCCAAAATAGACTCATCATTTCCACTCTTTTCATACTCCATAAACTTCTGGAGCACATCCTTGTACATCAAAACTCCCACAATATTATCCTTATTCCCCTCATACACAGGAACACGGCTATACCCCTCTGCCTGCAATGAAGCCACAGAATCCTTAATCGACGTATCGGCAGCCAAACCAAAGACATCCACCCGCGGAACCATAATCTCGCGAGCTAGATGCTCCTTAAACCTTAATACCGATGCAATCAACTTCTTATCCTGCACATCCAACGTATCTTGCATATTAGTTTCTTGAATAATCTCAATAATCTCTTGCTTCGCCTGCGTCGATGGCTCTTGAAGATGGTCAAAATAGACTGTACGAGGCATTCTCTGGATAATACTCAAAAAAACATATGTCAAAGGAAACACTAAGGTCATTAAAACACTTGTCACGGGTGCGCTAAACCGCAATGCCCACTCTGGCGACTTAGTCCCAAGCACACGCGGGATATATTCACCCAGCAAAAACGAAGCCACTATAAACACGATCATCAACACAATACTGCCTAAAAGCTCACCGTCAAAGATATCAAGATGAGCAATCAGCAGCACAGCTACCGCAGCATAAGCAAACCGAACAATACTCTGTGTAAAGATAGTACTAAAAAAAATGCCTTCATACTCATGCTTAGAGAAGACAGCGTTATGAAGATAACGATAAAAAAACCAGAGCCCTAAGCTCTTAATCTGCTTTTGAGAGCTCTTTTTATGAACCCTACGAAACGCCGTATTAAAAAGCGCCAGGCAAAAACCACAGCCAAGCAATACAATTAACGTAATGACTAAGATGGCGACAGACAAAGTCCCTTCTCCTTCAAATTGAGTAGATGTCGATTCTCCGCAGCACGCATTTCAATCCGATCCGCATCATCCAGATCATCATACCCAAAAAGATGCAGCATACCATGAACCACATATAACAGAATTTCATCATGGAAATTTCCTCCATGAGCCTTCACATATTCGCATGCTGTTTTCGGGCAGACAAACACCTCACCCAGATGGCGGTAATGATCCTCATCCTCATCATCCATAGGTAACGTGATACAATCCGTCTGCGAAGGATCTTTAAAAAACTGCATATGCAGTTCACAGATACGATTGACAGGCACAAAATGGATAGCTACCTCGTGGCACTGCTCACCGTGAAAAGAAATAATTTCTTTGACTATACTCTCAACTTGAGCTTCCTCAAGCTGTACATCAGTTTGCTCGTTAATAATATCAACGACGAATGACTCAAATTCCATATAAAAACGTGTAACAAAAGAGGGGGTTATTGTGCAAAAGAAAGGAGAGTGTAACACCACAGTGCCACACTCTATACATATAATTAGCTAACACGAGTCTTTGGTAATCCCGTGACTTTCTTATGAGTCTTTTCGTCCCATGCGCCTAATTTTTTAAGCACGTCCACTCTCTCAAAACGCTTAAGAACATTGCGCTTTTTCACAGACTTGCTCGCTTTGCCGAAACTCGGATGTCTTGACATGATTCTGTCACCTAAATTTACTAGTTTTAATTATCCCATCTTGGGAACGAACATCGTCTTTGCCAGATCACCTTCTACTGCATTCGCATGAGGCTTATATCCCTTAGGCAAATTATCCTTCAAAGCACCAGTCTTTGAAGTAGGTTTTTTATGTCTTCTACGACTCACTTGACGACGTTCTCGTTGCTTACTGATACGGACCATTGGTAGGCTCCCCTTTAAAGAATACGAACATTGTATGACATTTATTCAAAATGCGCAATACTATACACATAGATTCTTTATTAAAAATTTATATTTACAGAGTAATATAGAGCTTTAAGGCAAGGAGGTTTAATGTCCAACGACTCAATATCGCCCTATCAAGGAAACAGGTTCGATATTCACACCATCGGACAGGCCACCGACCCCGAAAAAACCCTAAAATCCCACTCCATCTGGACACGCGATACCATCACCTCCCAAGAAAAAATCGATAACGAGATCCTTAATCGACTACAAACCAGCCCCACCGGCCCCCCTAACGATAAACTCCCCATCATTGCCCGAGCCGGAAAATATGTCTTCATGGCCACAGCGCTACCCTTATACCTATTTGCCTATAGCATCCCCCGCTGGATCGTCGTCCATCTCATTCCCCAAACATGCCAGCTATTTGCCCAAGGACTCAAACAGTGCTTTCGCCCAGCAGAACAACTCATCCTTATCCTTATTGTCCAGTTCCAAAAACTCACAAAAATCTACAAACAGCTTAAAAAAGCCGTTGATAAAACACTTAAACATTTCCAGGGATTTATGGGCCTACTCCGCATGCCCTTTGAGAAAATGAATAGCCTCTGGAAACTCTTTCAACAAAAAGTTGCAGAGAAAAAGAACCTCCTACAAGAGCTCTTAGATACCGCCAAAAAAGGGCTCCAAAAAAAGCTAAAAGCCCTCAAAGATGCCTTCAGACAGCGCGCAATGAAAATCGTTTACGGCCGAGTTAGTAAGGATCAGCCACTCCCCGCTTGGAGGCAAAAATTATTAGCACTCGCAAAAACCATTCAGAAAGCCTATGCCTATACCAGAGCCATTCCTACTCGTATCAAACAGGCAATCAAAAAATATCTTACACAAACCTACATGACCTATGCCCACCCCTACGTACAAAAAGTACGCACCGCTTACCAGGCAGTCACAACAAAAATCAGAGAAACAAAAGAGAAGATCTCCAATTATGTCGCCAAGCAGAAAGAAAAAGTAGAACGCTTTGTTAAAAACTCAGTCGAAACCACCAAGCGCCTTGTTACTTTTGCAGCTTCTACTATTGCCAACGTGCTCTACTTACCCAATATCATCCAAACTACCCGGAATATCTGGCAAGGAACAGCCCGCATCAGTAAGAAATGGCAAGGAAAATTCCAGAATATTGGCACCAAGATAGCACAAAAAACCAGCAATGCCAAAAAAGCCCTCCACAATCTTTTTGCTAAAACAGGTCAAATTCTATCAAAATATGTCTCCGAGTACTTCCTTAGCCCCATCGCAGCCTACTTACAACGCAAACTAGAAAAACCAAAACGCATCGCGCGCGCCATTTCCAAAAAACTCCAAAAAATCCGTTCAGGCATAGTCCAAAAAGCCACAGCTATCAAAAAAATCAATTTCAAAAAACCCAAATCAGCACTTTACTTTAAACGCCTCACCGCTAAGGCCGGCAGAAAAGCCCGCCGAGCCATTTATTATACCCGCCTCACAGCATCCTGGACACGCATCCTCACAGGATTCTGGATGGTCGCAGTGCGCAATATCTCAGATGATCTTGTCGAGCACTTTACCTGGAAAGATTTCTTCTATTTAGTCCAAAAAATCGCCAGTTCCCTTGGGAAACTCCTCCATTTTGCAGCCAAAAAGACCCGAATTTCGAAACTAAAAACCTTTAATTCTTAATGTTTTATAACAAAAAACTCTTCTCCATTGCCTAGAATCCCCACTCTTTGCTAGTATTTCGGCCATGCGCTGACATAGCTCAATTGGTAGAGCACCCGACTTGTAATCGGACGGTTGTGGGTTCAATTCCTACTGTCAGCATTCCACATCAGGGGGTGTCGCATAGCGGCAATTGCAAGGGACTGTAACTCCCTCTCCTTCGGGATTCGCTGGTTCGAGTCCAGCCGCCCCCATCGTCTAAGTATCAAGGGTTTACAGTCGTTGTCCTACTAGCTTTAACAACATGTTAAATGCTTCATGGGACAACGATGGAACAATTGATTGCAACAGAACATAATCAACCACTGAATGTAGTAGGCTATTTTCAATCTGCGAATTTGCAGTTGGAAATGGCTTTTTTTATTTTCTCCAGAAACTCACTAACAAGATTTTTACTTGTCATTCTTGAGAAATGTCAGAATGTTAGGCCTGACACCTAACATAATTTCATTTCTTTTTAATTGGAACCAGTACAGCTTCAGATTGATTACCAAACCTGTTGACAGAGAGAATATAGTAGGTATTTGTTTCTAGAGAATTGCGGGGACTATCCTCAAATATAAGTTTTTGATTATCAGGAATTTTAGCTGCAAGCGTTGTCAATTCAGCATCACGATAAATTAAGTAGAAGGCTGGAGGATTTCCTCCATTAGGGGGCATCCATTTGATGACATTGACCACGATTGTTTGAGTTAGAAATTTATTTGATACCTTGAATCCTTTGACATGAGTAGGTGGAAGAATAACATTGGAACTAGACCTGACTGTTATTACGGCAATAAAAGGTGATCCTGGGCATCCAAAAGGACTTGTAGGAGTAATTGTATAGGTGACAGTGCCGGAGAACGCGGTAGCCGATAAAGTTTGAGCAATCAAGGAACCGCTTCCATTTGATGCACCTGAAACGTCAACGGCAGCAGCCGTCCAACTAAACGTGGTTCCTGGAACATTTGAAGTAAGGGCAATAGATGTCGTTTCTCCACTAAATATAGTTTGACTAGGGGGTGTTGCTGCTGCAAAAGGAAGTAGATTCACTGTCACAACTATAGTTATGGGGGATCCTTGGCATCCTGTGGGCCTTGTAGGTGTAACAGTGTAAGTGGCAATGCCCGCAGAAGTTGAGTTAGTCAATAAAGTTTGAGCGATCAATGGTCCACTTCCATCTGAGGCTCCAGTGATACCATCAGCAGAAACAGTCCAGCTAAATGTTGCGCCTGAAACATTTGAACTAAGGGAAATAGATGTCGTCTCTCCACTACATATCGACTCGCTGGAGGGAGTAGCTACAGCAAAGAAGGCCGGAAAGCTCGCCCAGTTCCAGGTATTTCCTACAGCATCAAAGAGAACCATCTGATCTGTAGCTGAATCAAAAACCATGACAGTGCCATCTGAAAAATCCGGTGACCTAGAAGTAGAGAGCTCCCTCCACGTAACCCCATCCCAACTCCAAGTATCTCTCAAGTCTCCGAAAGCGCCACGACCTCCAAAAAGAATCACCTGATCGGTCCCTGGATCAAACGCCATGACGGCATCTGAGCGAGCAGGTGGCGATGTCGCAGGAAAAAGCTGCGTCCAGTCTGTTCCATCCCAGCGCCAAGTGTCATTCAAGCTTCCGCTGTTGCCTGCGCCTCCAAAAAGAATCAGCTGATTGGTCACAGGATCAAACGCCATAGCAGAGTCTGAGCGAGCAGAAGGTGATGTAGAAGGAAAAAGTTGCGTCCAAGTCGTTCCATCCCAGTTCCATGTATCGCCAACCACATCAGTACCGTCAAAGCCTCCAAAAAGAATCTGTTGGCTGGTCGCAGGATCAAAGGCCATGGGAGCATCTGAGCGAGCAGGTGGCGATGTCGCAGGAAAAAGCTGCGTCCAATTCGTACCATTCCAATTCCACGTATCGTCCAGCACATTGGATACCCCGAAACCTCCAAAGAGAATCAACTGATTGGTTGTAGAATTAAAGGCCGTAGAAGCGGATCCACGGGCGGGAGGGGAAGTTAAAGGGAAAAGTTGCGTCCATGCAATTCCATCCCAGTTAAAGGTGTCGTTCAACGTTGAAGTATTGCCGAAACCTCCAAAGAGTATCAGCTGATTACTGATTGAATCAAAGGCCATGGAAGCGAATGAGCGAGAAGAGGGAGGATTAGAAAGTATGCTCCAATTAGTCCCATTCCAGCTCCAGGTATCATCAAAGAAGTTACCGTCTACGCCTCCAAAGAGAATCAGTTTATTGTTTGTATCTAGGGCAAAGGAAGCGGAAGCCCGTGCAGCAGGAGAAGTAGAAGGAATAAGTTGTTGCCAATCAGTTCCAGTCCAGTTCCAGGTGTCGCCCAAGGTTGAACTAGTACCAAACCCTCCAAAAAGAATCATCTGATTAATGGCTGGATCATAGGCCATGATAGAATTTTGGCGGGGGGGCGGGGAAGTTGCAGGAGAAAGTTGTTGCCAATTTGTTCCAGTCCAGTTCCAGGTCTCGTTTAATAATGTACCACTATTACCTCCAAAGAGAATCATTTGATTGGAAGTTGAATCATATGCCATGGTAGCACTCGCGCGAGCTGAAGGGGAAGTTACAGGAGAAAGTTGTTGCCAATCTGTTCCAGTCCAATTCCAAGTATCGTTCAAACTTCCACTACCCCCTGAACCTCCAAAGAGAATCAGCTGATTGTTTGTTGAATCAAAGGCCAAAGAGGCAAGTGAGCGCGCAGGAGGAGATGTGGAAGGATTAAGCTGAGTCCAATTAGTGCCATCCCAACTCCAAGTATCGTTCAAATTTCCACTATTACCGGACCCACCAAATAGAATTAATTGATTTGTGTTGGCGTCAAAAGCCAAAGAACCAAATTGCCGGGCAGGCGGTGAATTTGCAGGAAAAAGTTCTGTCCATTTGGTTCCATCCCAGCTCCAGGTATCATTCAAAGATTGGCCATTACTGAAACCTCCAAAGAGAATTGTCTGATTAGTTGTCGCATCAAAAGCCATCGAAGCAGCATTCCGAGCAGTAGGTATTAATAAGTCCCAATCAACACAAGGAGCAGCATAGAGTTTGCTAAACAAAGAGAAGAGAAAGATAAAAGTGGGGAGCAACTTTCCAATTTTTTGAATCATGACCCTCTTTTCCTTTGATAAATTTGAATGTTCATGTATCTAAAATTAATATTATTGTCAGCAAAAATTCAAGGGGTCAGCCTAGGTCTAATACCTCACTTTAATTTTCAATTTTTTTCTTGATGCATTGAGAATAGCGAATCATTTGACTGCCAGCTATGAGGACCAATTCTAATATGGTGATATAAAGAGGCAAAGATGGTGGTTTTACCGAGCGCCTTTACCACATGAGAAACCTCTACGTTCAGCAAGCTAAAAATCTACCAACGTTTGACACTACCCTGCACGATGGAGACTAGCAAGAACTTTTACAGGTACTTGAACGTCCTGTTCATAATCAAAACCTTTGTCATATATATCACTACGAATACCATTGACGGTTATTTTATCTTTGGGGAAAGAATTTATAAAAATTTCAGCCATCTTTTTCAAGGGTCGTACTTTAAACGTTTTCACTTCAGGCCAATTATTCTCAATTACCATGCAAGTAAAACTGTGGGCCATCATAGCAATTCCCGCATATCCTCCTTCAACGACACACAAAGGATTCTTAAAGATACCTCTATTTTCTACCACATCACTAATAGTTACACCGACAGACAAGATTAGGTCACCATATCTGTCAATATACCCACCGAATCCCTTTGACTTTGCAACAAAATTGATCCTTCCAATAACTGGTGATTTAGATACATAAACCATATGCGTTTGTGTGTTCACATTTACACCGTTTGATGCATAAGGAATGGTTGATAATTCTTTTGCTTTAGAGCTATCGATTGTGATGTTGCGCTCTCGTAGTTTGATGCAAAGTTCTTCAAATTTTATTGGATCAGATGTCCAATGGTCGGGATGGGTCCGTGTTATAAGAAATTCCCTAAGTCCAGTCATATCGTTAACACGAGATCCAAGCTCAACGAAACTTCCTATGCTAATATCGCAATATTCTCCTTCTACTAAAGTTGATGCTGAAATCTTGTATAATTCCCATTTGTTCTTATCACTATTTTCTATAGTCTCTATTCCAAAATATATTTTTTCTCCACTTGGTGCTATTGCTTTAGCTGTAAAGACCCCATCGCAAACAAACTCAACAGGCCCTATTTGCCCTATACTAATGTCATTATGATTTACTGGAAACATAAACTAACCTCAATAATAAATATAATATAAATATAATAATTTATATATTAAAAGTATATTTAAATAGTCACTTAAATATCATTTTTCAATCAATTTAATTAACATAAGGCATAAATTTTTTGAAATTATAAATGAAATTTTGAAATAGTACTCAATCCAAAGTTCTGAATGCGTCCAGCCGCCCCCAATTTTGAAAGGATGAAGGATGAAGTCAAATCACGCAATTTTACGCACAAGGCTGGGGATCGGTGTCAGGCCTGAACCAGCCCAAGGTAATAGCCGGAGTTTTAGCTAAATGTTGCCGTATGTACTGTTGTATGTGTACCATCAAATTCTGTCCACACAACTGTCCATTGCCCTGCTCCTCCTTTGGAAGTGACCTCCGGCTGAAAGGAATTTACAGCTGAGGTTGAAAGAATTGTAGGGGCTGACCAACTTCCGCCTGAAGTCAATGTTGCAGCATTAATCTTAGAAAAAACTCCCACAGCTCTCCAAACAGCTATGGCATTACCACTTGAATCAACGGCAAGTTGAGGATCTCGTGCTTCAAGACCAGTTGTGGATATAGTCACTGGAGTAGACCAAGTTCCCGAAGTAGCGGATAAAGTTGCACTTCTTAGCAAATAGTTTGAGCCATTAGACTCCAACCAAATACTTACCACATTTCCAAGGCTGTCCGCTCCTACTAATGGAATAAGTGCATTAGTATTAACTGAAATCTGGATAGAAGTACCCCAGCTTGCACCTAAAAGAGGGGTTGTTGCTAGTTGGGCTAGGAATAGCCCTATAACATAAAGATATTTATTCATTTGAATTCCTCTTTTAATCAAAAAATATCCTTACATCTTTTCCCTCTTTAAATACATAAAGTCAATATGACTTTTAGGTAGACTATATAACATTTCTCAAGGTATCTTTATTTGGTTGTAAAAATTTTATTTTACCTGCTTAATAAAGTTATAAGAGCTGTTGTATTTCTTTGAACTTTATCTTGGAGATAGTATGGAAATAATTCTGACAATTATCATTGGTTTTTTTGTTGGACTTTTTGCAAGAGCCATAGTACCTGGTAGAAATATCTCAGGTTTCATCATGACAACCCTGCTTGGCATAGCCGGTGCTTTACTTGGAAAATTCCTAGGGCAAAACTTAGGTCTATATGCTGAAGGTCAACAAGCTGGTTTTTTTATGTCCTTAATAGGAGCTATGATCATCCTATTCATCTATCATGAGTACTTAAAAAAATATCCAGGATGAAGACTTGCCAGTTCTTCGGGTGTCATAATAACCTTCGTAGATACGACATGCGTTGAATTAATTTAGAATAAGCATGCATAACGAACGGCCCTCGTGATTTATGGAAAGCGAATTGAGTACTTATTTTAACAATATTTTTTCTCTAAATTTGGAAATAGATCTTTTAAAGTCCAAGGACATTCTTCTGGGAATGTGCTTTCTTTTAACCCTGTTTCTACTACGGCTTTAAGACGTGCAGAAAAATAAGCATCTTTATAAATCTCTTTTAACTTTGGTTTTAAGCTAGGATTTTCAGATAAAGCTTTTTGAGTTTTATAGCCAGCTTCTTTGATAGAAGCATCCCAAGATGATGTGTGCTTTTTTGGTTGATATTCAACCTTTAGCATGTGCATTAATAGTACTTCTAAATAGCTCATCAGCGTTCTTTTTTCCGACCTTCCCAAAGATTCAATCTCCTCTATCAGATTCTGTATGTCCAATTTTGAATATTTTCCTTTGCGTAGCAATTTAGACTGTGTTGATGTCCATTTATAGAAATCTTTATCGTAAAGCGGAACTGCAAGTGATTTTTCATCAGTAGAAGTTGCGGCAATCGCCATTTTTTTTGGACGATAGGATACTATTTTTTTTTGTGTAGCCATTAGGTACCTCACGTCATTAGTATACGAGAATGTAGACTTTTTAAGAAATTGAACCTCTCTCTTGTCAGCATCGTCTTAAAAATATAGTATTTTGGCAATTTTTACGCACTTGACTTTTATGGAAAGAAAATAAGAACCTATATATTTTGGATCACAATGAATCAGCAATTCGAAGAAAATGTATATGGTTTAATTGCAGAATTGGAGCAATTAGATTACTCGATCGAGAGCATTGATCGTATATGGGAGGTCATTTTTCCTCATAAAACTGCTCGCCAGATTGTCTACCACTACATGCGTGTAACAAAATTCAAGGACATTTTTTATATCGGTCTTATTGACGGAAAGCTGTGTTCTTTGGAAATTCGAATGAATAAAAGCGTTCAAGCGACCTCCTCATTTGACTCTCTACCTGGAGTTGGCAACCCTACTAAAGATTGGCATGGTCTTATTTCTTCAGCTCGCAACTGGCTCAAAAATGTGAAAAAAGACTGGATCAAAGCAAACAAACAAATATGGTTATCTTACCCTCTCAATCGTCGATACGGCATTGTATGTAATTCTCTCGTAAGGAAATCGCTTACGGATATGTATAGGATTGATCAGGAATTGGGCAAAGCTAAAACAAAAAAAATGATCAAACTAGTTGAGCAAGGAAATGTTAGTGCTTATCACAATCCAATTCTGCCTTCTATGACAGCAAAAGATTATTTCGAATATTGCAAGATAGCGTACATCTCAGGGCAAAGGAAAGATGACCATGTTGATGAAAATTTGTCCGGTCGCCAAATGTATGAACGGTATGCAGATGGTAGAGATGAGGGTTTGTTGGAAATTGCAGAAAACTCCACAGAGGAATTTGCAGATTGGATTGATGGCAAGCATCCCAAAAGAACAAGAGGCGGACACCCATGGGAAATTAAGCGTGGTGGTAATACGACGCATATTGATCTTTCAGTATCTCGTAGCCGCTATGGTGAAGAGGGCTTTATTGTACAGCTTTGCGGTCGTTCCATCAGTAGATTAAAGGAAACAATCTGCATGTTTTTAGGTATTCATGAGGCAGGATTACCCATCACAATTGAGAATCCTGAAGGTATTCGCAAGAGATTATTAGGACAGGATAATATCGGCATTGTGCCATGTTATAACTCTTTACATAGAGCTAATCAACATTTTCATGCGTATGATTCAGTATATGATGTCATGTATTACGATGATCTAGGAAGATACAAAAACCGAATTAAACCTTTTATTACATGGGAGCCTTTGCCCTTACTTAAGTGATCATATTCACGAAGTGACGAATGTCAGGATGTCAGGCCCGGCACTGATCCGCAGATACGAAGGCCCTTAAATTTTGTCATTGATTATTAAGATGAAGGACTTCTACTAATACAGAAACCAGTTTTGGAATATCCACAGTTACAGTTACCCAGATAATCTTATGGCTGATTTCGAAATACTCATGAATCAATTGATTCCTCATACCAATGACTTCCTTCCAAGGGATAGAAGGAATTTGAGCTTTTGCCTGAGGTGAGATAGCATTCGCTGCTTCGCCTATCAACAATAATTCGCGAATGACCCCACCCAAAGCAATCTATTTTTATCTAAATCAGATTGTTTTTTGTTTTTAATATGCTCTAAAATCGCTTTAGCAGCATCCAACATGTGGTTAAATCGGTTTAAATCTTTCTTTTCCATAGATCAAATAGGATTGTTGAATGACTTCGTTTCTGAACAATTTGCTGATATCGTCCGGAGTTCTAAGATCGACTTCTCTCCCAAAATGTTCAGAAAGCATATTTTTCATCTCTATAAAGCTGAAGAAGCCGGGAGTGTGCTTTGGATCAAATTCAACAAGTATATCAACATCACTTTTAGGAGTAAAATGAGTCGATATCACGGACCCAAATAATGACATTCTTGTAATGTGATGTTCTTCGCAAAATTTTCTTAACCAGACTTTGGGAATTCTTATTTGTGGTTGCATTGAACCTTTCTCTTGTCAACATCATCTTAAAAATATAGTATTTTTGCAATTTTTACGCACTTGACTTTTATTGAAAGAAAATATGAACCTATATATTTTGGATCACAATGAATCAGCAAATAAGGAAGAAATAGACCTTTATAGTGAAGAATACCTGTATTGATTTAAGGTGCGTAGGTTTCTTTAAAACAATCGTTAATGTAGTCATTATAACAGGGATGCACTTGTTCAAATTGACCCTGATCTTCGTGGTATCGTAAGACGGGTAGATTCTCATCACTATCACATGTGATACCAAAAGAAGCTCTTTCTTCTAACAATTGTCTGACTTGATGCCAAGCACCAGAAACTTTTTCGACATCGTTAACCAATATTTCAAAGGCCTTTCCCAAAATAACAACAAAGTATCCGTCTAAAGGTGGCACCTTTTTCCATTCTTTTTGGTGATAGGCTTCCAGCCCATCTTTTTCAACAAAAAGGATGCTGACGAGTCCAAAATCACGGTGGGGCTTAATACCTACAGTATTTTTCTCAGGCCGATAATGATTAAAAGAAAAGTGAGTTTGCCCTTTACCATCTGTGAGGTTTCCAGTTCCTTGGCTCCACATCTCTTTTGGAATGGCTGAATTTATCAAAACAGATATAAGTATCTCTTTTGTAAGTATCTCCATCTCGGATGCAAGTTGTTGTAAGCTTAAAGAAAGTACAAGATTCCAATCTTTCTTCTCTACATAGAAAGATTCGATCTGATCATGATTGCGTTGATGATATCCGCCAAATTTTCCATCGGAATAATTTTTGATCTCATCGTTATTAGGGAAGTGATAGCAAAATTCAAGCGCTTCATCGATGTATTTTTCACACTCATTGGGTATTTCAAAATAAAAAATTCCTCCTTTTGTAGCTTCTGAAACTAATTTACAATCAGATAGGGATCTTGATGAAAGGACAGGTATGATAGAATTGTTTTTATCAACAATTTCGACTGTTGTCGAAAGTTCTTGAGTTGGTTGCGTTGCTGATAGTATCGTAAGATAGAATAATGAAATAAAAAGGAGACACTTTTTCATCATATGGCTTCCTGTGAGGATATAAGAGACATAGTTTTAGCGTAGAAAAGTAATGTTTGTCAAATCAATAGTTCTGAACTAAGAAGAATATAGTTTTATGACAGCATGTCGTTTAAATAGTTCTGAAGGTACTGTTAGGAGATGTATGTTTGTTCTAGAAAAATAGATTTTTGCAAGTCGATCTCTTAACTCATTCATGAAATTATGAAGTTTGCTTACCTCGTTCTGAAGAGTATCATATTGCTTCAAAGCCAGACGAGGATCGTTTACTTGAATCAGAGAAGTATATTTTTCAGCAAAATTCAAAAGAGTCTGCAAGTGATTTTTAGAATAATCATACGTAATATCTGAAATTTTATCATCCATCAATTGATGATATGGAAAACCTAATAATTTTTGTAAATCCTCCTTCAAGTCATTGATAAAGCTTAAACTAAGTTGATAGCTTTCTTTATAGATCTCTGAATGTTTTATTAGATCTTCTTTAGAGTAACTGAGAATGAACTCTAACCCATCTAAACAATCATCTACTTTGTAAACATGTTGAATAAGGGAAGAAATTATTTTTTCAAAATCACTATTCACTTTAAATTGTCCTCCAAAATTTCCTTGAGATATTGCTTTCACATAGTCTAATAACCATTTTGAAAAGAGTTCCCAGTATTGATATAGATCGGATTCTAGAGGGGGTGGAGAAAGATGAACTAAACCTAAGAGATTTTTCATTCGTTCTAAATTATTACGTATAATAACAACCTTGGTAGTATCACTGTTTTTTTCAGATCGATAGAGATCATTACGTAAAGAAATGAGAATTTCTAAAATACGATGCCAAGGAGGAGCAAATTCAGGAGGTTCTCCAACCACTCGTTTTAACTGCTCAGCCTTTGCTAATTCATATTTTCTTTGATTCCTGATTATCGTAGAAGTAAGAAAGCCCGATAGAACTAGATTATCCAGAAGCTCTGCAAGGCCTCGTTTACCGTATCCAATATCTACTGCATCAGATGCAGTGAAATCACTTTTAATTTCGGTTAAAAAATACGTGAAAAGATCTGCTCGAGCACCAACCCCAAAAAAAGATCTTAAGCGTAGCTGTAGGAGTGCTGGGGCATTTAAAGGAGGTAATACCGATTTCTTGCTAGGAATAAATTTTAATGGAACAACCTCTGAAAAGATTGGCCAATTTGATTGGGCAACTGTATTTAATGTCGAAGCAAAAATAGAAAAGGACTCAAGAATTGGCTCACCAATCTTTTTTACCAAAGTTTTAAGACGACTTACTGAAACAAAATGATGATAACGTGAACACCAATCCAATGCTTCATCTCGAAGGCGGGGATCATTATCTGCAATAACAGCAGTTAAAATAATGAGTTCTTCAAGAGAGACCAAACAGTGTTTATGCCTGCGAAAAGTGCCCGCTACTCCAATTTCAGTCCAAAGACTCCAAGCGATTTCTGCTAATCCATCATTTAACTGTTGAATAATTGTTTTCATTTTATCTACTCAGTTCATTTATGACAGCTTCTAGCTCTTGAAAGAATCCCTCTGATGTATCATGTGTGATGCACCATTGTTTTGCTTCTGCTAGTTCTATTAGACTAGGTTTTAAATATTTTAAGTCTACATAGTGTTTGCTCGTAGGTCCTTGGTCAACTGTTGCGTAAAGTTTGAAACAAATTTGGTCGAAGCGCCCAGCAAGATGAATTGTCAATCCTCCATAATGAATGGTGGTTAAGCGATTTTTAAAGCCATTCGGTAAACCCAATGTCAATAGATCTGAAGGGCCGATGTTTATCCAATCTTTACTCATATTAAATGCGACCGCTACTTCTTCTATTGCCTGAACAAGAGGGTTTGGTAACGGTTTTGCAGAAATAAATTCACCTTTATCAATTAATGCGACTAGATCTAAATCTTTGGTTGTTCGAATCATTAATCCTATTAACAATAATCCACCACCTCCTATTGCGACAATTTCGTAATAAAAGCCCTTATCTTGGATTAATTTCCCCAAAGTAGTTAAGGCAGTTTCTAGATCTGCAACATTTAAGTCAGTCATTGATGATAATCCATTTTATTAAATCAAGAGTTTTAAACTCTTGTTTCGTTAACTTTATATTATCGAAACGAGTGATTTTTTTGCAAGAAAAATGAAAAAAGATAATTTTGTTGATACACATGCTTCCGATTTCGATGACCGTGAATGAAAGCTAGATAGAAATCCCTCTGTTTTAAAATCTATTAAGCAGTTTCATCATATGGCTTCCTGTGAGGATATAAGAGACAAAGTTTTAGCGTAGAAGAGTAATGTTTGTCAAATCACTAGCAGAAAACTCTAAACATCGAGCTTGTTTGATCTTTAAATAATCTTAACAATCGACTGCTAAACTTCTTACAAAATATATATTATTGGTGCATATGAGTTATCCTGTTCAGATCCTGCCAGGCCATGCTACGCTAAATATCGTCGAAAATAGCAAGGTGATTGAAGCGTTAAAAAATTATCATGGGCGTGTAATGAGTCTTTTTTCTGCTCTTCCAAAGGAAGGAAAATGGACAGAAGTCGCAACGAGAATTCTTACCTTGATTTCCATACCGTTTATTTATCCTATTTTAAGTGGGGTTGCGTCCTTAAATTATACAGTTGTTTTGTTAAACGGATTTTTCATTCACCTAAAATGTCATTGGGTATTTAAGAAATTATTAGGTTTAGAAGGTCATGAAGTTGATATGGAATTAAGGTCTGAATCAAAGGATCAATGGGAATCTATAAAAGTATTCTTGTCAGTTGGCGATGCTATTTGGGGAGGCCATGCAAAACGAATGGTTACTCTTTCATGCATCATTACTTCTGATGGAACTAATCATTATCCTAAATGGTTTAAAGATCAAATTAAACAACAATGGCCTGCATTTAGCCAAGAGATAAATAAGCACTATTTTCCTTTAAAAATGGGTCTACCTGAAGTAATCATTGAAGTCTTTGTTAAGAGATTGAATGGTACTTATACTGCTTTTTATCAAAGTGGCACTAGTTCAGGTGGTCCAGGTTTTATGGAAAATTATAATTCAACAGAAAGTGAAGAACATTTTAAAAAAAGATTCAGCTTTATTGACCTTCCGTACTCGCCTCAGCTGGATAGCAACTTCAATTTTCAGTAGATTCCAAGCCCTTTATATTTTAGTCAAATTAAAATATATTTTTTGATCATCAGATGAAACAATCATATTGAACTTTTTTCCGTAAAGAGGATTAAAGCCTATCTTAGTGGACGCTACAACAATGCACTCAGTAACCATTGAATGAACGATGCTGTCTAATTCTAAATTGATTAGCGTGGTGGGTGTAAACCATGATACGATGAGTCCATTTTCAACCGATAAGTAATTTGAGATATCTGTAAATATGCCATCTGCATTTTGCATGCATAAAAACGACGCAGAGCATGTTCCTACTTTTATATTTTGTACGTTGTATAGGGGTGCTCTTCCTGCTAAATATGTAGAGGATAGTGTTGTACTGTCACCTGAAACATTAGATGTTGGTATTTCAATAAAACTATTTATAAAATCTGATATAAATAAATAATACGACAACTTTTTAATCTTTTTGCATGCTTTCATCGATTTACTAACTACTTCAGTGCTTGTATTTATGAAACCTAAGGATTCTGGACCATTATCGTTATATGCATACGATGATGCACATACGAGCAAAAGCAGAAAAAAAATTCTATATGCATTTTGTAAAATCAACATCACTCTCTCCTAAAATTAAATGTCTCTAATACTAAATCTCTATAGTTAAATTTTTCATTCGGTTCAATATCTTTATGACCTTTAATGACTTTTCCACTGATTAGAAGCAGCAGTTGCAAAGTTCTCTTGCCGTTTCTTTGTCTTTGGTGTGCTCTTTGCAGCATGTATTGCCACAGATGAGTTCTTTGGCTGTCGGCATCACGACGGAGGGCCTTCCTTCGGCTTTTAGCTTTCCATAAATCACTCGACCGGGAGAAACATCTTGAACATTCTCATTGTTGCGGACAACGAACTGTCCGTTAACAAGTACATGGGGAATTCCAACTGAAAATTGTTGTGGATTTTCGTATGTTGCTCGTTCTGCGACAGTATTTGGATCAAATATAGTGATATCTGCATCAAATCCCACTACGATTTGTCCTTTGCGTTGTAATTCTTCGCTTGCTGTCGCAACGACACTTAATGGCATAGAGGTCATTTTACGGACAGCAGTGGGAATGGATAGCAGATTTCTTTCTCGGGTATATTGGCGCAAGAAGCGTGCAAATGATCCATTGCGCCTTGGATGGCCTCCTCCTGAAAAGGAGGTGATACCATCAGAAATCACACAGCAGTGGGGACTAGTCAGAGCATAATCCAGGCTCTCTTGCTTATTCACTTCACGTACAAATACAGTTTTAGCTGGTGGAGTTTTCCATGCATTCCATTCTTGTTCGATTGTCTGGTTGTTTTCTTTTGCTAATTGCACAAGAGTCTTTTTTGAAAAAATTTCTATTATGTTCTCGGGTTTAATTCCGTATTTTGGCCAATTATTTACATCGGCTAAAAAAGGTGCAGAGGCAAGGGTGCTACCTGCATCCCAAGGATACATTTCGTAGGAGATTTGATGACCTTCTGCGATGGCTTTTTCTATCATGTCCACCGCTTGCTTGGATAAATCTCCTGCTGGAGTGAGTGTGGCAGTGCTAACAAGATGGCAGAAGTGGTAGCGTCCTTTGATTTTTTTTACATAATCCAGTGTGGCTTCCAAACCTAATGTAAAAGGGAGTGCAATACCATGTTCGACAACCGGACAGTTATATGCCTTTGCGAGGTTGTGAAAACCTTTTGCAAAATCGGTAAGTGTGGGATTAAGAGAACTGGGATCATCTTCAAATGCGAAGGGAAGATATCCTGCCATCACGCCGATGCTTGTCCCTCCATTCTGCAATCCCCACTCAATGGCGCGCAAAGCTTCATTTTTTTCCTGTTCATTGAGTTTGGTAGCTGGGGCAATAGCCATTGGTGCACCAAAACCTAGCGTGAATATTTGTAAGGCATCGTTTGAATTATAGCACTGCTGATACTTTGCTATTCCATCCGTGATTGTAGGCAAAAAAAAGGAGCTGTCTAAAGTTTGATTTTCTTTTGTGCTTCCAAGAGATTGATTCCAAAATCTTGCAGGAATGAAGGAAAAAATCATGTACCGTCCGGGGGTCTTTTTGATATAGTCAGCAACCTCACCTTTTTCGTTGACGATTTGATAAGTTTTCCTTGATGAGATTGCATAGTTATGTCCAGCCATCACAGAGGCGGAAGCAAAATGATTTGCAATAAGCCCTTTTTTTTCCATTTCTTGAAGATGGCCATCTAAGTTTAAGTCTCCCCATTCAGTGTCGGCACTCGTCGTGATTCCATCACGTACGCGATAAACTTGAGCTGCATTCCGTGCCTCGCCATGATAGTGAATGTCGACAAAACCTGGTGAAACAACAAGACCGGTGCAATCAATGACATCCTTTCCTTGTAAAGGGGCATCTGTGACTGCAGCAATTTTATCTTTTAGGATTCCCACGTTGAGGACCTGATCGAGCACAGGACCTTTGGGATCTGCAGTAGTGGAAACGACACGGCCATTCTTTAGAACTATATCATACACTGTAGAGGAATGGACATCTTCACTTCGTGCAAAAATGGAAGTTGTTAGGATAAGACTAAGCAAAATAGCAGAAATATGCATGGGGAATTTTTTTGTTAATAGTTTATGAAGATGCTACAGGCAGAGACAATATTAGTAAAGGGGCCAAGACTTGGCCCCTTTAGTGTTAGCTAACAGTTTTTAGTTGCTGTGCTTGTCCAAGATGAACAATACTCATGCCTCTAAACTTTTTTGTACCTTCTTCAGACATTAAAAATAATTTTTTAATTTTTTATTGCAACAGATTCTCCCTATACATATTATTTTTTTAAAATCTTGCGCAAATTGAGGGATTACAAATGTTCCCTTACTGCTTTTAAAAGTTCAAATTTAGGAGTTATTTATGCCTTTGCGTTTCTTAACTAGGCTTGTTCCTCTTTGCTTGGCAACATTGCCGCTCTGGGGGGCCTCAAACACTTTTATACCTCAAGGTCCAGCTCCAAGCAATAATTCATTTGATAAGACTGCTGATTCAGGTTCTCCTGAACCCATTGCAACGCATCCTACCGATCCAAACACCCTGTTTCTGGGTGGTGTCAACGGAGGGGTATGGCGTACAAACGATTTTGGCATTACTTGGACCCCTCTTACAGATCACAAGCGTTCTCTTTCCATCGGTAGTTTAGCATTCGATTTAACGAATTCTAATACTGTGGTAGCTGGAACGGGAATATCGAGTAATGGTGCTTTAGGAAATTTTAATGAGCCTGATCCTCAAGAGCGTGGTGGAAGGCGTATTGGACTTCTTTATTCGACAGACTCAGGAAATACTTGGAGTGAATTTAATGGTAATGCAGCTTTTACGAATATAAGTGTCATGGATGTTATTCCTAATGGAATAACCCCCAATGTCAGTGGAACCATCTTAGCGGGCACTTTTGAACCTGCAAAACCTAAGAGTACTGCTGCTGGATATGGTCTCTATACTAGCTCCAATGGGGGTAATACCTTTACTCTGCAAGCATCGGGCGGTGTCAACCAGTTAGGCACGGGACCGGTCACATCTTTGGCCTTTGACCCAGCTTCCCCGACGACAATCTTTGCTGCGGTCACCAATCCAAATGGCGCTAACCTAAATCAAACTGCATTATATAAAAGCACAAATGGTGGTTCAACTTGGGCAAAAGTATTTTCTTCAACTAACACTGGTCTTATTAACAGCGCTCAACAAACGGTGTTGGATGTAGTGACAGGGCCAGGAGGTTCGGTTGCTGTGAGTGTGATACAGCAAAATATCACTGACCCTAATATAGATTTTCAGGTGCAGGGAGTATTTTTGTCGACAAATGATGGCGCGTCATGGACTTCTCTGCCAATGCCAGCTGTCAATGTCAATCCAGAGGGTCAAGGGGTAATCAATTCTCATATCGCCATCGATCCTACCAATAATAATATTGTATACTTGACTGGAACGTTTGTGGGTGGTGTCCCCTTCCCACTTGCGGCATATGTCTTGCAGCCAGCCACTACGCCAGTATCGTTCTCTGCAGGCATAGATGGCTCTCTTTCCCATGCTGACTCTCGTTTCATCACTTTTGATGCTTCTGGGCGTATGCTGGTTGGTTCTGACGGTGGTCTGGATGTAAGAACGAATCCAAGTGGTAACGGTGTATGGACAAGCATAGTGAATGGACTATCCCTTTGGCAGAGTTATGGATCTGCTTATGATGCCAATAACAATCTCCTCTTAACGTCTGGTCAAGACACTGGCTTTACAGTACAACCAAATCCTGGTAATACAGTTTGGAATACTTTCTCGGCTTCTGGAGACGGCTTTAACGCTGTCATCAATGATCAGGGTGGCACCAGTTATTACTATAGCACTATCCAGAATCTATTGCGTTTGAATCGGGTTGTCAATGGTGATACAACGACTAAAGTTAATTTGACTTTGAGTCCAGATATTTCAGCTGATACAAGTTTCGTGAGTCCATTTGTTCTCAATAGAGTTGATATGACTAAAATTGCTATTGGTACCAAAAATCACGTTTATCTCACTCAAGATAATCTTGTCAGTTCAACGCTTACACTTACAGATTTTGGGACTCCTGGTGCGGGCCAAGTAAATGAAATTGCTTATGGAGCTGTAAATAATATCAATGCTCTTTTAATTGGAACCGAGTCTACCCCATTTGTATTTTTCTCCCCTTCTGCTACTCCAGGAACTTTGGTTGGACAGGGTTCTTATGGCGGCGGAAGACCCTCTTTTGTATTATTTGATGGTCAAACTGATGCTCGTTGCTATATCACCGACAGCAATAGTCTATTTCAGGGTTCGGGGTTATCAGGGTCCACCTATAGCACCTTCTCAAACATTACTGCTAATTTAACACCTCTCAATATCGTCAACCCTATGGGCTTAGAATTTTTGTCGAATAATGGTGTGAATTCTCTTTTTGTGGGAGGTCTCAATTTTCCTGGTGTTGGCGGAACTGTGAACAGCCCGTTGGCTGTTGCAGACAGTACTGCAGGTACTTTGTCCGGATGGCGTTATTTTGGCGGAGCTACTTTGCCAAATACTATGGTTAACAACATTTCTTATAACAATAAGTCAGACACTCTGCTTGTTTCGGCCTATGGTCGCGGCAATTGGCTGATGTATGATGTGACAAGCAACTTTGCTACAGCTACACAGTTATGGTTTGGTAAAGCAAATAATGACTCGACACCTGATGTGGGTGTGCTTACTAACGGAACTTCAATCAGCCGTCCATTAATGAAATTTGGACCTGGTACACTGACTATCACAGGTGCTGCTACCTATACAGGACTTACAACAGTGCTTGGAGGTACACTTGCATTACAAAATGGCTCCAGCTTAATCCCTGGTAATGCCATATTCGATAGCGGCACGACTTTAAAAGGTGTGGGAACGATCGCTGGAAATGTCAACATGCTCAGTGGTAGTACGATCTCTCCCGGTAATTCCATCGGTACCATGACAGTTGGATCCCTAACGTTAAACCCAGGATCAACAACAAACATTGAGATTGATCCAATCGCCTCGTCAGAAATCCATGTCACTGGAACAGCGACGTTAGCTGGTACACTTAATGTTACACAAGATCCAGGTACTTATCCTCCTACCAATCTCTATGATATTTTAGTGGTAGATGGTGGGTATACGGGTGCCTTTGATCCTGGTATAACTGGAGGACTTCCAGGATTTCGTTTCTCGCTATTATATCTCCCAAATCTCGTGCAATTAACTTATTCACGCTTTCTATCAACGAATGGTTTGAATAGTAACAATCTGACTCTAGTTAACTTTTTGAATAACTTTGCTAATACATCTCAAGCTTTTAATACTCTATTTACGTTGAGTGCAAATGATCTAGAAGGGGCGCTGGAAGCAGTCGATCCGGCTAGAAATGCAATCCCAAGATTTGTCATCGATGATACAATGTTTGCCTTTAGCGATATGTTAAATGACCATTTTGCGTTCAGACATTTAAGCCATATCTTGCAAAATCGCTGCTATTGTCAGACAGAATGCGCCGATGAGTGTGGCTGTGGTGGTTTTTGGATCGATGGCTACGCCGACTTTGTCAAACAAGAAGCATGGGCAGAAACTCCAGGCTTTAGATTTAACAGTGAAGGAGTCTTCCTCGGCTATGACCAGAATTATTCAAAAGATACAGTAGTTGGAGCTACGTTAGGATATAATCATAGCCATTATCGTGTAAACAATCATTTTGGAAATGGCAATATCAACTCATTCGTGATCGCTCCTTATGGATTAACCTATTGTGGCGATTTCTATATTGATGCTGCCTTAACCTATGCTTACAGCAGAATCAAAAACGAGCGCAATATCGTTTTCACCGGCTTTGATGGTGAAGCAGAGAGCTCTCACCATAGCAACCAACTGATGCCACACCTTGGATTCGGGTATGATTGCAATACTAATTATTGCGGCGTCATAGAGCCTTTTGCTGAGTTCGACTGGGTGTTCAATTGGGATGAGGATTTTAGAGAATTTGGAAGCGACGCTTTTGATTTCAGACAAAAACACAACGCTTCATGGATCCTTCGCAGTAAAGTAGGTCTGAACATGTATCAAACATGGGACTATGGCTGTAATGATTGCGACACTTTTGTTCTCGAAGAGACATTTGCTTATGTGAATAAAACACTTAACAATGTAGGTAAAGTAAAGGCGACTTTACCAGGAAATTCTCATTTCTTCACGGTAAAGATATTGAAAAAAGACCTAAACCTGTTTAATTTTGGCATTAACGCCCTATACAAAGGTATAAACGGGTTTTATGGCAGTCTTACCTATGATGGAGAATTTGGACATAATTATGTAGCGAATGAGGTCCAGTTCCAAATTGGAAAGTTATTCTAATTTAACCTTTAATTAAACGCAAAGGCGCAAAGGCGCAAAGAATTTATTTAGTATATATAGTGTACCCATTGTCTAGACAATGGGTACACCTTATATAATTAAAATTTTCTTTGCGCCTTTGCGCCTTTGCGTTTAATTAAAGGTTAAATAAGTTGTGCGTAAGGTGATTTAAATTTTAAATCTTTATAGTTTCTTTAAATTGTTCGTTTAGTATATTCGTTATTAATAATAAAAACTCGGAGAAAAAAATGGCTACTTTAAACCCAGCAATTAACACATCAATACCACTTCACCAAACACAACCGCAGGTTCAACCTGCCTCACACATAAAAAACACTGACAGGCTCAGCAGCTGGCACTTTTGTGGAAAGTTTGCTCAAACAATCCTTATCACCCCTTTCACCACAACTGCACATCTAACTTGCCGCCTCGTTAAATTGCTCACATGGGATATTTGTAAATCAGGAATTTTAACAGTCTCGGGCCGATACCCAAAAGCAGCCGCGTTCTTTAATGAAAAGTACTACAAAACTTGGGAAGTTGCATTAAATCTAGTCCTAATCCCTAGCGTTGCAAAGTCTGCATTTTGGGACATGGTTAGAAGCAACGAAGAATTTAAGGATACCCTCAAGGCAGAGAAACCTCTAAACTATCTTAATCCTAAAATTAATCCTGAAACTGATATTTCTAGACCCGTTAGTCAGTTTTCAAGCTATCTTTACGGACGCCGTAGTATTGATGTGATTAGACTACCTCTCATCAAAGAATTTCCTGCAAAATCTGATGCCGCTTTGAAAACTGTTCTAGCATCTCTTTTCTTAAAACCTGATGTGATGGCAATCAATTTTGGTGTTCCCAACGTGGCTACTTTTGTTACTGAAGAGATAAACGGCTCTATTCAAACTCTAAAAGTAGACGCCAAATCACTTTGGCGTGAAGACATGACATATCATGAAACAAACGGTCAAATTCAGTCTGGGATCTTTTTTGTGCCTACAAATCTGCCTCCTGAAGGATTGCTGAGGTTCAAAGAAGCTGCCAAAAAGTTAGCAGACGCAGAAAAAAAACTTAAGAATATTACTTGCGTTAACACTAACTGCCGAGTGTTGAAAGAGGCTGGCTTCTCTATTGAAGGTAAGGAAATGAATGATGTTGTCTTACCAATGACCTTTATGGAGCACTTATTGTTCCGGAAAGTCTTTTATACAGACTTGGAAGGCAACAAACAAGAGGTACATTTTGATATCATCAATACCACAGCAGATAGCCTGGAAGATCATTTTGAGAAGATCAGAATGGCTGTTGTAAGTACAAGAAAACGCCATAGTGATCGCCATAATGACACAGAAGATAATATGGAAATGCGTTCAAAAGCTTCTAGAAAAATTATGGAAGCCCAAAAAACACTTTTCGCCAATCTCACAGCTACTCAGCAAAATGATCTAAATTTTACAAAGCGCAAAGTCACCATTTCTGTTCCTTCATGCCTTGGCGATCGCATTGCTCAAATTTGGGGTAGGCACACTTTATATGAAGTTGATCTCTCCGACGAGAAAGATACGATTAAAGATCTATTTAAGGATGTGGAGATGTTGCCTCCATTCCCTCCCAAAGAAGATATGAGCTTTTTTACGAAACTCAAGAAATATTTCTTCTTTTCAAGTTTTGTGATCAGATTTCTCCGCAGGCATATCATGGGTCGCGTCGATACACTCTATCTCAACACTCCAGATCTTTTCAATCTTCTTAAGTCTACTAAAGGAGAACACTTGAACTACGTAATTCTTGAAAATAAGATTGTCTTTGCAAAAACAAAAGCCAATGGAGAAAGTGAAGAAGCCCATCGAAAAGTAGTTGACTGGGCGCTGAGTAAACACGCATTGCTTGCAGGGCGTAAAGACGTCTATTGTTCCGGCGAAGTGTGGTATGAAGAAGATGAAAATAAAGTAGGTAGTTACAATATTAACAATGACTCTGGCACATATACGCCAAAAGATGAGCATGTGAAAGCTGCAGCTCAACTAGCAAAAGAAATTTTCGGAAAAGAATTTAAGATTGTTAAACCACAAGCAAGGTAAGAAAACATGTCGATTCCCTATAATGACAATCTTAAGATTGATAACTATCAGACTAATCTTACTTGGTATTTAGGTCTTCAAGCGCCTTTAACGAAAAGCGATAGCCAGGCAAAACGTGCCTTGGGCGAGCTTTATTACAACCAGTCAGTTGTGCGTTTTGTGCAGTTCATTCGTGATACCGCTAGGCTTTTGCTGAAAGTGCCATATCGAGCGATTGCAACACCTATTATTCTTGAAAAAAACTGGCAAGAGCGTGAACGTGCTAAAGTCAATGTAAAGCTCACTGGCTATGCCTTTGTTCAACTCGTCTATGTACCTGTTAAATTTATTGTTGCTCTAGTTGCTCTTGGAATCTCGGCCCGCTCACAAGAGAACGCAAAGTGGCTTCTTGATACAAATGAAGAATGGACAGCATACCTTGATGGACGAGCTTCACAACTAGAAGCTCTTAAAGAAGAGGGTGCTAAGACAGTGAAAGCAGAAAATCGTGATGAATTTGAAGCATACAGAAGATGGCTCTACAGCATTGATCCAAAACTCTGCCGTAAGCTAAGCTAACAGCCTACTGTGGACTTATATGGACTAGCATGGACTGCAATAAAAGTCCATGCCCGTCCACTATCTTTGGTTTAAGAGGTAGAGATTGACGGTTCCTTCCTCAGAAGGTAGTGAAGGGTGCCAGAGCACTCTTCCTAATTCGTTAAAATAAACTGAGCCAAATTGAGTGATCGCCAAATATGTTCCGTCAAAAGAAAAATCCATTCCATGGGGAAATGTGAGCTGAGCCTCTGGGTTTTGAAGAGAATAAATGGGGGTGCTGTCGATAATTCTGTTAGTATCTTTATTAAAAAGATAGAAAGTAACCGTGTTTAGAGTGCTATTTGACACTGCACAGTAGGTACCGTCAGGCGCTATTTTGACATCTTCAGGGCGTGACAACCCAGTCTCTATACCCCTGATGATCTGTTCTGGGACAGGTTTGATCTTTTCATTTTGGACTTTATAAATACTCAATGCACAGGGTTCGCAAAAAGAGACCAATAAGTGTGTACCATCTGGAGTAAAGCAAATGCCCTTTGGAATACCTGGAAGCTCAGCATGAGTTAAATAATTGATACATATTAGGTGCTTTCCCGTGCTCTTGAATAAAGCTATTCCATTTTCGTAAAACGAAGCTGCTCCACACGCTACAACCAGATAGTTTCCACATGGAGAAAAGGCGATACCATGTGGTTTAGAGCGCTTAAGAGTGTTTGGCAAATAAGTACTTGTAGAGGGGGCATCCGAAAAAAGTTCATTTTCTTTCTTTAAATAGACATTTAATGATCGATCTCTCCAATTAGCAACAACGATCTTTTTTCCATCAGGCGAAAATACAGCATGTTGCGGTTCTTTAAGACAGGCTGACGGATTGCATAGAGTTTGAATGATGGAGGGGTTGGAATCTTGATTGATCTTGTATAGACAAACTTTATTGTTGTGTGTATAAGTTACGCAAAAAATATTCTGTGTGGGATGAAAATGGACACTATTAATCAGGCTGTATTGATTGTCGTTGTTAGGTAAAACAATCAGCGGAACAGGGTTGACTATAGGAAATACTGCATATATAGTTGTAGACCATCCTACAAAAAATGAAATGCAAAAACTTGTGAAGAATAAAATGAGATTCATACTTAGGACTTATCTTAAATGAGCAGCTTATATCCTGTACACACTCTACTAGATCTATTTCCTCAATCTGGACCAGATTTTGATTTATCAAAAATATTTATAGAAAATACCGCTGTGGAAGAAGATGAGGTACTTTCGATACGGCTTGTCTTTAGCGCTCTT
>JABDDJ010000013.1 GCA_013287645.1 Chlamydiota bacterium | reverse complement strand
CTTACAGCAGATTGAACAATTTTGTAAGGTTACTGAATTTAATGGTCTGGAAATCCTCTCTTTTGAAGAACGTGGAGATGACAGTACAGTGATCTTCTACGCAAATCTCACCCAAAAAGGCAAAAACTGCTCTTTTGCAGAAAGAAGCCTATTCAAGAAAGTTAATGGACGTTGGCTCTACCTGAGCGGCGAGCTAATGAAGGGAATGCTATAAGTCTATAATTGAGCGAGCGTAGCTCGCTCAATACTATACCTTTTTGCCGGCTGCGCGCATTTCGCGAACAACTTCAGCAAGACCAAGCTTATCGATAGTACGAAGAGCATTCATCGACAAACGGAGAGTGATGAAGCGATTTTCTTCGGCAAGCCAGAGACGCTTTCTCTTAAGGTTGGGCAAAAAGCTACGTTTTGTCTTACCGGTGACCTTCAGACCGATCCCTTTTTTCTTCTTAGCAATACCGCGAATCGTATACGTATAACCGCGTGATGGTCTTTTTCCTGTGATTTGGCAAATTTTTGACATAAATTACTCCGCCTAGTCTAATGCGATTTTTGGGCTACTATATCATAGCATCTGTTACAATACAAGTACTTATTCGGAGGAGTCGAACATGAGTAAAGGATTAATTTTAGTTGTAGGAGGAGCGGGCTACATTGGCTCGCATGTGAATAAGCTTTTGAATAAAGTCGGCTATGAGACAGTTGTGTATGATAATTTAAGCCGCGGAAATAAGAAAGCAGTTGTTAAGGGCGAGTTAGTGGTTGGAGATATTGGAGATCAAGCTGCCTTAAAGGCACTTTTTAAGAAGTATAAGTTTGACGCTGTGATGCATTTTGCAGCCCTAATAGATGTGGGCGAATCTATGGAGCATCCTCTAAAATATTACCGTCAAAATGTAGGGTATACCATTAATCTTATCGAAGCTATTTTAGCATCTAGGACAATACCTTTGATATTTTCATCTTCTTCGGCAGTATATGGACTTCCACAAGCACCTTCCATAACAGAGGAACATCCATTGGCACCTATCAATCCCTATGGAACGACTAAAAAAATGATTGAGGAAATCATAGCCGATTGCAATATGGCACACAATCTCCCTCATGTATGCTTGCGTTACTTTAATGCCGCTGGAGCAGACCCTGAAGGCGAAATCAAAGACTTTAAAATGGAAGAGAGCAACCTTATCCCCATAGTGCTCAAAACTGTTCAGCAAAAGAATCCCCACGCAGTCATTTTTGGCGGAGACTATGATACACGCGATGGTACATGCGTCAGGGACTATATCCATGTTAATGACTTGGCTGATGCTCATATCAGAGCGATGGAGCATTTGTTGAAAGGCGGAAAGTCTGATACTTTTAACTTAGGAAATGGAAACGGCTATACTGTACGCGAAGTTGTCGATGCCATCAAAAAAGTGACTGGGGTTACTTTGGACGTCAAAGTCGGCCCAAGACGAGCAGGCGATGCACCTTCACTTATTTCCAATTGCCAAAAAGCCAAAAAACATCTGGGCTGGACACCTAAATTCCCCGCTTTAGAGACAATGATTACCGATGCGTGCAAGTATATGAATATCGAAGTGTTGAATATAAACTATGCCGGCAGGTAGAGTAGAGGAAAAAAACTGAAAAACAGATGCCGGAATATCAAGTCATAGCACGCCGCTTTCGCCCACAGCAATTTTCCCAGGTATTGGGACAGGAAGCGATCGTTGTCACATTAAAAAACGCTATTAAGCGAGATAGGTTGGCGACAGCCTATCTCTTCTGCGGATCACGAGGAACAGGCAAGACTACTCTTGCACGCGTCTTTGCAAAGGCGTTGAACTGCGCCCATCCTACAGAGGAGGGAGAGCCATGCAATCAGTGTCCATCCTGCAAAGAGATTTCACAAGGAATAAGCCTCGACGTTTTAGAGATTGATGGAGCTTCCCATCGAGGGATCGATGATGTGAGGCAGATCAACGAGACAGTGGGCTATGCCGCTTCGTCAGGAAAGTATAAGATTTATATTATTGATGAAGTTCATATGCTTACTAAGGAGGCTTTTAATGCCTTGTTGAAGACTTTGGAGGAACCGCCTCCTAAAGTAAAATTTTTCTTTGCCACCACTGAGCCCCATAAAGTCATTCCAACGATCTTGAGCAGATGCCAGAGATTTAATCTCAATCGCATTAGCAGCGACACTATTGCCCAAAAATTGGCCAAAATCTGCAAAGAGTTGTCTATTTCCATCGATCCAGAAGCCCTCATGGTTATTGCAAAACGCGCTGAGGGAGGCCTTCGCGATGCTGAGTCTATTTTAGATCAGATTATCGCATTCCACGAAGGTGCTATCACAGCAACTGCTGCTAGCGATATTCTTGGCATTATGCCAAGAGAGGTGTTGTTTACACTCGATAAAGCCGGAAAGATGGGCGATTATGGGGTTGTGTTTACCGTTTCAGAGCAGCTCTTTAATCAAGGTAAGGATTTCATCCATTTTGTCGAGATGTTTATAGAGCATATCCGCACGATCTTAATGATTAAATTAGGCGCTGCACTCCCCGCTTCACTTACGGCACAGCAAACAGAAAAAGAAACATACAGAGCTGCAGCAGAGTTATATAGCATTGAGCAGTGCATGACTATTCTGGATATACTTGTAGAGGGGTTAACTACCCTAAGGTTTGCTCCTTCGCCGCGTTTTGCTCTCGAATCCTTAATGCTTAAAGTTTTAAGGACGCATCATCGTATTCCTATTGATGTATTGGTTAAACGATTAGCCGAACTTGAAACACGATCGAATGGAGCTGTTGCACCATCAACTAGACCTGTTGAACAACCTAAAGAGCAGCCGTTGCCACCGCCACCGCCGCCAAAACCAGAAACTGTCAAGCCAGAACCCGTAAAACTCAAATCTATTTCGGCTGAAGCTCTCCCACAACATCGCTACGACACTCTTCTACAATTTGCTGCGGTAGAGTTAGAAGGCACAGTACAAATTAAAAAAATAAATAGGCAGCCACTGCCCTCAACATAAGGTCTTTAATATGGGAACAGGATTTTCCAAAAAAAAGAAACAGGCTAGAGAGATACAAGATAAGCTTGTCAATATGCAGAAAGATATGATGAATAAAGAGGTGCATGGCCAAGCGGGAAATGGGCTGGTACAGGTTGTTATTACTGGAGAGTACAAAATTAAGTCTTTGAAAATTAACCCACAATGCGTCGATCCCGAAGATATCGAAGGATTAGAGGACTTAATCAAAGCCGCCTTTCATGAGGCCTTCGCCAAACTAGAAAAAGAGTCGCCTACAGCTGGCTTAGATGGAATGAAGGGATTCCCCAATATTCCAGGCATGCCAGATTTATCACAATTTGGGTTGTAAAAAAATTAAACGCAAAGCCGCAAAGGCGCAAAGAAAATTTTTAATCTTTGCGACTTTGCGACTTTGCGTTTAATTTTAAAACTAGAAATTATAGAAGCAGTCGTCGGGAACGGCGTCACGATAGGATTTTTCGAGAAGCTGTTGGACTTCGCTGGCTGTAGAGAGTGATAGGGCCTGGCGCGCTAATTCGACCGATTCTACAGCGCTAATGCAGCGTATAGCATTTTTAACTAAGGGAATATAACGGCAGGCAACAGAAAGTCTATGCACGCCTAGCCCAAGCAAAAGTGGGGTAAATCTTGGATCTGAGGCGATTTCTCCACAGACGGAGACAGGAATCCCTCGCAGATTTGATTCAACCACTACCATCTTAATCAAGCGCAGCAAACTAGGGTGACATAAAGCCATGAGAGATGATGTGGTCTGGTGAAAACGATCGGCTGCAAGGCTATAATGGACTAAATCATTGGTACCTATCGATAAGAAATCGCATTCATTGGCCAGTAGATCGGCAATGACGGCTGCTGACGGTACCTCGATCATACAGCCTACAAGTATTTTTTCTGGACAAGGAATATTTTCTTTATGGAGCTCTCTCCTAGCTTCTTGAAGGAGGGCTTTGGCTTCGCGTAACTCCGACAACGAAGAGACCATAGGAAACAGTACGCTCACATCTCCCGCCGTTGCTGCTCGTAATATTGCGCGCAGCTGTTTTTTAAAAATTGTCTTCTCTTGAAGAAAAAACTGTATGGCTCTACATCCCACAAAGAAGGGTTCGTCGCTTCCTTCAATGCGTCCCATAAAGCATTTATCGCCTCCTATATCAAACGTACGAATGACTATGGGCAATCCATTCATGCGCTCTACAAACGCTCGATAATAAAAATACTGCTCATTTTCGCTGGGAAAGGTGTCTTTGAAGAAAAAGACGTTTTCTGAGCGTAATAAGCCTACTCCATAAGCGCCATACTGATGTAATAAGGGAATTTCTTCGACAGCTTCTACGTTTGCGCATAGGCATATGGGAAGGCCATCATACGTTTCTGCCAATGCTGTGGCGGTATGCTCGAGTTTGGCAACATGGAGTGAGAGCTGTCTTTGGACGTGTGCATAGATGGCTAGAGTATCTGCGTAGGGTGAGATAATGACTTCTCCTGTCCTTCCATCTACAATAACAGTAGTCTCTTCTGTAAAGGTCAGTCCGGTGAAGGAGACGCGGGCGATGTAAGGAATTCCTTTAGCCTTGGCGATAATGGCTGCGTGGGTTGCTAAGCCTCCTACCTCTGTGACAAACGCACTGACATTCTTTGGATCCGCTTCAGCTGCCTCTGAGGCAGACAATTCGTTTGCAAATACTATCGAACCAGGTGGTGCCTCTGCTAGGGATATCCGCACAGTATGGCGTAAATGGCCTATCACTCTTCTTGCTACGTCCTGGATATCTTTAAACCGTTCGCGAAAAAAAGGGTCGCGCATCGACTCGAAGTGCTGCTGAAAGGCGCTAATAACCTTCAAGAAGGCAATTTCAGCGTTTTTTCCTGTCTCAATATACTTCTCGATATCCGTTGTGATGACTGGGTCTTCTAGAATCTGCAAATGAGCTTCTAATATGGCTGAGCCTTCTGAAACGTGTTCATGTTCCATCTGCTTTCTGAGGCGCTCAATATCCAACCGACTATTCTCTAAAGCTCTCCGGTAGCGTGCAATCTCGGCTTCGACATCGCTTACAGGGACCCCAGTCTCTGGCGTAAGTGTCTCTGAAATAGAGAATAAAAATGGCTTTCCAATCGCTATGCCGCGGCAGACAGGCGTTCCCTTTAAACGGCGTTCACCTTGTCGCGATATGGTTTTAGTCATTTATTCTCCAAATTTGGTTTCAAAAGCCTCTATGAGTTTTTCCATTGTCTCTGGGGCATCGGCGCCTTTGACGTTGATAGTAATCGTTGTATTTCGCCTAGCTGCTAGCATGAGTATGCTCAAAATACTTTTTGCATTAATCGTCTCTTTTTTATAGGTGAAATTAACATCGCACTTACATCCCTGTAAGAGCTTAACGATTGCTGTTGCAGGACGTGTATGCAGTCCCATCTTATTTTTTACTCGTACTTTCTGAACCAGTTCCAATTCGCATTCCTCGTTTTTTAGTTTCAGGTCCTGTCGTCATTTCAAGTAATTTATTGCGGAATTCACGTGCTGAGTTATATCCCATTCTCTTAAGGCGATGATTTAAGGCTATAGTCTCTAATAAGAGCACCACATCCCTTCCAGGCTTAACTGGTAGAACATGGTAGGGCACATTTACGCCCATTAAATTGCAAAAATGTTCCTCTAATCCGACACGGTCATAAAAGTGGTTATCATTCCAAACCTCCAACTTGACTACCAGATCAATGCTTTTACTTGTGCGGACGCAAACGGCTCCATACAGGTTGGCGATATTGATGATTCCTATGCCGCGAATTTCCATATGATGCTGTGTCAAGCCAGCCCCAAAGCCCTCTAATTCCATGCCTTCGCGCTTTTTGACTTTGACGACATCATCCGAAATAAGGCGATGTCCTCTTTCTACAAGCCCTAAAGCGGCTTCGCTCTTTCCTACAGATGAGTCTCCTTGTATGAGAACTCCCACTCCAAAGACCTCGACAAGTGAACCATGGCAGGTCATTGAGGGTGAAAACTCTTCTGTAAGTAACTGTGTGAGCTTGCTGATAAAATTCATGGTACTCATGCTAGCGCGAAAAAGGGGCACCTGATGTTTTTCGCAAAGATAATGTAACTCTTTTGGAGGGCGGTAACGCCTTGTTACAAAAACAGCGGGCACAGGTGTCTTTAAAAGAATATTTAGCCTCTCTACACGTGTTTGGGGTTGAGTATCCCGTAAAAACTCAATCTCCACCTTACCAAAAACCATGATTCTCTTTTCAGCATGGCTCTTCATATACCCCGCCAAAGGTAATCCTGGACGGTGAGCTTCTGGGACAAAGATTTTTCTTCCTAGCCCTTCTTTACCAGCAATAAGTTCCAGCCCTAAGGCTGCCCCGTGCTGGGCATAGAGATCTTCAACGTAATAACTAGGCATGGTGAGTTACGCAGTAAGCATTTCAAAAAAATAATATATAGGTAATTGGATTGAACGACAAGTCTTAACTCATCTTACCTAAATTAAACGCAAAGGCGCAAAGTCGCAAAGATAAAATTTTAAGTTACAGTTTTTTTCTTTGCGACTTTGCGGCTTTGCGTTTAATTAATGGTGAAGATTACCCGACTCTTTCCAGATAAAAGATTAACCAATCGGCAAAAGTGGGAAAAGCCATCTGCTCAGCCTGGCCTATGTCGCTATCGGGATCGATAATAGTATGAGTCAACCCGGAATAGTAGACATTTCCCATCTCTCCTTCTGGATGCCACTCTCCCCAAAAACATTGATAAAAGGGCATGCCGAATGACTCATAGAATGGGATCAGCGATTTTGGAGTCACAGGCTGGCCCTTAGTGGTAAAGAGCGTATCTTGTTGCTCTAAGTATTTTTGAAATTTATCGTAATTTTCGATCAGGTGATCTGTTGTAGTTAAACCTGTACAGTCAGTTGTCTTAGCAAATCCATCATGCACCTGCAAAAAGGCTAGATAATCTGAAGGGAGAACCCAATCGGAAAAATTGTCTTGAATCGTCAATAATTGATCCTCCGACGCCGGGGGCTTACCGCGGAAATATCCGCAATCATTAGGCAAGCTATACACCATATGACAATCCAATGGATCATCGAAATGATGCTGAGTAATATAAATGCCAATATCATCAAGAGCATCAAAGAAAGTGATTAAAAACTGAGTTAAGCGGGGATGCTCTCGCATTTTTCCCAGCCAAAACTCTCTCACAAGCTCAATACGGTCGGCTGTAGGAAGTTGTGCAAGCTCCAGCCATCCCTTGCATTCAGGAGGAACGCTACGAGCAATTAAGTCAAACTCACCATCCGGAGCGTCATGGAGTACAATGACTTTATGGAATTGTCCTTGAGGAGTCTTATCTGAAAAGGGACAAAAAAAATCTTTTACATGCCGGTCCATATTCGTTTGTGCCCAGGTAAAGAATTAATTTTATTTCATAGCAAATTTGGATTTCATGGGCAATATTTCTCGAATTATTAAGAAATAATAAAGAAAAAAGTAGAAAAATATTTCCATAATCTGTATAGTGGGGGTCAAAGATAAATTAGGTATTTTTTAATGATTGAAGTTCCCAAAGTTGCTATCTTTACTGTCTATAAACAGAATCAGCAAGGCTCTGGCAGCTCACATATTTATTCCGAGATAGTCCTTCTCGATAAGTCTCTATCTCCCACTCATCCTCTGCTCTATCAGCTTCATGTCGATGCTCTAGCTATAGCCAATTCACCCTTTTTCTGTACATCTGGCCCTCCATCGCTCCAAAGACATGCCGAACTGATTACAGGAGAAGTCTCAAGTATTGATAGACTGAAAAAAGAGATTGTTCTTTCTGATATGAGTACAGTGAGATACAAATATCTGATCGTTATTAATGGCGAACTCAATGGCGCATATTATAGCCATGATAAAGATGTTGCTTTAGCAGCTGCATTAGCTACTTTGCAAGATGCTTTGAAGATTCAAAGCCATTTAGTAACTTGCCTTCCTTCCCAACCCGTGAAGGAAAAAAGTTCTGTGAAAATGCCTATACACACTCCCCATTTAATGGCTGAAGATAGTGTTAAGCGACTTCAAGAGCTACTGAATAAAAGTCAGTCAGATTCTCTTCAGAAGGGTGTTTTTCATCCACGACGTCTTTCAGAAGTACAGACCTAAAATTCTTAATGCTGTAGGCCTTTTTTGGGAGCGTACTCCTGCCCTGTTATATGGGTTAGCTCTTTTTTTAGGGATTAGTTTTTATCAAGTCCCATTCATGGCGGTAGCTGCTCCAATCTTAGCACTTTGGGGATGCCTTCCCTTTGCTTTATGGAAAAATCAACGCGACCTAATTTTTCGTCTCTTATTAGCTGCTTCACTAGCTTGTGCAGGTTACTTTTATGCATATACGTTTGATAATGCTATAGAAGTGCCTGAGGAAGGTCTGCATGGTAAAGCACGTCTGGTTATTACTGACATCAGAAAAAAGAAGAGTTCTTCAGGTCTGAACTGGTATTTAGATGCGATGGTGCAGAGCTTTGAGACAAGTAAAAGAGAGATACTATCCGATGTTCCCGTAACTTTGATGCTCTCAGCCAAAGAAGAGAATTTTATTCCAGCTGTAGAGCAAGAGTGGGAAGTACATGCCACTTTAACATACTTTCAGAAGATAGATAAGTATTTTTTGAAAACACGAAAAGATGCCCGATGGACTCCCCTCGGCCACAGTTGGAGAGGCCAGTTAACACTCTGGCGCGAACGCATAAAACGCGCTGTTGCAGACTATACAAGCTCTGTCATGGAGTCTTCGCGAAGCGGACCATTTTTAGCAGGCATGGTTACAGGACAGTTTGATGATACAGTGCTTAAACATCACTTTGGTAGATTTGGAGTGCAGCATATCTTAGCGATCTCTGGATTTCATTTTTCGCTTTTGGGAGCTATTGCAGGCTTTTTTTTGCGGCTTTTTATGACAAAGCGCTTTGCAACTGGTTTATTGGGAATTTTATTGTCGGGATATTTTTTAATTCTTGGTGTAACTGCTTCAGTATTAAGAGCTTGGCTAACAATAACCATTGCCATTTGCGCATACCTCCTCCAAAGAAGACCTACAGCCTTAAATTCCCTTGGCATTGCTTTGGCTGCTGTGTCGCTCATAGAGCCCTCCTGCTATGGTCAGGTTGGATTTCAATGCAGCTTTGCAATTACAGCGGCAATTCTTATGTTTTATCATCCCTCCCATAAACTTTTTGAAAAATTATTACCTGTAAGACATTTAAGTCAGGCGATTCAGTGGGATTTCTTTACCCAACACGTCTATATCGCTTCTGGTGCAGTACGGACTATCTTGGCATTAACTTTAGCGGTGAATTTAGCAGCCATTCCGCTGTTAATCTACCATTTTCAGAGCTTCCCCCTCTTTAGCTTATTGTATAACCTCTTTTTTCCCTTTTTCGTCAGCCTCTCCATGTTTTTTCTGATCGTAGGATCACTCTTACATGCCTTCTTCGAAACCCTTGGACAGCTGATCCATACACTTAATGGATATTATACCTATTTTGTTGTCAGCCTAGCTCTGGAGGCACCTCCGGCAATGGATATCGTCATTCGCACTACAGAAATTCCTGCAGCTATCGTCACAGCCTTTCTCACACTTCTCTTTGCCCTAGGTATAGCCTACAAGTCCCCTCAGCAAGATGAATGGATTTCTTTCTTTTAATCAATTAAATTTCTTGAAATTGCAGGAGTAATACCATGTTAAAGTATAAAGGTTATACAGGAGTTGTTCAGTTTGATGACGAAGCAATGATATTTCATGGTGAAGTCATCGGCCTCCGTGATGTTATAACGTTTCGAGGCACTACTCCGGATGAGATAAAATTGGAATTTGAAAGATCTATTGATGGCTATCTAGACTGGTGTAATGAATTGGGTCAAGAACCTGAGAAGCCTTTTCAAAATTCAAAAATTTAAAATTCTGAAATGCCCTCATAATACTTCATGTACAAATTATAACAGGATTTGCAGGATCGGCTTCGCCGGCAGGATAGGCAAGATAGCTTTATATTTATCCTTTTTATCCTGCTGGTGAAGCCAATCCTGCAAATCCTGTTATAAATTAAAATCGGGCACGGGCATGGGCAGGGGCACGGGCACGTTTTTGAATATTGACATTAAAGTGAAGAAAAGGCAATATTCGTCCCGTTATGGCGATCGTAGCTCAGTTGGTTAGAGCGTCGGATTGTGGATCCGAAAGTCGCGGGTTCGAGCCCCGTCGTTCGCCCATCCTTTACAAGAATAGTGACTACATATGACCTCCGCCGAATCCATTCTACTAGGCGTTGTCCAGGGTCTTACTGAGTTCTTACCTATTAGTTCTTCTGGTCATCTGCTGTTATTTCAATCTATGTTTGGAATGAAAAATCTACATGGATTGATTTTGTTTGATCTGGTGTGTCATGTAGGGACTCTGCTGACTATTTTGATTTTCTTCTCGAAACAGATTATGACTCTATTCAGAAAAGACCGCCAAATGCTCTTTAATCTTGTCATTGGCACGCTGCCTTTAATGGGCGTGGCTGCTCTGCTGCCTGTCGTAGAGAAGCTTTTTGCTACGCCTTATTGGTTGTGGCTTTCGTTCTTAATCACAGCTGCTCTACTATTTTCTTGTCAGCACTGGTCTATGCAAAAAGCGCAAATGCGTCGCCGCGATGCTTTCCTGATTGGCTGCATGCAGGGGGTAGCTGTCATACCTGGCATTTCTAGAAGTGGTTCCACCATCGCAACAGCCAAACTTTTGGGCTTTTCTCGGCAGGAGGCTGTTGTCTTCTCCTTTTTATTAGCTATTCCGGCTATTTTAGGTGGGCTCTCACTCAAATTATTACAGCTTGTTCTGCAGCCTGAAAAAGTGATGATTGCAGATATTGCTCTTAAGGAATATTTCTTAGGCTTTATAGTATCTTTTTTGGCAGGCTGTTGTGGTCTATACCTTCTGATGAAAATTATTCGCAGCGATGCACTGAAATATTTCGCCTGGTATTGTATAGCTATCAGCCTCTTTTGTTTTGTCAACTTTGTTTTACTGTAGTAAGGATCTGGCATGTCGAGAAAGCGATTGCATAAACATTTGCAAGATATTTCAAATCCCAGCCCACTTAGTTTGGAAATTCAAGGATTTATTTTACTTCTTTTTACTTTAATCAGCTTGTTAAGCACTCTGAGCTTTGCTTATGCTCCCCATTCCTCTAACTGGCTTGGAATGGTTGGGCATGTCATTGGCAAAACATGGTTTGGTCTTCTCGGTATCGGTTCTTACTTAACTTTTTTACTACTATTTTGGATGGGTTGGAGGCTACTATTTCAAAAGTCGCTTAACTACCTTACCAAAAAAATACTTTACGCTGCACTGTGCATCACAGCTATCAATCTCATTTTCTGTGTCGTTGAAGAGGCTCATCCTGAGTTCAGAGCATGGCTTGGAGAGACTCTCTTACCTCAAATGTGGCAGAAGAGACTCCGCTTTCATCTAGGAGGTGCTCCCCTCTACTTTATTTTTCACGACCTGCCACGGTTTAACCTATTGTCTCTCTTCAATACGTTAGGTGTCTGTCTTATTGCGACAGGTATGCTAGGAATGGGTCTGCTCTATCTTTGCAAATCGAATCCGCAAGAATTTCTACTATTCATATCTGATAGATGCAGGCGAGGTTTTGAGTGGATACGCATCAAACTATCACGACCCATACCACAGCCAGAAGATACTCTACCCTTAGCCTACGATTCAGCTGCCTTGGTGGCACCTGTCCCAAAAGTACCCACGAGCCGCCGGCCTACACGCATGTTGATGACGCTTACTCCTCCTATTGAAGAGAAAGAAGAGCCGATCATCGAAGATGCTCCACCTTCTCTTCCACGCAGTCGACGTGTGCAGGCTATAGAGGCACAAAAGGTCTATAATGGCGATTTTGCTGAATATATCGTGCCTAGTGCAGAGCTGTTAACTCCTGGAAAACCGATTGACTCTGCGCAGTTGGGAGAAATTCTTCGACATCAGGCTGACATTCTAGAAGAGACCCTGATGAACTTTAGCATCGAAGCAAAAGTGGGAAATATCAACTGTGGTCCTACTATTGCATCGTTTGAAGTGCATCCGTCTGTTGGTGTTAAAGTACAGAGAATCAAGGCTTTAGAGAATGATATCGCCCTTAATCTCGAAGCCAGATCCATCCGCATCATCGCACCCATCCCCGGAAAAGCCGCTGTCGGGGTCGAAATTCCCAGCCCCTTTCCACAAGAGGTCAGTTTCCAAGAATTGCTTGTCGCCTACCAAAAAAGTTCTAAAAAACTACACATTCCCCTACTGCTAGGAAAAGCTGTCAATGGCGACCTCGTTATCAGCGATCTAACTAAAATGCCTCATCTGATAATCGCAGGCGCTACGGGTTCGGGAAAATCTGTCTGCATTAATACGATCGTCATGTCTATCGTTCTGAATGCTAAGCCAGATCAGATACGGCTTGTGATGGTCGATCCTAAGAAAGTTGAGCTTACTGCCTATAGCCCCCTCCCCCATATGTTAGCTCCAGTGATCACTGAGCCTTCCGGCGCCTGTGCAGCCCTACAGTGGATGGTCAAAGAGATGGAGAACCGTTACGAACTCTTAAAACAGCTCGGTCTTCGCAACATTGACGCCTACAACAACCGTACACGTGATCTTGAGAAAGAAGCTGCTCTTAACCGCGAAGTTCCCGAGAAGCTTTACTATGTGGTAGGGATTATCGACGAATTAGCTGACCTCATGATGGTCTCTAGCCACGATATCGAAACCTACATTGCTCGGATTGCCCAAATGGCTCGCGCAGTGGGAATTCACCTCATCTTAGCCACTCAAAGACCCTCTAGAGAGGTCATCACCGGACTTATTAAAGCCAATTTCCCCACACGCATTAGCTTCAAGGTAGCAAGCCGCGTGAATAGTCAGATTGTGCTAGACGACACAGGTGCTGAGAGCCTTTTGGGCAATGGAGACATGCTTTTCCTCCCGCCAGGAACATCCACACTAGTGCGTGCACAAGGCGCTTATATCCGAGACGAAGACATTAACCGTGTGGTTCAAAAAATTTGTGATCAAGCTCCTCCTAGATATGTCATAGAATCGTTCGATGTTTATCATGCACCTAGCGATGGTACAAACATTGATTCAGATCCTACCTTGCTTGATTCACTTTACGAACAAGCTAAGGATGTCATACTCGGTACAGGCAATGCCTCAACGACGTTTCTACAACGTAAACTTAAAATTGGATATGCCAGAGCTGCTAGCCTGATGGATCAGCTTCAACGGGATGGTATTGTAGGACCTGCTGAAGGCAGCAAACCGCGCAAAATACTAGCTAAGAGAACACGCTATTCCAATCCAGAAGAAGATCTGGAAGAAGACGATCAGGAACAGGATTAAACGCAAAGGCGCAAAGCCGCAAAGATTATTTCTTTGCGGCTTTGCGCCTTTGCGTTTAAATAATCTTCGCGATCTTCGCGTTAAAAAATATTTTGCAAAAGGTAAGTTATTTAGGATTTCCCATCAGGATGGAATAGGCGTTGAAGTCTAAAGACTCGACGACATCAGAGACCTGTTTGGGAGTGACTTTTAGTAACGGATCATTATCAAAAAATTTATTCACTGACCAGTTCCACATCCCATAGTTACTCAAAATATCTAACCAATATTCATTGCTGCTGCGCCAGTACTCGTCCGATTGTCTAAAATAGCGATGGACCGCTGCTACCTCTTCTAACTTTATACCATCAGCTTTTAGGCTCCGCATATTGTCTAAAACCAATTGAATCATCTCCTCTTTTTCGGAGGGATCAACCATCAATTGCACGGATATGTTGGCAGGAGATAAGTGAGGATAGAATGGGAATTCGTAACTGACATCTACTCCTAATGAACTTCCCGTCTTATTACTCAATAAGGTTTTAAGACGGTCCTCAATCAAATAGGTCACAAATTCTATTGTAGACATCGCTTCACTATCTTCAGGTGATTTGATGGGACACACAATTTTGATCACAGCATCCCCTCTCTGCTGCAGAGGGAATTCAAATTTCTTGTCTTTCTCAGATTTAAAAATCGACTGTTCGTTAAAGAGTGTTTCTTTTGGTTTAACTTCAGATTTCCAGCCCCCTAACTGCTTTTCGAATGAGGCATGCACTTCCTCAGCATTGACATCGCCTACCACAATAATAAGAAATTTTTTAGGATCCGCTCCAATTTGGTGGATAAATGCATCGGCATCCTCCGCATTCAGCTTATTAAGGTCTGATAATTTTAAGGCGTGCAGCTCCTCTTCATGAGGAAACATAAACTTTCTAAACATCTCATCAAAATCATTCTTACGCGCTTGAGTCCTCTCTTCAATATGACGAGCTATCTTTGCTTTGACTGCTTCAGTACCCTCTTTGGACACATGAGCGCTTTTAAGAAATGTAGCTACTAGCGACCCAAAAAAATCGATCTTATCACTCGGAAGTGAAGCTTCAATCTTTGTATAAAAAGGATAGACTTTTAAAATTAGCTCTATACCCTGCTCATAAAGCATGGCCGAAATCTGGTCAGAATTTTTGCCCGCAATTCCTGATTCCCAAGCGATATCAATGGATAGCTCATCAGAGGCACGTTTTTCAGGACTTTCGTCTCCAAAACCATGCAACGAAAGAATACGAACAAACGTTTCCCCCTTTTCAAAGGGCGTATGAAGTACTTCAAGCTTCATTCCATTGCTTAAAGTGTACATTTTAGGTGCAAGTTGGACATTAGCAAGCTCTTCAGACTGGATCTCGTCTGAGGTACTTAAAGGAGGAATTTCGCATTGCACTCCACAATAATCTGAGGTGAAGTAAATGGCCAAAAAGGTGATTATCCCTAGAAAGAGTGATAGGCTAATAAAAAATAGAATATAGCTACTTTTTTTCATACTTGCTCCAGATGTAAAATATAATTTTAACTAAGGAGTATTAAGATTGAATAAATTTTCTCGCTTGCTTTTTTTTCACCACTCAGACATAGTACAAGAGCTTCGCCCAGATGGTGGAATTGGTAGACACGCTAGACTTAGGATCTAGTGCCGTAAGGTGTGTAGGTTCGAGTCCTATTCTGGGCATCCCAGGACACTTTCCCGCAAGGGAAGTGTCCTTTATTATTTAAATAGCTCACGATACTTTTTTAGAGCTTCCGAAAATTCTTCTTGAATATTAATGATTTAGTGTGATACAAATTGTTTATGACTAATAACTTATCTTTATTTAATTCGTTTTTTCTTTCTCTTCTCCTCCGTCGGTAGACGGAAACAATACCCCTGCCTCTATATATTCTTATTTTTTTAACTAACAGTTCAAACAAAGCTGCTTTTCAGCTTTAGTTTTGATGTAAAAATCTATTTAGGAGAAGATTTATTATGTCCAATATTATTATTTTTGATACTACTTTGCGAGATGGCGAGCAGTCCCCTGGGGCTACTATGTCTCTAAAAGAGAAATTGGCTGTTGCCGAATTGTTAGATCAAATGGGGATTGATGTTATCGAAGCTGGCTTTGCGGCAGCATCCCCAGGAGATATGCAGTGTATTGATTCCGTCTGCCAGATCGTGCAAAAGGCTACTGTTTGTAGCTTATCCAGAGCTATTAAAGCTGATATCGAAGCCGCGGCAAAATCACTGGAAAAAGCCAAAAAGCCTAGAATTCATACTTTTATTTCAACGAGCAAAATTCATATTGAACATCAGTTCCGTATGAGTGAAGAACGGGTATTAAAGGTTATTGATGAATCAGTGCGTTTGGCGCATTCGCTTTGCGATGACGTAGAATGGTCTGCAATGGATGCCACTCGTAGTGATATCAAATTCCTCATTCAAGCTATTGAAGTGGCTATTCAAGCGGGTGCTAAAACGATTAATGTTCCCGATACAGTTGGTTATAGCCAGCCTATAGAGTATCAGGGGTTAATTGCCACTTTATCAGAACGGTTTCCTAACATCATTTTGTCTGTTCATTGTCACGATGATTTAGGATTAGCAACGGCAAATTCATTAGCAGGCATCCTTGGGGGTGCGCGGCAAGTCGAATGTACTATAAACGGCATTGGAGAGCGCGCCGGCAATGCTGCCATGGAAGAAGTTGTCATGGCGATTAATACTCGATCCGATCTGTTCCCATTTAAAACTAACATTGACACGCGAAAAATTTATAATTCTTCTCGTTTTGTGTCTGCAGTAACTGGTTTTTCAGTTCAAAAAAATAAGGCCATAGTAGGAGCCAATGCTTTTGCACATGAATCAGGGATTCATCAAGATGGCATGCTCAAAAATAGAAATACTTACGAGATTATGTCTCCTTTATCTGTAGGGGTAGTGCAATCCCAAATAGTACTAGGAAAACATTCTGGCCGTGCTGCCTTGAAAAATAAGGCTATTGAATGGGGAGTCCATTTGACCGAGGATGAATTGAAACAAGTATTCGATGCTTTTAAAGCATTATGTGACCGAAAAAAACATGTCACTGAAGAAGATGTGATGGCCATTATTCATGACCAACAGTCTTTGCCTCAACACCCTTTTATTTCCCTTTCTTCTTTTAAAACAGAACAGCATCACCATGGGAATTACTCTGCAGAAGTTGTCGTCATGATTAAAAATCATGAGCAAACCGCTTGTGCAAAGGGTGATGGACCTTTAGATGCCCTTTTTCAAGCCATTAACACTGTTTTAGATGATATTAAAACAAACCTTTTAAATTTTGAGGTTCATAGTATTTCTCATGGGACTGACGCACAAGCAGAGGCAAATATTGTCTTGGAATATGAAGGAAATGCTTTTCCTGGTCACGCACGAGATACAGATACGATTATGGCTGCAGCCCGTGCTTATATTTCTGCATTGAACAAAATCTCAGTGCAGGGAGGAAAGTAGTATGTTAGACAAAAATAGTGGATCAATTTGGATAGATGGTGAATTTGTCCCTTGGCAAGAAGCCAAAATTCACATCCTGACCCATACCTTACACTATGGCTCAGGAGTTTTCGAAGGAGAACGTGCTTATAATGGGAAGATCTTTAAAATGACTGAACATCATCAGCGTCTGCATGACTCTGCTGGGATGCTAGATTTTAAAATTCCCTATGGCGTTGAAGAACTCAATCAAGCTGCAGAAAACCTTTTGAAACTCAATAATCTGAGCAATGCTTACTTACGTCCAGTTGCTTGGTATGGACCTGAGACTCTTAGCGTTTCTTCATTGCGCAATTCTGTCCATGTAGCGATAGCAGCCTGGAAGTGGGATTCATATTTTCCTGCCGACCACAAAGGCATTAAGTTAATGTGGGGAAAATGGATACGTCCAGCGCCCACTATGTCTCCTGTTCAGGCGAAAGCAAATGGTCAATATATCATTAGTACATTAAGTAAAAACAAAGCAGAATTGCTAGGATTCCATGATGCCCTCATGTTAGATTATCGGGGCTATATCGCAGAATGTACGGGCGCCAATGTCTTTATGGTAAAAAATGGGATTTTGTATACTCCTATTGCTGATTGTTTTTTAAATGGAATCACGCGTAAGACTATTATTGAATTAGCTCGAACTTCTCATATTCCATTGGTTGAAAAGCATATCTTGCCCCCGGAAATTTTATTAGCAGATGAGGTCTTTGTTACCGGTTCTGCTGCAGAAGTGCAGCCTGTTATTCAAATTGGTGAACAAGAATTTGAACAAGGTTCTATCACGCAATTCTTAGCGGGTAAATACAGAAATTTAGTTACGAGGGGTATCGATGACTAAAACGCTTTATGACAAAATTTGGGATGATCATGTCGTCCATTCTTTTGATGATGGAACCTTTCTATTTTATATTGACCGCCATATGGTGCATGAAGTCACTAGTCCTCAAGCATTTGAAGGATTAGAGCTTGGGAGACGCAAACTGCATAGACCAAGCAGCATTCTTGCTACTGTTGACCACAATGTGCCCACATTGCATCGAGATAAAGGAATTGATGATCCTGAATCGAAAATCCAAGTGGAAACACTAGACGAAAACTGCCAGAAAAATTTCTTAAAATACTTTGGCATCAAGGATAAAAGACAGGGCATTGTCCATATTATTGGTCCAGAGCAGGGCTTTACTTTGCCAGGCATTACAATGGTTTGTGGAGATAGCCATACGTCTACTCATGGGGCTTTTGGATCCTTAGCATTTGGAATAGGCACGAGTGAAATTGAACAGGTATTTGCCACTCAAACGCTCATCATGAAAAAATCTAAAAATATGCGTATTTGGGTTGATGGCATTTTAGCACCTGGAGTGACTTCCAAAGACCTGATTTTATATATCATCGCGCGCATTGGCATTGCAGGAGGCACAGGCCATGTCATAGAGTTTGCTGGCTCAGCAATCCGTCATTTGACAATGGAGGCTCGCATGAGCATTTGCAATATGTCAATTGAAGCCGGAGCTCGAGCCGGATTAATTGCACCCGATGAAACAACCTTTAATTATTTACATGGGCGCCCTATGACCCCATCCGGCACATTATGGGATCAAGCAAAAGCTTATTGGAAAACACTTTACTCAGATAATGCGAGTTATTTTGATGAAGAGATCAAGCTTCATGCAGAGAACATTATTCCTTATGTTACTTGGGGTACAAACCCTGAAATGGGAGGTCCGATCACGGATCGAGTTCCCGATCCAGAATCTATTTTAGATTTAGATGGGAAACCCGACTTTGTAAAACAAGCCTCAGTTGCCCGCGCTTTAGACTATATGGGATTAAAGCCTGGAACCCCCTTAGAGGGTATTAAAATCGATCAGGTTTTCATAGGATCTTGTACTAATTCAAGGATCGAAGATTTACGTGCAGCAGCTTCGATAGTAAAGGGACACAAAGTTGCCACTTCTGTTAAACGCGCCCTGGTTGTTCCAGGATCCGGACTTGTTAAAGAAGCCGCGGAACAAGAAGGGCTGGATCAGATTTTTAAAGAAGCGGGTTTTGAATGGCGTGAGCCCGGTTGTTCGATGTGTCTTGCGATGAATGCTGATCGTCTTGAACCTGGAGAACATTGTGCTACGACCTCTAACCGTAATTTTGAAGGTCGCCAAGGGCGAGGAGGTCGCTCTCACTTAATGAGTCCTATTATGGCCGCTGCCGCTGCTATCACAGGACATATAATAGACGTTAGAAAGGTGATGTGAGGAAACCATGGAAAAATTTACTATTTTAACTGGACAAATTGCCTATCTAAAGTTATCGAATATCGATACAGATATGATAATTCCCAAACAATACTTAAAAACAATTAAACGCACTGGACTAGGCAAGTATCTATTTGCAGAAATGCGTTATGATCGAAATGAGGAAATCATTGAAGACTTCATTCTAAATCAGCAGCCCGATACTAAAATTCTCATAGCCGGAGAAAATTTTGGATGTGGTTCCAGTCGAGAGCATGCTCCATGGGCACTGCTTGATTTTGGGATCAAAGCTGTCATTGCTCCGAGTTTTGCGGATATATTTTATAATAATTGTTTTAAAAACGGGATATTGCCAATCAAATTATCTCAGGATGATATACAAACTTTAATTCACTATTCTGATCTTACTATCAATCTTGAAGAACAGACTGTTAAAGCGAATAAACATACTTTTTATTTTGCATTAGACGAACATCGCAAAACCGTTTTGCTCAACGGTCTCGATGATATTGAAAAAGTATTGGAATATAAATCTAATATTTCAGCTTTTGAAAAAAAACATTTTGAAAAATTCCCTTGGTTAATTGGAAGTAAATCATGAAAAAAATATTGCTATTGCCTGGAGATGGGATCGGCCCTGAAATTATGGAGCAAGCCAAAAAAGTGCTCGCATGCTTTCCAAATTTATTTGAATGCGAAGAAGGCTATATTGGCGGGGCTGCCATAGACAAATTTGGCAACCCTTTCCCCGAAATCACACTAAAACAGTCCACGAAAGCTGATGCTGTGCTTTTGGGAGCTGTGGGAGGGCCTAAATGGGACTCCCTTTCTTCAGAAAATCGCCCCGAAAAAGGACTTCTTGCTATTCGCAAAGCTTTAGGTCTATATGCCAATATCAGGCCCGTTGATATTTGGAAATCACTGATTGATCTATCTCCATTGAAGCCTTCTTTGTTGAAGGACGTCTCCTTTGTAGTTGTGCGCGAGTTAACAGGGGACCTTTATTTTGGCACCCCTCGCGGTTATCGTGTAGAAAAAGGGTCTCGAATAGCTTTTAATACCATGATTTACTCGGAGGAAGAAATAAAACGGATAGCTCATACAGGATTTACATTGGCTAGAAACCGCAAAAAAAAACTTTGCTCCATCGATAAATCAAATGTATTAGAAGCCATGGTACTTTGGCGTGAAATTGTTGAAGAAGTCCATCGCGACTATAAAGATATTGCTTTGAGTCATATGTATGTCGACAATGCTGCAATGCAAATCATCAAAAGACCTGCCGATTTTGACGTTATTTTAACGCCAAATATGTTTGGGGATATACTTTCAGATGAAGCCGCTGTATTGTCCGGTTCTTTGGGTCTATTGCCTTCAGCGTCTCTTGGAATAAAACATGCATTGTATGAACCTATTCATGGAAGTGCACCTGACATTGCCGGAATGGGTATTGCTAATCCTATTGGAATGATCTTAAGTGTAGCTATGATGCTGGAAACTTCTTGTGACTCTGCAGACCTAGCATTTAAAATACGTCATGCAGTAGCAGCGGTATTAGATGCAGGACTCCGCACCAAAGATATTTGGTCAAATGGGATGGCCCTTGCATCAACCGATGAAATCGGAACTAGGATCGCCGAAAGTATTTTAACCTGAGTTTTGAGCGTAACAACCCATTTATCCTATTTTACAGGAGGCTTCAACTCAAAGGTTAGTATGGTAATATTATCTGTGGATCCGCTTACGAAAGCACCTTTAATGAGTTTGACATGAGCCTCATTTTTGTACTTTAATAAAAATTCTGCTGCTTGTTTAGAGGAACAGACATCCCATAAGCCGTCACAAGCTATCAATACCCAGATACTTTCATTATCTTTAAATTCAATATCATGACACGTGATCTTGCAACGAGCGGAAAGAGGATATTCAGGGTCTCCTACAGCTCTCGTGACTCCAATATCCCCTGAGGTATCTTTAGATATGGGTTCAACCCGACGTCCATCAGTTTTGCCTCCTCGTTTTTCAATGCCCTTTTGCGCATGGGGATTCGTCGGTTTTGAATCTTCAGAAATTTGTCTAGTCTCCCCGGATGTACACTTTATTGCACGGGTATCTCCAATATTTGCATCCCAAAGCTGCCCATTTAATACCATGGTTAGATTGACTGTAGTTCCAGATAATTCTGTATAGGTGTACCGTTCTGTGCGGGTAAGTTCAAAATATTTATCATCTAAATCAATATAAGTTTGCTTAAGGGCATTCTCTATCCCTAATTTAGACAATCCATCTTTATTAAATTTTTCTAAATTTGCTTTTAAGTAGCTATCAGTATTAGCTGCTACAAACTTTGCAGCATCATCTCTTAATCCATGGCCATCAAACACTCCAAATAGTTGAGCTTTATACTCCTTGCCATCTCCTAATTGAATAGTAATCTCTTTGACAAGACTAAAATCCTGCTGCTCTGGTTTACGTCCTTGGATCGTAGCAAGATGGAAAGGAATGCCGCCAATTTCTCCGCTATCAGCGGGATTTGCTGGGTGAATCGTTAATTCTTCTACTTTCCTTCTTAAAAAGCCTTGATATTTTGTTTCCGTGTTTTCATCGATGACTATTCTGCCCTCCTTTTCATTTTTCATCTGTTCATCTGCCTCATCTTGTCTATTTTTTAGGCTAGTGAGCACTTCTTCTTCATTTGTATAAAGGCCATGTTCAAGATCATAATTTTTAGCCCTATAGGCATCAACGTCTCGCTGGACTCTTTCTTCACGGTCCAATTTAGGTTCTGCTGGTTTTTGTTCTGGAGCAGCAGCTGGCGGCACTGTCGAAGAAGAGGAAGTTGCTGCAGCTGGAGGCACTGCCGAAGAAGTGGAGGCTGCTGAGGCTGCGGTTTGTTGCTGAGGAGGAGGGGTCGACTCTTTTATGGGTGGCTTTTCCATTGAAGGAGCACGTTCACCCCCAGTTGTATAGAAAAATACTTTTGTAATGGAATCGTTTTGAAGGGCATTTAACTCATCTGACTGTATATAAACCTTAAGTTTTTCTATCCTCCCCTGCGGATTTTCCTTTTCAATGATCACCTCTGTGTAAGACGAGAGATGAAATACATCGCGCCAAGGTCTCTCTACTCGAAATTTAAGGGTTGTCAAATTTTCATTTTCATCTCTTAAAAGCGCTATTCCTTCGTTTTCACTAAAATTATCAGTTTTTAGATGAAGTTCTACTGGGCTAGCCCCGCTAAATGGTGAGGCTGGTGAGTTCGGAAAAAAGGATGACATAATAATACCCCCTTTATTTCAATAAAAAAATTAAATTACTCGACTACTAACATTATTATATATTAATTAAATAAAAGCAAAATTATATAAGTCCGGATATTCTATTTATTCTTCTCTTAGCCCACTATTCCTTTTTAATTATCCCTGTAGTATTTTTCTGGTTGAGCTTTTTTTTTAAGTCAAACACGTTCAGGAAGTCATATGATCAAAACTGTATTGTCTATTTTCATGACTTGCTTTTGCTTGCAAGTAACCGCACATGAAGCTGAACTGCCATTATATTTCTGGGATGCACGAGCAACACAAGGATTTTCTAATTTTGGAGATGCATTATCAGAGGCTTTAACAGAAAGAATACTAGGTCATAAAGTGCGTGTAGTAGAGAGTCCCATTTGTAACGAAAGAAAATTACTCGGAATGGGATCTATACTTAATTATGCTCAAGAGAATGATGTGATTTGGGGTACAGGTGTTAATGGGAAAACACCTATGAGTGCTTATGCTTTTACTAACTTAGATGTGCGTGCCGTAAGAGGTCCACTAACAAGAAAGTTCTTACTTGATAGAGGAATAGCGTGTCCAGAGGTCTATGGCGATCCAACCTTGCTATTGCCATTGTTGTTTCCAGAATTTACAAAAAATCCGAATCCATCAAAAGAGTATATTGTTATTCCACATTATTCGGATGAGCCACTCTTTTTATCAGAGTTCAGTACGGTAAGCGTAAAAGAACCTTGGGATCAGGTCGTCAATAAAATACTTGATAGCAAATTTGTCATTTCAAGCGCACTTTCTGGGGTAATTGTTGCCGAAGCATTTGGAATCTCAGCGCGCCTATTAATCATTGAGAATGCGAACAACACTGAAAACTTATTTAAATATCAAGACTACTATTTTGGAACAAACAGATTTGATTTTAAATATGCCACTACTGTTGAAGAAGCTTTAAAAATCGGCGGAGAGCCATTACCTCAGTGCGATCTTAAGAAGCTTTATGAAGCATTTCCTTTTGAATTTTTTAATATAGAATCTTTTTCTAGTTACACTGAAGGCCTTTACACTGTTACTCATATCTTTGAAGATTCAGACACTGTTGATATTACCGTTCGTTTGCCTCAAAAATTTCAACAAAAAATACAAAAAAAAGTTATTTCTTTAAATGGAGTTAAAGCACAAATCAAAGAGATAAAACTCGAAAAAAATGAAATTGATCAAATTCAGGTCATTGCAAGAATCTCCAAAAAAATCTTTTTAAATTCTTCTCTCATTCATCTTCATACAGGCAGTAAGATAAGCTTAGGCATGGTTTCAAGTGATCCCGATAAATGGTTACTTAATGGAGAACCTATTGGCAGAGTGATATTGAGAGATGCTAAAATTGCCAAAGAGCATGGATATTTAGAAGAGTTTATCTTTGAATGTTCTCAAGATCAGTATCAGCAGATTCGTCATTTAAAATACATTGGTCTTGATGGTTCTGGTTTTATTATTCAACGTATCGAAGAACAAGACAAACGGTATTATTTATCTGTTCATGCAGGCCGATTGACTAGAGAGAAGACAATTTTTAACCGAAATACCATTGCTATTGGCACTGAATGCACATTATCTTTACCGTTTAAGAGTTATGTGAGGATCGACAATTGATCTGAATATGCATCTTAACCTAAGATGCTGGTCAGAAAATTAAGAATTGGCAAAAAGGTAATGCGTTATGAAAAAAGAAATTATAGCCAAACTGACAAAAAGTTTTGAGGAATCAGCTCATATTGAACAGGATGTCGAATTTTGGATGGCTAGAGATATTCAGGAGCTTCTTGAATATGACAAATGGAGCAATTTTTTAAATGTAATCGAAAAAGCTAAAATTGCTTGCGAAAAATCCTCTCACATAGTTGCAGACCATTTTGCTGACGTCGGAAAAATGGTTCCAATTGGTTCTGGAGGCACTAGAGAAATTCAAGGTATGCCTGTTACCTCATTGCTCAAAATGGAGATCCAAGGAAAGCATCAATAGCTTTTGCTCAAAGTTACTTTGCTCTTCAAACCAGAAAACAAGAGTTACTTGAAAAAAGAATAGAAATTGTTGAACGGCTTGAAGCTAGACAAAAGCTATCTCAGACAGAAAGAGAATTGTCCGCAACTTTGTATGAGCATGGAGTTGATGACCAGGGATTTGCGCGCATAAGAAGCAAGGGAGATCAAGCCCTATTCGGTGGTTTTACTACCATTCAGATGAAACGCAAATTAGGCGTTCCAGAATCACGACCTCTAGCTGACTTTTTACCCACAATCACTATCAAAGCTAAGGACTTTGCTGGAGAAATCACACATTTCAATGTGAAAAAAGAGGGACTTCGAGGTGAGGAACAAATCGTTGAAGAGCATGTAAAAAACAATCAAGACGTGCGAAATTTATTAGCAAAAAGTAATATTTTGCCTGAAAAATTGCCGCCTGAAGAAGATATTAAAAAACTTGAAAGACGGATTAATAAAGAAAACGAAAAATTAGTAGATAATATCAAAGCGTTACCTGAAGCATCAAAGTAATAGGAACATTTATGAAGCTAAATGAATATAAAAATCCAAATAAATCTGACGAGCATTTTCAAGCAATATACAATTCCTGCAATAAATTATTTGCTTCACCAGTATTTCATGTTCTGCAGCTTGATGAATATTATGATACTCCTGATGGGCAACTTAAAAACAAGATCTACGGATACTTCTCATGGTTTTTGAAAACGGTAGTAGAAGTATACCATTTTTCCTTCTTCAAAACCGTGATAAATTTTACTATCACGAACACCTGTAAATTCAAAAAACAGAGATCTCCAAAAATATGAAACACGTTTATTAATAGCTTCTTTTTTTTGATCTGAAATTTCATTTAAGGCTTGTAAGATATTTGGGGTAATATTTTTCTTAAGAAGAAGTTTTAAGGGACTACTCATAAAAATATCATCATCTTTTTCCATGGATTTCACGGTCCTTAGATCTGCCCAAGAAAAAATTCCTCCAGGTTTCAAAACACGATTAATTTCAGCAACAAAGGCTTGCATATTTCCATAACAATGAGATGACTCTACATTAAATATGACATCAAAATGATCATTTGGAAAGGGAAGTTTTTCTGCGTTTCCCTCTACAAAAGAAAGATTGTGATGATGATAAAATTGATTGCATAAGTCGATGGCATTCTTAGCAAAATCAACCCCGATAATAGAAGATGGGGCTAGGTAACGTGCTACATAATCTGCTCCCCCACCTCTTCCAGATCCCACCTCTAATATATTTTTTTCTTTTACATCGATATCAGAAAGTGTGTAGTGATAGAGTTGAATAAATAAGCGATTTTTCTCATCTTCTTCATTGTTTAGAGTAAGTAATGGCTCGCTGTTAATAGGTGCATATCCATAATTCATGAATCGCCAATCTTTCTTTTTATAGGAACTAGCAAGTTTTTGATACCATCGTTTCCATAGCCATTCTTCAATAGTAGGAGAAAAAGAGGCCAGTAAGAAAAATAAACGAATGAGCATGTTAACCTTATGTTAATTTTGAAAAAAAAAGAGAGCCTAGTCAAGATACAAATTGCTAGCCAATCTTTCATTGCTGAAGGTTATCTAAGTTCTTTATTTCATCAAATGAAAATGTTATTGTTCCTTTTCTCAATCATTAAGGGAAGATATGAATGAATTTTTTAATAAAGTCGTGGTAGTCACAGGTGGCAATAGTGGTATTGGAGAAGCTATTGTAGACAAGTTTAACGAACATGATGCTAAAATTGTTATTTTTGATCGAACCGATCTCAACAAATTGCAAACCCAATGTCAAGTGCTGAAACAGGCTATTTTTATTCAGGGAGATATTAGGAATTTAACAGATATTGAAAAACTATATAAAGAAACAGAAAAAGTATTTGGGAAAATTGATGTCCTTATTGCAAATGCTGGAATAGGGGGTAAACGAGTCATCGATGAAGTAGATGAAAATTTTTTTGATGATATTGTTGATACAAACTTTAAAGGAGTTTACTTCACTATTCAAAGGGCTATACAGTACTTAAAAAAGGGCTCTTCTGTTATTTTGACCTCATCTGCAGCTCATCATGTGGGTCTACGTAATGATAGTGTTTATTCCTCTACTAAAGCAGCAATAAGTGCCCTTGCTCGTAATTTCGCAGCCGATTTAATTGAAAGGGGGATAAGGGTAAATGCTATCTCCCCTGGATATACAGATACGCCAATTTTTGACAAAATTAAGAATCATTATCCCGAAAAAATCGAAGAATTTATAAATAATATTCCTGTTGGTCGTTTTGCTAATCCCTCTGAAATAGCCGAAGCTGTTCTTTTTCTCGCTTCAGCAAGATCTTCATATATTGTTGGTACTGATTTAGTCATAGATGGTGGAGCGACGACAATTTATCCCCTTTAGCATATGAGAAAAGATATCATGTTAGTTAAGGTATAGCTGTCAATTAACTCATTGCTCAAAATGAAGATCCAAGGAAAGCCATTAATATCCCATATCAAGTTCTTGTGCTTCATTGGCTAATTCATCTAAAGTTATTAGCAAAGCAGAAGCTTCTTCACGGATGCCGGGGCTATCACGTAAACATTCCATTTTTCTTAAATGGGTACAAGTATTAGAAGAATTTACCCTTATACTTCTGGGATGTACAAGCACTTTTGATTTTTCATGTAGGAAACTGTCATTTTGTGACAACATCTTGCAAAGAAATACAATTATTTCATATTATTGAATAAGAAACAGTCAATAAGTGCCAGTTAACAGCAGGTTTTTATGAATCGCTATTTTCTTGAAATTTTATTGAATTGGTCAAAGCCTTATATCTCAGGAATTGATTTACACCATATTTTAGATAAGTCTGCCGACTCTCGCCAAGCCATCATTAAAAGAACTATCCGCAAGGGTTACCTTATTCCCATTCGAAGAGACTTGTATTTAATTAAAAATGCCAAGAGAGCTCTCATAAATACTTTTGAAATCGCTACAATTATTTATGGCCCTTCTTATGTAAGCTTTGAGTCTGCACTAAGCTATCATGGATGGACTCCTGAAGCTGTAAGAACAACAACCTGTGCATCGGTTAAAAGAGCTAAAGAATTCGAAACGCCTGTTGGAATCTTTTCGTATGAACATATTCCCATCAAGGCTTTTTCTTTTGGAGTTGAACAACATCAACAAAATGCTTTAACTCTGTTTATAGCATCTCCTGTAAAAGCTCTTGCAGATATGATCTATGCAAGAAAACGAACTTGGAACTCAATTAATGACCTTTCAGAGGATCTTCGTATCGAAATCGAAAGCTTTCAAGATTTCGATAAAAAAATGTTTGTTGAACTTATCAATGAATATCCAAGTCCTAGAGTAAAAAAGATGCTTAATATTTTGCTAAAAGGATTGTGATCATGACTATCACAATTATTCAAGAACGGCTTAAAAGTTACAATTCTCTCTCTAAACAAGAAGAACTTAGCGCTTTAAAAGAGATCTATCAAGAAATTGCATTGGCTGGTTTAGCAAGGAGTGATTTTTTTAAATTGGCTGCTTTTCAAGGAGGAACAGCTCTAAGAATTGTGCACCAATTAAAAAGATTTTCAGAAGATCTAGATTTTATACTTTTAAAGCCCTCGGATTCATTTCAATGGCAATCATACTTAAAGGCTATTGAAATCGAATTCAATTCCTTTGGTGTAAATCTAGAAATTAAAGAGCGTGCTGATGCTAAAGGAGCAATTAAGACAGCATTTTTAAAAGAAGACTCCTTTGCTAAAATCCTTGAGCTAACCTATGACAGACTGCCCTCAGATGAACAAAAAATTACAATTAAGTTGGAGATTGATACAAAACCTCCTGGAGCTTCTAACTTTGAAAATGCCTTCCTAAGCTATCCTTATCCATTCTCTATTCTAATACAGGATTTTCCAAGTTTATTTGCAAGCAAATGTCATGCATTGCTTTGTAGAAAATATGAAAAAGGCCGAGATTGGTTTGATTTCCTCTGGTATTTGTCGAGAAGAACACCTATTAATTACCTTTTACTCAAAAATGCACTCTATCAGGCAGGACCATATAAAGAGCAAGAGATTCCATACAGTAAAGAATGGCTTTGCAAAGAACTTGAAAAAAAAGTCTCTGACGTAGATTGGAAGTCAGCTAAGCGTGATGTTGAAAATTTTCTTCGATCGGAAGAAAGAAAATTTGTTGAAAATTGGAGTAAAGAATTCTTTCAAAAGCAAATCGAAAAAATAGAGTTGGTTGTATCATAATTTGTATTTTGGAACAAATAGATTTGATTTTTGAAAACGGTATTAAATATGACATCAAATGATCCATTTAGAACCGTATCGATTTTTCTTTTTAATCCCTATTCAGCAAGACAGAAGCTTCTTCATCGGAAAGTAAATGATCAAATGTAGAATGAGTCCACTGTATCTCGGCAATTTCTTGGTTGAAATTTGCAACTCTTTGGTCACTATAACTATAGCGCAATCCAATAAAATGCATATTTCTTAACTCTACACTTTTTTCTACGTCTTGAAGGTTATTTTTTTTATCATTTATAAAAACAACATCCTTTGGATGATAGTTGATCATATCAAGTAATTTAATTAGAGCTTCCCCTTTTGATGTTCCTGAAGTAAATAAAATACCTTGTCGGTAAAGCACTCCGTTCTGTCCATTAATAAAATAACTATCTTGATCGGAGGGAGCTGTTTTAGATAAATCAATGGAGAGTGATTTAAGCTGAACTACAGTTCGGGTAGCTAAAGCCAATCCTTGGGTAGTCAAACCCATTATCACTATATTTTCTTTTTGCATATCATTGATAATTTCTTCAGTGCCCTCTTCTACAATCTTGACATTTGTAATATGCCTAATGGCCTCCCATTCAGCCAAGGCCTGATCTAGAGCTAAAAAGTGGTCTTTTTTTAATTGAAAATGATGATCTAATCTAGATAAAAACCAAGCATCTGTTCCTAATGTTTGAACGGGAACTAAAAGAGTATCATCAATATCAAGAATGACTAAGGTTTCTGGATGAATGTGATGTGTGATCTCTTTAAAGTTTTTAGTTTCAATGATTTCTCCATTAAGATAGCTAGCCAGAGAAAAGCAAATTAAGAGAAAATATCCTTTCATAATCAACGCTCCAAAACAAATCTAAGCGATGAGATTAGCCAAACATCTTTAATTTTTCAATTAAAAGCTGAACCATATAATGGTAAAAGTTGATTACTTTTCTTGAAAATTATGCAGTGTTGACATATACCTAGCGAGTTATTCCGTTTTTTGTCTCATGAGTAAGAGGAAATGATGTCATGAACAGATTCAATGAAAAAGTAGTTATTGTTACAGGTGCGTCGAGAGGTATTGGGCGTGGAATCGCTCAACTATTTGCCGGAGAGGGCGCCAAGGTTGTTTTAGTGGGTAGGGATAAAGTACAATTGAAAGCGGTTAATGAAGCTATCCAGAAAAGTGGTGGAGAGGGTTTCATTGTCCAAGGGGATGTGAGTCGTTCTGAAGATATGGAGAGGATGGTTCAGGAGGCTATAAGATCCTATGGAAGGGTAGATATTCTTTGTCATAACGCAGGGATCTATCCTCATGCTAGGCTTGAAAATATGTCTTTACAGGAATGGGAAAAGGTCATCCAGGTGAATTTGACAGGCACCTTTTTGGCTGTGAAAGCCTGTATTCCTACGATGAAGGCTCAGGGTTCAGGCAAAATTGTGATAATTTCGTCCATTTCTGGTCCACAGACCGCTCTGCCTGGATATTCGCACTACACAGCATCAAAGGGTGGAGTAACCGGCTTTATTCGCACGGCAGCTGTGGAACTAGCTAAGTATAACATTAATATCAATGCGATTGAGCCTGGAAATATCATGACGGAAAGCTTTGATGCAATTGGGGCGGAACATGTGAATAATATGCTTAGAGCTATTCCTTTAGGCCGTATTGGAACTCCAGAAGATGTGGGTTATGCTGTGATGTTTCTGGCTTCAAAAGAATCTAATTACATTACTGGCCAAAGCATCATTGTAGATGGCGGTCAAACTTTGCCAGAAACTCACTATGCTGAGTATTAAGAGCTCCAGTCTTTAGGAAAAGCAATGAATTTGGCTCGGCAGTAGGGTGATTTTGGAATGAGGTAGTAAATAGCGTAATTTGTAAAAACTTTTTGTAAGTTCTTTTTGATGTACCCATGGGAACAGGCGTGATTGCCATAGCTATCATAAGCTATTTCTGGTCTTCCAGGTACTTTGAAATCGTCAATGACTATAATGCAGTTATCTTTATGGGTCTTGCTAATCTCTTCTAATTCATCTAGTAAAGGCCAGTAGGATTGCCAATGGGCATCCAGATAGAATAGGATGCGCTTATCTTTCAATGATGGCAGCAGCTCTTTAAGTACTGCCTCAGAACTTCCTAAATGGCAATGGACATTATCTATTCCGCTTAATCTCTTCTGCGTCTGATAATAAACAGACTCTACGATTTCGATCGTGTGGACCTCATCAAATAATAGAGAAAAGAGCGTAGTGGTACTCCCTTGACTTGTTCCGGTCTCTACAGCGACATCAATATGAAAATCGCGCTTAAGAAGTGCGAAAACAGGTGTTAACTCAGGCGCATAATTAAAGGCGCAATAGCCTAATAACCAAGGATCATGCTCATAGTTGAAATTATGGATGCTTGTCTTAAATCTACTAAAATCAATAACTTGAGGAAGCTGACTAAATTCGGAAGAAAACAGGGTTATTGAGCCTGAAAAAAGAAAAAATAGAATAGATTTTAGCATAACAGCCCTCCTTATTATCCTGGAGATCTATATAAGCTATTTTTTTAATTTTTGTCTATTTAACTTGGGGCTTTTCTTCCGAAGATGACAGAAAGAAACTAGACATAATTACACTCTAATATTAATTCAAATAAAATCCAATAAACAATTAACTAAAGTTTTTCTCTTTTAATTCCCAGCAAATTTTTACTTTGACAAAAATAAATTTTATTTTTACCTTGAGCTTTCAATTCCTTCAGCTAGCTTTAGGAGGCCCAATGAGAGGATTACGCACTTATATAGCCAATGGCTTATTTATTTTATTATTCGCTGGAAACACAATTTACGCAGAGCACTCTAAAGAAAATTTCGGCTCGCTAGATCGTAGACACCTTCCATCCCTATTTCCCCCACCTCCTGCAGGTCCTCCTGGTCCTGTCGGACCTCAAGGTCCTCAAGGTATTTCTGGACCAACTGGCCCAACAGGTCCTACCGGTCCTTTAGGTCCTACTGGTCCTGTAAGTCCTACAGGTTCTATAGGTTTTACTGGCCCGACTGGTGCAACAGGCCCAACTGGTGCAACAGGACCCACAGGTGCAACAGGTCCCACAGGTCCCACTGGGCCACAAGGTATTATAGGTAATACCGGCCCTACAGGGCCACAGGGTATCCAAGGTATTACAGGCCCTACCGGACCACAAGGCATCCAAGGGATTACAGGAGATACCGGCCCTACAGGACCACAGGGTATCCAAGGAATTATTGGTGATACCGGCCCTACGGGACCACAGGGTATTCAAGGCATTACAGGCCCTACCGGACCACAAGGTATCCAAGGTATTATTGGTAATACTGGCCCTACGGGACCACAAGGTATCCAAGGTATTCAAGGTATTACAGGCCCTACTGGACCACAAGGTATCCAAGGTATTACAGGTAATACTGGCGCTACAGGTCCTACGGGTCCCACTGGACACCAAGGTACTCAAGGTATTACAGGTAATACCGGCCCGACAGGTCCTACTGGAGCCATTGGTATAACAGGATCGACTGGTCCGACGGGTCCACTAGGTCCTACTGGTCCTAATGGAACGTTTATCAATGGTATTAGCAACTTTATCTCTGCAGTCGCAAATGGAGGAGCCTTTAGTGACCAAGCAGTCGCTACAAGCAGTCCTATATTGTTTAATACAGTAACGGATTCTGCCGGAGCTATTGCATTCACGCCTGGTACCGGAGTATTTACTGTTACCAATACTGGAGATTATGAGGTGACTTTTGGCGCAAGGTTTACAGCAAGCCTATTAGACCTTAACCCAACAATAGCTTTGCGGGTGAACGGTACTGAAGTCACAGCAAGTCGACTTGCGGTCTTTAATGTGGCAAGCGCTGTCGGTGACTGGGCAGCTGCGTCATTGACCTTTAATGTAAGTACACCGGGTACTACATTTGAATTGATCAGTAGTTCATTGAACACTATTAATACCATTACACTAGTAGATCCATCAGGAGCTACAACTAGTGCATTTATGACCATTAAGCAAATTAGATAGACTATCTAAATAAGCCGTGCAGAACTGAGGTTTTGCACGGCTTTTCTTTTTTACTCACCTTCCAGATCGTGAACCAGGAGAAAAATTAAACGCAAAGACGCAAAGGCGCAAAGAAATTTATTTAAATAAACTCTTCTTTGCGCCTTTGCGACTTTGCGTTTAATTAATCTTCGCGACTTCGTGTTACCAGATGTAGGGAATGAGTCTATAAGGAACTTTTTGGGAATAGGCTTCCCAGGCTTTTCCATATTTGTCGTGGCAGCGTTTTTCATCTCTGATGCAGCGATGCACAAGCAAGATTGTCAGAAAGATAAAGTAAAAGTAGGGAAAGAGGTAGTCAATTCCACAGGCAAAGCTATAGGCGAAGGAGAGGAGTAGATCCCCTGTGTAGTTCATGTGGCGAGAGACCTTCCACCAGCCCGAAACGAGTAATTTTGACTGTCGTAGGGTGTCATCTTGAGTGATGTATTGACAGGGAATAAAGTTAGGTTCTTTTCCCCAGATAAGCATATTACCATCAGACTTTCTGAATTTGTCTTTTTGATTATTAGAGGAGGCAAAGATATAAAATCCGATTAATCCAATGGCTAGAGTGAAGAGTGCGTAACTGAATGATAAATCGATAGGGTTAAAGACTAAAAAGAGAGCTTGGAGAGTATACATGTAGGGAAGCCAGACGCAGTCTCCCCAGGCAAGCATCCAGCCAAAGTGGTCGTGGTGGATGTCCATGGTTTTTAGGTACCAGGCCTCTTTCCAGTAGAAGTAGAGGATATAGAGAAGTTGTAGGAGGTTGACGAGGATCATGGAGTTGGTGATGTAACCGTAGAAAGAGTATTGGGCAGAGGCGAAGGAGAGGTTAATCATAGACCAGGCGATGATCCCTGGACGTCCATTAAAAAATAATTTTAAATCAAAATTTCCAATACGAGGATTAAGCTCGATTCCCATAAAAAAATCGTAGATGAAGTTGCCGCTGAATTTTCGGTCTTCTTTGAAGGAAGGAAAGAGGTACGCCTTGGCAAAAACGAAGATAGCTAGAGAAAATCCAAGAATATTCGCAATCCAGAGCAAATCCCCCCAGTTGTCAAAGATGATAGTGGGAGAAAACCAACCTAATCCAAAGGCGCCTATGATGAATAGAATGTGAGAGATAATCCAGGCCTGTAAACCATTGATGTTATAGCTGTGGCTATAACCTGAGGGAGTTACAGAGCCTACACACTCCCCTCCTTGGTAGTTAGGAATCCATTTGTGAAGACGGTCAGGAAGCATGGCTAGTAAGATTTGTAGAGTAAGCCAGACTCCCCAAAGAGCTGCAGCATTAAGAGATAGGGTGGGAAAATGATTAGTTTCCCCATTGAGTATGGCCTCTATAGGAGCGGTTAGAGAGCAGTTGAAATAAAAAGCGGAGATGTAAAAATAGACGACAAGGAGAGGAGCAAAGATTAAAAGCAGAAGAGTTACCAAAAATGTCGGAAGGCTTACTACGGAGGCCCTACCCCAGATATGCCCCTTAAGCTTCTCTGTACGCTCTAGCATTTTTACCCATAAATGTTTAAGTTTAAAATTTTAGATATACAGATATGAAAAATAAAATGTCTTCGAAAAAAGTACATATTGGAACATCTGGTTGGTCATATCCTCATTGGAAAGAGAATTTTTTTCCTAAAGAGCTAAAAAGCACCGACTGGTTGCATTATTACGCTGGCTATTTTTCTACAGTGGAAATTAATACCACCTTTTATCATCTACCTAGAGAAACCACAGTTAAAAATTGGTATGCACAAGTTCCTGATGATTTTAGATTTTCCATTAAAGCCAGCCGTTATATTACCCATCGCAAGCTGTTGAAAGACTGTAAAAATAGTTTGGAATTATTTTATAAGGTAATTAAAGATTTTAAGGAGAAGACAGGTCCGATCCTTTTTCAGTTACCTCCCTACTTTAGATACAGCAAAGAGCGCTTAGTAGAATTTTGTGCCCTATTAGACCACGATCATCAGTATGTTTTTGAATTTAGACACGACACCTGGTATGTGGATGAGGTCTATGACATTTTGTCCAAAAATAAAATTGCTTTGTGCATTACAGATTTAAATGGCCACTTGACTCCAGAGGAATTTACGTCCAACTTTACTTATATTCGCTTACATGGCCCTAAAAAAGCTTATGAGGGATCGTATGGGCCTAAGGGTATCAGTATGTGGAAAAACAAAATCGAAAAATGGGCTTTAGACAAGTCGGTCTATTGTTACTTTGACAATGATGAAAAAGGGTTTGCAGTCCAAGATGCCGATACGATGCAGCACTTCTTTTAGTCTTGTGTAAATAATATTTTTTTTTGCATAACAGGCCTTTTTGCATCCAAAAGAAAAGGATAGGTTATGTTTAAAAGTTTTATTTTATCTCTAAGCGCTTCTTTAGCATTTGCGACATCAAGTTTTGCTTATCAGACAGATTTTGTCACCTATGACTGGTTAACTAAAATGGGTATTGAAACCAGCTACACTGACCATATCCCTCATTGGAGAAAATTGTTTAATAGCATGAAGGTACATGGATTTTTAGAATGTGGCTGTGGATTTTCAACAGCATACTTTATGGATCACGCCGACAAGGTGATATCGATTGAGTATGTCACTCCAGGCTATGGTGACCTCTGGTATAAAGAATGCTTGAAGCTTTTCAGTGATCGCCCCAACTGGATTCCAATGACATACAATGGAGACCTGCGAAGTAATAGCTTTAACAATGCGTGTGCATACCAGTGCAGTATGCATAAAGATTATGCATTGATTGATTCCAGTTATTTGAAAGAGCTCGATAGACATTTTAAAGTTTTAATTAGACAAGCAAACGAAGGAGGATACCCTATCGAGGTAGGATTCGTAGATCCGGGTGTCTATATCCGAGGAGATTTAGTCAAATTATTACTTGCCAATAAGATACCTGTTGTCGCTGCACATGATACTGCCAGCGACTATGGCACTGAAGAAGAAGAAAACCTCTATGGTTGGAATAAAGTGAATACCCCTGCAGACTATGAGAAGATCTACATACCCTGTGGACAAGGCACTACTTTTTGGATCAACAAAGAGTACCCTGATGTAATAGCCGCAATCCAAAAATATCGAAGTTCTATCCTCAATTATCTCAGAGTTAACGACACTATCTCGCCTGATGAACTCACCCAGTTTGCAGATAATGTTCTTTAAATATTTATTAACTGCTTTGTTAACACTTGTCGGCACACTCGTTGCCGACATTGCAGATCATTTTAAGCCCTGCCTGAATAAAAACGCTCATCACAGCATGCGAAATATCGATTTTATTTACATGATTAATCTGGATGAGCGCCCAGATAGATTTGAGGATTGTTCCAATAGACTAAATCCTTTTGGTGTTTATCCCTACCGTTTTTCTGCGGTTAATGGCTGGAAACTATCCTTAGAGGTCATCAATGATGTAGGCCTAAAGTATGCACCGTGGATTGGAAGTGGCCTGATGGGTACCTACTACTACCTCGATGAAGATCAGACCATCCAACATGCCCACGAACCCATTCAGAAAATAGGCAGAACCTATTTTGGCCATTGCGTATCCCGTGGAGCCATCGCGATTGTTTTAAGCCACTTGTCAGTGCTTCAAGATGCTTTGGATTCTGGCTACGAGACTATTTGGGTTATGGAAGATGACATTGAAGTCATCAGAGACCCCAGAGTTATTCCAGAATTAATTGATAAGCTTGATGCGTTAGTCGGAAAAGGAAATTGGGATATATTGTTTACCGACAGAGATATCAGGAAGAGAAATGGAGAATATAATCCCTGCTATTGGGCCGCTAATCGCCCCAACTTTACCCCATGGAATCCATCCATATTTGCCCAAAGATATGCAGTCAGCCCAGATTTTCAAAAAATTGGCGCGAGATGGGGAGCCCATTCGATGATTTTGCGGCGATCAGGAATGGAAAAAATTCTTCACTTTATCAAAGTGTATCGCATCTTTTTTCCATATGACATGGACTATATATTTCCAACGGACATGGATGGAGACATCCAGCTCTACACAGTGTTTGAAGCGATTGTATCGAATCAAGTCGACTCAACATCGGATAATGGCGGCCCCAGCTACTCTAAATAGCTCACCTTTACGCAAAAACTATTTAATCGCGTTTAAATTTTCTATAAAATAATAAAATAAAATTATTGATTTTTATTTGGTTTTCGTTATAATGGACATAATTTTGTTTATATAGGAGAATTAACATGCTTCAAGCATTAACATTTTGGCAGCCCGCTATTTATCATGATTCGGATTTTTATTATAAAGAAAAATACATCATTAAAAAAGAAACCTTAATTCCCCGTGTTACATTTGTTGTTGGCACTTGTCTAGGAGGTACACTCGCTCTTTTGAGTCAATCTTCTCCGCTTACTTCTCTTGCATTCATCGCCGCTACCGTTCTTCCACCATCATACTTCATGTTTGAGATACGACGAGCAACACATGCGATAAAAGAAAAAGCCATTGAATATTTTAAAAGGTATAATGTAAAATCTGATAGTAATGAGAGTATATACGCCCTTCCTTGCATATCTACAGATCCAGAGTCAATTCGAACTCTTCTAAATTCTGGCAACGAGACTGCCAAAGATAACATGCCCACTTTATTTCCATATATTTTGAAAACGGATGTAGATTATAACGACCCTCGTGCTTTAGAAGCTTTCAAATTACTTATCGATGCGCAAATACCATTCACAGATTATATTGACCTAATTATTAGCCATCCAAACCCTGCATTTGTGACCTACTTTTTAGAAAAAGTTAAACCATGCAACCTTTCTCCTGTAGAGCAAACCAAGTGTTGGTTAAGAGTGAAAGACTATGAAGTTGCTGATCTTCTCTTAAAAAATAAATTTGATATTAATATCGTATCCAACGGCTCAACACCTTTAATAAAAGTTATTAATGCTTTCAGACTCGAACACATAGGCCTGCTACTATCATTTGGAGCGTCTGTTCCCGACAATTATAAGGAAATAATTAGTAGTGTAAAATCCAACAACGAAAATGAAACTAAAAGGCTTGCTCTGATCGAAATTACTTTAGAAAAAGCAAAAGACAAGGATCCCTTAATACTAAATGACCTTCCGTCCTTTTTACCTGATCAACATACTTCTATATTTAATCTTTCTGAGCCGGCTATAGAGATAAGAAAGAGATCCGGAACATTTAAGGTAGCGACAGATAAAATTCTATATCGCACAGCGCTAATACTCTTGACTGGAACGACTATTATGGCAGTAACTACACCCATCTGGCTTTCTTTTGCTGCCGTCGTTGTTGCTATACCTCTTGGTCTTGCCTATATTAATAAAGAAATTTCTAGAGCAATGGCAAAATTAAATGATCTTGCCCTAGAAGAGTTTCGCAAGCCTTTTCCCACACTTCCTGGTGTACTAAAGCACATGCTTCTAAATCCTATTAACCTCGATAGGAACTTGACAAAGTTTGATGCAAGCGGAAATACTTTATGGGGATTGTTAAATATCTATGGCCGCATCGGTACGGATTGGAAAGTCCGAGTAGGATCTAAGAATCTATTTCCCGCTTTCCAACAGCTAGCGGACCGCATTTTTGAAGGCTTGGATTTTGACGACAATAAGAAAAAATATTTTAATATTGCCCTTCACGGACTTTCAGAACATGTAGCCTACCTTTTTGATGCAGGGCTCGTTAAAAGAGAAGATTTTACTCCCGAAGAACAAAAGAAATGTTATACACTAGTGCGTAGTCATTCTCATCAACCGGAAAAGATGATTGCATTACTACAAGCTAAAAACTTTCAAAAACCTGACCAGTTTTAAAAGAATAAAAAAGCAGGATTTGAAGGATCTTTTTTATTAATATGTTTAATAAAATTTTTACTTTACTTTTGTTTAATTGTATTATTCTTAAGATAGCTTTATCCGCTGAAGAAAGTTTTCTTTTAATCGACGGCAAATCTAGTGAAATCGTGCTGGAAATAGGGTCTCATATCGATGAACGTGAGACACCTCGTTCAACTTTTAAAATCGCTTTAAGTTTGATCGGATTTGATTCTGGCATTTTGCAAGATGAGAATAATCCAGTCTGGCAGTATCAAGAAGGGTATGATGACTATTTAGAATCATGGAAACGCCCTCAAACTCCACTTTCATGGATAAAAAATTCTTGTTTATGGTTCTCTAAAAGATTAGCAGAGCGTTTAGAGATGCATAACTTTCAGTTTTACTTAACAGCTTTGGATTATGGTAATCAAGATGCTTCTGGTGGTCTCACGAATGCTTGTTGGTTAACTTCTTTAAAAATATCCCCTAGAGAACAGGTAACATTTATTCAAAAAATGCTTCAACATAAGCATCCCGTTTCTAGCTATGCTATTCAAATGACAAGACAATTATTATTTCTTGAAGAGCTGCCTAATGGATGGAAATTATTTGGAAAGACGGGGAGTGGTTTTTCAAATCAGCCAGATGGCAAAAACGAACTGGGATGGTTTGTGGGTTGGGTAGAAAAAGGAGATGATTTCCTACCTTTTGCTTACAAAATCCGTGAAAATAAAATAGATCCTCAATTAAGAATTCCAAGAGTTAAACAATTTTTAGTCGAATCAGAATTACGAAAGCACCTTGGCTAAAAAAAAATCAATAAATCAAATGTTTTGCTGTATAATCCACCACCACAGAGCTAGTGAGGCTCTATGGTGATTATTCCCATCCTGATTGATAATTAGTGGATATCTGGATAATCAAACTCAGCCCAAATGATATCACCGGGTTGAGGTTTGATTCCATTGTTTTCAAAAAAGTCTATTCCAAAGACACCATAGATACCATTGGACGTAATTTCGACATATCGTTTTGATCGATGAGGGTTAGGACCTATGGCGCCACTACTACCATTGTAGATAAAAAGTTGCCCATTGAGAACTTGCGAAAAAGTATCAGCAAGGACAACGGATTTTTTAACTCCATTTATGATAACGTTAATCGAAGCATGTAATCGTTTAACTTCATCTAATATCCAACTGGGAATAGTAGTTTTCATATTTCCATACAAATCAATCCAAATTTTTGCTTTAATTTTTGCAGGCCGATTCTTTTCATCTTTAATTAAGTCATCCACCTCTCCTAAAAAATCAATTTCAACTAATTGACCCTCAAATCTGGGTTGACGTTCTATCATTGATGCTACAATTTCATTATTACGTTCATTGATAATCGATCTAAAAACTTCTTGACTGATGTGAAAAATTTTTATGTCAGGATAATTGAATTTTTTAAAAAAACCGCTCCCTAAACCATTGTTTGGACCTATAAAGATATTTCCATTTTTATAATTGACAATCGCAATAAATGGATTCACTCCTTTAAGAGTATTTGGGAAAGGAAGATATATTTTTTTTGAATCAGTTACAGCTACTTTTTGACCCTCCCGGTAAAGAGAAGACTGCACAATCCCTAACAAAAAAGCCGTAGCGAATAGCTCGCTTTCATGTGTGACATGTGCATCATAAAATAGCCGATCAGTATAGACTCGCTCATAATTAAGCGACTTTGTTTCGCTAATTGCTTTTTCATTTTCCTTATCTATAGAAAACCGATTGAGAAGGTCCTGTTTTGTATATTTGATGCCTATTTCGCCTGGTGCAATAATTCCAGCCGAAATCCGAAAGGCAGCCTCACAAAACACATCGCGCCCATGAAACGTGCCTCCGACTTTTGTATCTATTCCTGATAGTAAAGTTAATGCATCTATATTAATTTCCCAACAGTTTGCAATAGAGTCTGGAGGACAAACAAATGAAAGCGTCCCATTATCAGGTCCAATAAATAAAACACCATCTTTTCTTAGAACCATTGATCTCGGTTGAGGATGATCGTGATCCAAAGCGTTTCCAACTCCTGGGTCCACAACATGCACAACGATGGCATGAATAGGCATCTCTTTTTGATCCAAATACAAGCCGGATATACCTTTATAAGGAAAACTTTTTGCTAAATGAATCGCCGCGTTAATAGGCGATAAAGGTTGAGCTGAATCATTTATATATATTTCGCGTTGTAGTGTACCCTTCCAGGCTGCACCTGCGATTTCACCACTTGTTTGTAGGTCACCTAACGGTTTATTTTTATTTACGCCTCCTCCAAAATCAGTATAAATAAAAATTTTTGGTCTCAAGAGATTAATTTTTTCAATCGCAGATTGATCTGACAAGATTTTATTGTAAAAATCTGTGAACTTGTTAGCTAAAATTAGCTCATTAGATTCGATTGCTAAAACATGACTAGTTATTGCTAGCCAAGAAAAAAGTATAAAATAAATTGCTTTCATGAAAAATCCTTTAAAAGAATAATTTTTAATATGCGTGCGCTAAAATCCTAAAGCCTTTGAACTTCGATTTTTAGTGCTTAAAAAAAATGTAAATTAACAGAAAAAATAGAAATGCCCACGATGGGGCATCATCATGAAAGCAATAGCAGAAATGTAAGCAGCTACTGAAATTTTTTGCATTTGACCAATGATTAAATGAATCCGACTAAATAATAACGAGTTTTTAGATAAAAAGCAATTCTTTATTTCGCACTTGCAGTTAAAACACATTGCTTTATATTTGATTTTTAATTTTTTAAGAGAATTAACTTGCTTCAAGCAAACAACTTTCAAAAACCTGTCATGTTTTAAAGCATCCCTGGAGGGTTGTATGGAAAAAAAAGATAGCCTTTCCGAAAAGATCGATTTCTCGGACTTTCTGAAGGTGGATATACGCGTAGGAACGATCGTCAGCGTGGAGGAATATCCTGAAGCCAAAAAACCCGCTTACAAATTAGATATCGATTTTGGCCCCTTAGGTAAAAAACGCTCCTCCGCACAGATCACTCATCATTATTCTAAAGAAGATCTATTGGGAAAACAAATCTTAGCAGTGGTTAATTTTCCACCAAAGCAAATTGGAAAATTTGTTTCAGAAGTACTGACGCTTGGATTACCAGACGAAAATGGCACTGTGGTCCTCATTGAGCCAACAAAAAAAATCCCCAATGGACATAAACTGTTTTGAGTCAAACTTTCATTTGAAATTCCATTAACATGGAGTGAGAACTGTGTATTTAGGAAAAATAGTATGCTGTTTTAGCCTCTTCATTACCTCGTTGTATTCTTCTCAAGTGATCGATATCGCTGTGATAGGAGCAGGAGTCAATGGTACTTACACTAGTTGGAAGCTGAGTTCTCTCAAAGGGCAGGATGGAAATCCCCTGCACATAGATCTTTTTGAAGCTACTGATCGCATTGGTGGGAGGCTTTATACACTATTTTTTCCAGAAATGAAACATGTTCCTGTCGAGCTTGGAGGGATGCGTTTTAAGGGCAATCACAAGTATGTTCGAAAGCTTGCTGAAGAGTTAGGGCTCACTGTTGTCCCTTTTTCGTCGGAAGCAACAGATAATTTTTATTACCTTCGAGGAGTACGGCTCAGACAACATGAGTTGATTGAGCCTTCAAAACTTCCTTACAAACTAGCCGAAAATGAAAAAGGTAAAACTGGCTCAGAAATTCTGCTAAATGCTGTGTCCCAAATTATTCCAAATATCCGTTCTCTCACAACGGATGAATGGGCACAAAAAAGAGCTACATTTACCTATGAAGGGAAATTATTAAAAGATCTTAGTTGGATAAATTTTATTTCTTCTCAAATAAGCCCTGAAGCCTTTCAATACCTAGTCGATATAGGCGAAATTTCTCAAATAGGCGACGTTAGTTTACTCTCTAAAGTCGATTTGATGGTGAGTGAACCTAATAATGAAACACTCAAAATTGCAGAAGGATACCAATTAATCCCCTTGCGATTGGCCGAAAAATTTAGACAATCGGGTGGTAGTATACACCTCAACCATCGTCTTGTTCAGATTTTATCTTCAAAAAATCCTGAAGAAGGGTATGAGCTAATTTTTGACAACGGCACTGGCAAAGAAAAGCATTACTTCGCCCGAAAGGTCATTCTAACGATTTCGCCTACTGCGCTGTTACATTTGATACCACAAACTCCATTAGCAAATGACTCTAAACTTCAAACAAATTTAAATTCTGTTTCTCCAAACGAACTGACAAAACTATTTTTTGCATATCATTCTCCATGGTGGCGTAGCCTCAAATTGAATGATGGTTACTCGATAACTTCCATGCCGATTCGCAGTTGTTATTATTTCCCCTCTGAAGAGGATACACAGAATGGAAACAGAAATTCATTATTGCTAGCATCATATCAAGGAGCATTCACTCCTTTGTGGAGATCGTTGAATGCATTCAAGATTCAGACGAATAAAGCAGCCCAAGATATCCCGTCAGATGTTACTGCCGGAAAAAATACAATAGGTCAAGCCCTACATCAGTTGAAGATTCTGCATGGATTAACTGACATTCCAGATCCTTATGCAGCAGCCTTTCAAGATTGGGGTAAACCACCCTATTATGCAGCTTACTATTTTTGGAATGTGGGTACCGACTCTCATCAGGTAGATTTAGAGGTCCGAAAACCCAATGATCGAGAAGAAATCTACATCTTTACTTCAGATTTTTGCGAAGATCAAGGATGGGTAGAGTGTGCGCTTAGAGTTGCCGATCGGTTAATCAATCAATATTTACAAATGTATCTTAGCAACAAAAAAATCAATGAAACAGCGGATTTTTGAAGGGACAAACCGTCTCTGAAGATAGGCTACGTAGATAGGTATCTCTTGCTTGCTTTCAGGGGTGAATAACTCACATAGTTGGCCTTTGTCCAAATATTTCTGTACGACATAACGATGGAGTTTCACAATCCCCAATCCTGCTAAAGCAAATTCCAACATGGTCTGCGCATCATTGACTCTAATGTAGGGTTGCACTGAAACGCTCTTTCCTCTATCGAACTCCACACTATCGTCAGGCCTTCGCATGCTGTGAGTGATATATCGATGGTTCTTCAAATCATCGGGCTTCTCTGGCTTACCAAATTTTTTCAGATATTCAGGTGAGGCGCAATACACATAGGAGGTGTTTGCGATTTTTCTCTGGATGATATCTCCAGAAGCTGAAATACTCATTCCAATGACAACATCCACAGCTTCTGAGTGTAAATCGGGAATGCGCTCTCCCAGCTCTAGATTGAGATGAATATGGGGGTATTTCAGCAAAAAACTCTCCACATAGGGGACAATATACGAAGCGGCAAAATGTCTGCCACTCAACACATGTAAAGAGCCTGAAGGAACAGAACGCATCTGTGAAATCAAGGCGTGAGCCTCATCCGCCTCTTCTAAAACGCGTTGGCATTGAATGCAGTAGTCTCGTCCGACTTCCGTTAATTCTACGCGGCGTGTGGACCTAAACAGTAATTGAACTCCTAGCTCTTTTTCCATCTTCGTGAGTTGCTTACTGACCGCTGCGGATGAAATTCCCAGTTTACGCGCGACGGCGGCAAGTGAGCCGTATTCGGCGGTTAGAACGAGCATTCGCATTTCAGCTAAATCTACCATTATTAACCAAAAGTTATGAATCATTAACCATTATTAGTATTCTAAATAAATAGTTAATTATTTAAAATAGATAGTATAAACAACAAAAGTTCAATAGGTTAAAGAGATGTCATCCACTTCAAAAAAACTATCCATAAGTCTATTAATCGCTCTGGTCGGATTTCCTCAAATTAGCGAAACCATCTACACCCCTGCCCTTCCCGATGTCACCCAAAGCTTAGGAACTACTGCTTACCTGGTCGAAGCTACACTATCCATCTACTTTTTAGGTTTCGCCTTTGGAGTTCTTCTTTGGGGCGCCATCTCCGACTGGATTGGAAGAAAGCCAACAATGTTAATAGGCATCTTTCTTTATGGAATTTCTACTGCACTCTGTGGACAAACAAACTCTATCGAAATGCTCTTGACATGGCGGTTTTTTCAAGCCTTTGGCGCCAGCGTCGGATCTGTCATCACACAAACAATTTTGCGTGATGCATATGATGGATCGGAACGCGCTAAGTTGTTTTCGATCCTATCTGGAGCTTTAGCATTCTCTCCTGCTATCGGGCCACTGCTAGGGGGATTTATCACTCAATTTTTGGGATGGAGAGCCAATTTCATTTTTCTGACTATTTTTGCACTCATTTTATTAGACTGGACTTTTTTCTCTCTAAAAGAGACACGACCTGAAAAAACAGTAAAACTCTCTTTTGCACAACTGAAAACGCTTACTTTCACCATGCTAACTTCGATGCAACTGTGGGGACATATCCTCTTGATCAGCGGAACTAACGGTATTCTTTTTGGATTCTACCAAGAGGCGCCTTTTATATTTATCGAACAACTCGGAATTTCTCCCAGCGCTTATGGCTGTTTTGGATTACTTATCGCTGGAGCCCTAGTAGCCGCATCTCACATCTCTTACCGGCAAAGCCAATATTGGTCAGGAAGTACACTCATCCACATGGGCTCTCTCTGCATTATCTGCGGAGGTGTTTTCTTTGTTCTTCTCGCCATGTCAGGAGTTTTGACTTTTCTACCTCTGGGCATCCTCTGCATGATCTTATCCCTCTTTTCGATATTTTTTGGCATCGGATTAATCATTCCAAATAGCTTAAGCACTGCCCTCAAGTCATATCAGATGGCAATCGGAACCGCCGGCTCTATTTTTGGAGGATGCTATTACATTCTTATAGCGGCTTCTACCTGGCTAATGGGGATGCTACATAATGGAACTATGCTTCCTTTGCCAAGCTATATCACTTTTCTTGGAGCAGTGATTCTAGTGGGGTCTTTCATGTGTAACTCATCTTACAAAATTTATTTAAACGCGAAGATCGCGAAGTAGGCGAAGATTAAACGCAAAGGAGCAAAGGCGCAAAGAAAGCAAATAATAAATTTCTTTGCGACTTTGCGCCTTTGCGTTTAATCTTCGCCTTCTTCGCGACCTTCGCGTTAAATATGTTTTGAGTGAGATAAGTGAGTAAAAGAGAGCTTTGTTCTGTAACAAAGCCCTCTTAAATCATCCTTATGGAGAAATGCTGATAGAATAAGGAGTAGTCAAGGGAAAGCTTGAAGTAGTGACAGTACCCGTGACAGTTGCAGTAGCAATATCGACAATATTAATGGTGTCATTGCTAAAATTGGGAATATAGGCTGTAGAGCTATCGGCAGTAATGCCAAGATATCTTGGAGTGCTAAATGACCCTGTGACGTAGCCCGAAATCGTATCTGTAGATGTCGCTCCTACGCTGATTTGATCTGTACCTTCGTTGATAACGAGCACCCCTGTAGCATCAGGAGTGATGGCTACAAATCCGGGAAAAGAAAAGGGATTGCTACCTACTGAGAGACTTCCTGTAATAGTGCTAGTACCTACATCAATGATATACACCAGGGTATTATTAAAAGAGTCTACATAGGCCTTAGTATTTCCGATAAATGCCGCATAAACTGGATTGTCAAGCGTAAAGCTGCCATTGCTGACATATCCTAGGACTGTATCAGTAGCGACATCAATAACGCTAATATTGTTCCCATTATAATTCACGACATAGGCGGTTGAGCCGTCGGGGGAAAAGGCAACCCCAATAGGAAGATCAAAAGGGAAGCCATTGGCATTGACATACCCTGTGATTGTATCTGTCGATACGTCGATGATCGAAATATTGTTACTAATTTCATTAGAGACATACGCTTTAGTTCCATCAGGAGAAAATGCAACCATAACAGGGGCGCTAAAAGGAAATGTACTACTATCGATTTGGCTTGTGATTGTATCTGTTGAGGTATCAATCACAAAACCTAAGCTTGAAACATCCGTGAGCAAATAAGCTTTTGTGCCACTGGGAGCATGGCGAACATAGATAGGATTAGAGATATTAAATGATCCCGTGTTGACATAGCCCGTTGTGGCATTCGTCGCCAGATCAAAAATACTGATCGTATCTGCAGTGTAGTTAGTCACATAAGCAAAAGGGCTAGCAAATAAGACATGGGATGTAGCCATTAAAAAAAGATAAAGCAATCTTTTCATATTTTTCTCCAAAGTTACAGAGGTAAACAAAAATAGCATTATATTTTTTCTTTTACAGGTCGTTATTAATAAATAAAATAAAAAAATTAAGAGCAAAGTTTTCAGAGACAAAATGACTTATTAGTGGGAACATGCCCCCAAACACTGAATTAATGTTGCCATAAATAGGAGCAGAATAGAAATATCTTC